>VFJY01000084.1 GCA_009885825.1 Rhodobiaceae bacterium | reverse complement strand
TTTCCAGCAAGGTCAACAACAAACGGAGCCCTGATCATGGCATATAAGACCATTCTTCTCTCCCTCAACGATGTGCCCCGCGCGGAGGCCATGATTGATGCCGCAGCCGTGATTGCAACAGCCCATGGGGCCCATGTCATCGGGTGCTATGTCATTCCTGCGGTCACCATATACCCGGAAGTGGGATACGCTGCGCCGCCTGCGGTTTATGAGGCGCATCAGCAATATTTCAAGACAAATCTGGCTGCCGTCAAGCAGCGTTTTGAAACCAGGATGAAACAGGATGGATTGCTCCATGAATGGCGCGAAATGAATTCCGTCTATTCGGAGATCGCGCCACGTCTTATCGAAACTGGCGCGTCTGCCGATCTCATTCTGGTGAGCCAGATTGCTGAAAACTCAGAGGCTGAAATTGAAACAGGTCTGGTGGAGCGCGTGGTGATGGAAGTCGGCAGGCCGGTTTTGATCATTCCGCAGGCGGGATCATATGAAACGCCCAAATCCATTGTCGTTGGCTGCAATGACACCCGCGAGGCAGCGCGCGCTGCATTCGATGCCTTGCCGCTGCTCAAGGTTGCGAACGACGTTCGCGTCGTGTGGGTTGATCCTTATAAACAGCGCCAAAGTGCTGGCGAGCTGCCGGGTGCGGAGATGGCGACGGTTCTCGCCCGTCACGGGGTGAAAGCAATGGCGGAAGGGCTTGAATCCAATGGCCTCAATGCCGGCGAGGCATTGCTGCGGCTCGCCAATGACAGGGGTGCCGACCTGCTGGTGATGGGTGCCTATGCCCACTCGCGATTGCGCCAGTATATTTTCGGCGGAGCAACCCAGCATGTCATGGAACACGCAAGGATTCCAGTCCTGATGTCCCATTGATGACCGCGAACCCCTCAGCGTCTGGCCCAATTCAGGGGATCAGTGAAGAACTGGCCCAAAGCCGGTTGAAATCGGAGGGGTACAACGAGTTGCCCCAACCCGACAGACGGACGCCACTGCGCATCGCCATCGAGGTTATCCGCGAACCCATGCTGATGCTGCTGCTCGCCAGCGGCGCGATCTACACGGTTCTCGGCGACATGACGGACGCGCTCGTCCTGTTGGCGCTCGCGTCTATGTCGGTTGTCATCACCGTGGTGCAGGAATCGCGCACCGAACGGGTGCTTGAGGCCCTGCGCGATCTCACCAGCCCCCGCGCCTTGGTCATCCGCGACGGGCAACGCAAGCGGATAGCGGGCCGCGAAGTGGTGCGCGGCGACATCATTGCGCTGGGCGAAGGCGACCGCGCGCCCGCCGACGCTGTGCTTTTTCAAGCCCATGACTTGCAGGCCGATGAGTCTTTGCTCACTGGCGAATCCGTTCCCGTGCGCAAGGTCGCCAACTACAGGTTTGACCCCTCGCGGTTGCAGAGGCCGGGCGGCGATGACCTGCCATTTGTGTACTCCGGGTCCTTGATCGTCCGGGGCACAGGAATTGGCGAGGTGATCGCCATCGGCGCCGCAAGCGAAATCGGCAAGATCGGGCATTCGCTGAGCAGCCTTGAGATTGCGCCGCCACGATTGCAGCGGCAGATCCGAAAGCTGGTGCAAGCCTTTGCCATCTTTGGCGGCATCGTATGTGTTTTCGCGGTTTTGCTTTATGGCCTCACGCGCGGCGATTGGCTCGAAGGCGTGCTGGCCGGCATTGCGCTCGGCATGTCGCTGCTACCCGAGGAATTCCCCGTTGTCTTGACCGTGTTCATGGCGATGGGCGCCTGGCGTATTTCACGCGAACGCGTGTTGACCAGGCGCGCCGCGGCCATTGAAACGCTGGGTGCTGCGACCGTGCTATGCACCGACAAGACTGGCACCTTGACCGAAAACCGCATGTCGATTGCCGAACTGCGGCTCAAGAACGGAAAGGTTTTCCGTCCCGACAAGGCGGCAGGCAAAAAAATCCCCAAGGATTTCCAACAGCTCGCTGAGTTCGGCGTGCTTGCCAGCGCCCAGGCTCCGGTTGATCCCATGGACAGGGCGTTTCATGAACTGGGTCTCAAAGGCCTGCAGCATAGGCTGGTGCATGCCTATGGGCTTCGACCGGGACTTCTTGCCATGTCGCAGGTGTGGGAAAAAGAAGAAGGCGCAAAACATTTCATTGTGGCCGCCAAGGGCGCCCCCGAAGCCATTGCTGATCTTTGCCATCTGAGCGCTGCGGACCGCAAGGCGCTGGTAGATACTCTGGACGCCATGGCGGCTGAAGGCTTGCGGGTCCTGGGTGTGGCGCGTGCAATTTTCACAGGCCGCAAGTGGCCAACCTCCCAGCGTGACTTCAATTTCAAATTTGCCGGCCTCGTCGGCCTTGCGGATCCCATCAGGCCAAGCGTTCCCGCTGCCGTGAAGGAATGCCAAACCGCTGGCATCAAGGTGATCATGATCACTGGCGATTACCCGGCAACAGCCAAGGCAATTGCGCAGCAGGCAGGTCTTGATCCGGAAGATGTCATCACGGGAGATCATCTCCGGGCCATGAATGATGCCGAGTTGGGCCAGCGGGTGCGGTCGGCTACGGTGTTCGCGCGCATCATGCCGGAGCAGAAGCTCCGCATCGTCAATGCGCTCAAATCCATTGGCGAGGTCGTGGCGATGACAGGTGATGGCGTGAACGACGCGCCTTCGCTGAAGGCGGCGCACATCGGCGTTGCCATGGGAGGCCGGGGGACCGATGTCGCCCGCGAAGCGTCCTCAATCGTGTTGCTGGATGATGACTTCGGCTCGATCGTCAAAACCATCCGGTTGGGCCGGCGGATTTATGACAACTTGCGCAAGGCCATGGGCTTTGTCATCGCAGTTCACGTGCCGATAGCCGGGCTGGCGCTGTTGCCGCTTCTCTTTGGCCTGCCCATCCTGTTTGGGCCCATGCACATCGCGTTTCTGGAGATGGTCATTGATCCTGTGTGCTCGCTGGTCTTTGAGAATGAAACCGAAGAAGAAGACGTGATGCGAAGGCCGCCGCGCGGACCCGAAGAACCCCTGTTCTCGCGGCCGCTCATCGGATGGAGTCTCCTGCAGGGCGCCCTGTCGTTGATTTTGGTTGCGGCCATCTTTCTGGCGGCAACCCAGAGGGGCATGCCCGAGAACGAAGTGCGGGCATTGGCTTTCTTCTCGCTGGTGATGACAATTGTCGGGTTGATTGTCGTCAACCGCTCATTCAGCGCCTCGATAGCCACCGCCCTGCTGCGACCAAATTTGACACTCGTTCTTGTGCTCGCGGCAGTTTCGGCGATACTCGGCCTGACGCTTCTGTGGCCGTTCGCGAGCGGCCTGTTCCGGTTTGGCCCGTTGCATTTCGACGACTTGGCCCTGACACTCGGCGCCGGCGTTTTTCTTCTGGTCGCGCTTGAAATAATAAAACCGGTCTGGCGCAGACGCCTGCTGGCGTGATTATCTGCAAAGAGGAAGGAGCGGCCAAGATGGCCGCTCCCAAAGACACCCACAGTATTATTCTTGGAGTGGGTAGTAAACTAGTGGTAGTTGCCACGCCCCGAACCGCGATGCGACCCGCGGTGTGAACCACGATGCGACCCACGGTGTGATCCACGATGCGACCCACGATGCGACCCGCGATG
>VFJY01000092.1 GCA_009885825.1 Rhodobiaceae bacterium | reverse complement strand
GTTGTCAATGATGCGGAAGCAGTTTAAGCGGCAAAACTCGCGTTTGAGTACTCGAAAAAAGTCATAGTCGGGCCGTTCTTGCAAGGTGCCGATCACCGGTTTCTGATCATCGGTGGCAAGATGGCCCACGTTACACGCCACGAGACAGCGCATGTCATAGGCAACGGCATCATGACAGTTGAGGAACTGGCGGCCGACGCCAATAAAAACCCCATTCGAGGACCACTGAAACATCAGCCGTACACATGGTTGAGCGTTGAAGGGGATGCTGTCCGTGTGCTGTCGGGCCAAGATCTTACGGCGAAATCCATACCCCAGAGCGGCCGCGTCGTTCATCTCAGCAGCATTTGCTCGCTTTCCACAGGTGGCACGGCGGTTGACGTCACCACGCTGGCGCACCCTGACAACATAAACGCGGCCGAGCACGCTGCGCGTCTTGTCGGTCTTGATATCTGCGGTGTCGACTTTCTCCTTCCGGACGTGGCCAAATCTCATCACATGACAGGTGGTGCGATCCTGGAGGTAAACCAGCGCCCTTCTTTCGATATGCATGATGCCAGCACAAATGCGATGAACCAGATAAGAAGCCTGATTCTGAGAGAGATGCTGGGCGGCGGCGAGATCGCGCAGATTCCTCTTCTTCATTGCATTCTGGATGATGGCTGTCCAACCGAGGAGGTCGCACGCACAGTAGTCTCAAGGCTCCGCGCAAAATGGGCAATGACTGGTGGTGTGGCAATGCCAACTCTAAACTCCGCCGTGATTGGCACTTCAACCATAAGGGCAAACTCGGTTGCGGCGGACGAAGTTTGCAGGTCAATTCTCGCCGACCCACGTGTCCATGCGGCCGTTTTCTTGACAGACGGAAAACGACCGCAGGTGATTCCCGATAGGGTCGATACTCTCGATTTGCGCTCGCCCAAACAGGTCTATTCAGTCGCTGAAATTGCCGAAGCCATACTGGTCAAATTGCTGCCATCTCCACTTGAAGTACGGCACCGCACCCTCAATATCAGGCTTGCATCATGAAGGAATCAAGAAATTTTTAACCATCTTCACCTGCAATATGGTTCAAATTTTCATAAACTTCGCCAGCCGCCCAAAACAGCCCGTTAAACCCGCCGCAGCTAAATTCACCGCCTGGTATTGGATTGGTGCGAGTGGCGTATGTGCGAGTTGTGTAAGAGTAATCCGTTTGTCGAATGGCATCGTCTGGAGCCATTTGATACGGGAACCGTCCAGGGCGGCACCAGCAACGGCGTATCGACCGGTTTCAATCCCACCCTCGTCAATCAGCTAAACAGCGGTGTTATCTGGACCAAGCCGACCGGTGGTGTGGCCCAGACAATCACCTATGGCTTCCCAACCAGCGGAGTTTTCGCATCGGGCTGGGGTGAAGCGGCGGGCTGGTCTGCATTCACCGCGCAACAAATGGCGGAACCAATGTGTTGAACGGCGGCCTGGATGTCGACACCCTGTCCTATGGGCACGCTCTTGCTGGTGTAAAGGTGAGCCTACCCTGACCGCCCCGCAAGCCACCGGCGCCGCCGGATCAGACAGAATCGCCGGATTTGAAAATCTCGCAGGCTCTGCTTTCAACGACACCCTCACGGGCTCGGTTGACGGCAACGTGCTGTCGGGGCTCTCCGGCAATGACACGCTCGATGGCGGCGCAGGTCGGCACCATCCTGACTCGCACCGGTAAACAGGTGAGAGTCTACCCGCAACATAACTCATTGAAAGAAAAAGGGAAATAAGAGGCGTGGTGGGCCCGCCAGGATTTGAACCCGGAACCAGACGGTTATGAGCCGTCAGCTCTAACCATTGAGCTACAGGCCCCCACGTGGACGCAGTGGCTACATCAATTCGCCGAGTTATGCTAGAGCTACATGATGTTGACACAGAATCTCTCCCCCCAAGCCGCCGTTGATCAGCTGATCGCGCTCCATACAGCGGCCACCGAAAAACTGAAGGCCTGTCTGGAAAGATATTTTGAAACCAGGCAAAGCCCCACCGCAGCCGAACGCCGCGAATTCTGCTACCCCCAATTGCGCGTCACCTACGAAGCCCAGGGTGTGCAGCCCTCGATCGCCCGTGCCTATGCGAAATTCCAGGGCCCCGGCACCTATGTCACCACGATAACCCAGCCCGCCCATTTTCAAAGATACCTCACAGGTCAACTATCCTTCCTGGTGAAAGACTACGCGGCGACCATTGAAGTCGGCGTCTCCGACCAGGAAATTCCCTACCCCTATATTCTCGACAACGGCGACGATCTGGGCGGCGAGGGAACAACCGCAGCCGAACTGGCCCTGCATTTTCCCGTGCCGCGCCTGGCCCTGGTGGGTGATGAAATCGCCGACGGGAACTGGGATCATGCCGCCGATCATCCCCTGCCCCTGGCCATGTTCGATGCCGTGCGCGTGGATTATTCCCTGAAACGGCTGCAGCATTACACGGGGACCCATTGGGTGGATGTGCAGCCTTGGATATTGCTCACCAACTACCACCGCTATGTTGACCAGTTCATCAACTGGGGTGTTTCCCGGTTGAATGAAGACAGCCCCTATGAATCGCTGCATCTGCCTGGCGGTGGCGTCATCACGCGCGGAATGACAACGGAAGCCGTGATAAAAATCATCGAGGCTTCCCTCTGGCACCGCTATCAAATGCCAGCCTATCATCTCAAGCGCCGGGACGGCCAGGGCGGTGTCACACTGGTGAACATCGGCGTTGGCCCGTCAAACGCCAAAAACATGACTGATCATCTGGCGGTGCTCCGCCCCAATTGTTGGCTCATGATTGGCCATTGCGGCGGCCTGCGCCAATCCCAGCGCATCGGGGATTATGTTCTCGCCCATGGTTATTTGCGGCAAGACAACATTCTTGATGACGTCGTTCCGCCGGAAGTTCCGATTCCAGCGCTCGCCGAAGTGCAGGTGGCCCTGCAAGGTGCGGCGGCGGCAGTCACCGGTGAAAGTGGCGAAGCCTTGAAAGCCCGGTTGCGCACGGGAACCGTGGTCACCAATGATGACCGCAATTGGGAGCTGCGCTGGAGCCAGGAGAGGAAACGCATCAACCTGTCCCGCGCCATCGCAGTTGACATGGAATCAGGCACCGTAGCGGCCCAAGGCTATCGCTTCCGCGTGCCCTATGGCACGTTGCTTTGCGTGTCCGACAAGCCCTTGCATGGTGAAATAAAATTGCCGGGCGCCGCCAACGCCTTTTATGACCGCGCCGTGAGCGAACATCTGATGATTGGAATTGCAGCGCTTGACCGCATGCGCGGCGAACTCTCCCAGCTTCACTCCAGAAAGCTGAGAAGCTTCGACGAGCCGCCGTTCAGGTAAACACAAACAACCCTCATGCCGAGGTGTGTCGCTTTGCGGTGCCTCGAAGCATATTGCTTGAAGGTGACAGCAAGAACGCGAAGGCGGCCGGGGAGCCGCCTTCGCGCCTTGAATTACTTGCGGGCGACTGCCGTGCCGCCGCGGCCAGAGAACAGCCAAACGATGACGCCCAGAACGATCAGGCCAACTACGCCATTCGAACCGAGATCCTTGACCATCGACATCATGTTGCCAACGACATTTCCGACGAACGGAAGCGATCCGCCGACCAGAATTGTCAATACGATAGCCAAGGCAATAAGCACAACAGTGATGTCGATTAATTCACGCACGAAGTTTTTTACTTGTCCGAACATGTCCATACCAATTAACCTCCATTCGCGGAATGCGAATTGCCTATCATGATACCATATTCCTATTCATAATGTGTTAACGCGCCAATTTTCCCTTTAAAATCAACAAGTAAAGGGTGTTGCAATGACACGGCCATTGGCCGAAATCTGGCCCGGCGGTCTCGAAGCTCCGCGACTAAAATCAAGCCACGCGGTTCTTGTGCAGCTGCCAGAACAGATACAGCACCGCCACAACGGCAACCGTCGCCGGATTGAGCGACGTCAAAAGATCGCGCACATTTGCGTAGACAGACGTGACTACACTTCCCCCCGCCTCGCCCATAATCAAAGCGATAAGAACAGCCGCGAGCACCAGCTGAAACAGCAAAACGATCGCCGACCACATGAAATCCGAAAATTGCTTGATCATGATGTTAACGGTGCGGAGACGCCCATTGGGGCGTCCCCGCTCCCTTCACTATTTGCGAGCCGCGGCAGCGCTGCCGCCACGATTCTGGAACAGCCAAAGAATGACACCCAGAACGATCAGGCCAACAACGCCGTTCGAACCGAGATCCTTGACCAAACTCGTCATGTTGCCAACCACATTTCCGAGGAACGGAAGCGATCCGCCAACGAGAATTGACAAAACGATAGCCAAGGCAATCAGCACGACACTGACATCAATCAACTCACGCACAACTGATTTGATAGTTCCAAAAATATCCATAGTTACCCCTTCCATTATGCGTTCGCTATTGCGAATCACTCAACAAAGGTGCCACAAAATTGACAAAGTTGCACTTGCGTTGTGACGGAACCCTCAAGGCAAAGGGGTCTCAAAGTTTTGCCTCAATCTCCAGCGATCAACAGTTTCGGAACATCAAGGAGATTGTAACAAATGCTTCCCCAAATTATTGCCGTCAGTGTCATTGCGGTCGGCAGTGTTTTCGTGAGTCCTGCCTTCGCTGACGATGCACAACTTCCACGCACCCTGTCGCTTGCCGGCCATGGTGAAGTGCGTCTTGCTCCTGACATGGCGGTTGTCACCCTGGGAGCCATGAGCTCGGCAGCGACCGCGCGCGAAGCGCTCGACGCAAACACCAAGGCGATGGAATCAATCATCGCCGCCCTCACCGCCGCGCAAGTTGAAATGCGTGACATTCAAACGTCAAACTTCAGCGTGAATCCGCGCTATGATTTTGGCCCGGGCGGCAACCAGCCGCCCAAAGTCCTGGGCTATGATGTTTCAAACAATGTGAACGTGACGATCCGCAAACTGGGCACCCTCGGCTCTGTGCTCGATGCCGTTGTGTCCGCCGGCTCCAACCAGATCAACGGCGTCATGTTCCAGCTTGCAAAGCCCGACACGGCAACCGACGAAGCGCGGAAACTCGCCGTTGTCGACGCCAGGCGCAAGGCAAATATCTATGCCGAGGCCAGCGGCGTGACGCTTGGAAACATAGTCTCTATTTCTGAAGGCGGCGGTTACCAGCCACCCAGCCCAATGTTCAAGAACATGCGCTCGGAGGCCATGTCGGCCGATGTGCCCATCGCCCAGGGCGAGCAGGTCATCGCTGTGGACGCGAATATCACCTGGGAAATCAACTAGAAGTTATCGCTCCTGCCATTGCCTGTCAGTCTGGCTCTGCTAGATATCACCCATGCCCATATGCGAGCGAGACCCTTGGCGGGACCAATTCTTCGAGAATGTTCAATGTCCTCCCGACGTCCTGATCCCTACAGATGATTTTGACGCCTGGCCGTGGTATCCCAAGCACAATTGGATCTATGACAAGCTGCGCATCGCCCAAAGCCAGGGTTTGGTCTGCGGCCCCCATGGTGTGGCGCCGCCATCCTATCCGGTCTTTTCAAAGCCCATCACCAACTTGAAGGGAATGGGCGTGGGCAGCAAAATCATGCATTCTGAGCGTGAGATGACGCTCAATTCATTGCCCGGGCACTTCTGGATGCCATTGCTCAAGGGCCCCCACGTTTCCACTGATTGTGCGGTGGTCAACGGCCGTGTGCAATGGATTCGCCACGCCACCGGAGTGCCCGCGCAGGAGGGCATGTTCAGATACTGGACACTCCATGCCGATGAAATTCAAGAGATTGCAGCCAGCCTCCGGGCGTGGGTCGGCAAGCACATGAAAAACTATACCGGCATGATGAATTTTGAAACCATCGGAGGCACAATCATTGAAGCGCATTTGCGCTTTGCCGACCAGTGGTGCGATCTCAATGGCAAGGGCTGGATTGATGCGCTGGTCAATCTCTACGCCAAGGGCAAGTGGCGCTACAGGGACGAGGACCGGCGCGAGGGGTATTCAATCCCACTCTTTGCAAGGCACTTGAATGATTTCCTGCATCCCCCCCAGGACCGGCAATCGAAGATACGCGCCCTTCCCCACGTATCGAGCCTGCAGATCACCTTCTACGAAAACAAGAATGCCGCCGACCACCCCATGCCCCCAGGCGGCTTTCGCCTGGGTCTGATCAACTGTTGGAATCTGCAGGCAGGCTTCGATGCCATTGACGCGTTGGCGAAATCATTCCCGGCCGACGCGCTGCTTCGCACCTGAGATATTCACCACTGAAGCAGCCGGCAATTGCGTGGCCCCCGGCTGCTCCATCCAGTGATTGTAGGTCTGCACTCCGCCACTGGCGCGGACCTTGGCAATGAGATCAAGATCAACCTCTGCGTAAACCCATTGCGGCTTGTTCATTTCACCAAGCGCCAGAACGCCGCCCGGCGGAAATCCCACATCGGACGGCGCAAATATTCCGGCCATGCCGGAGTTCTGCGGACATGCCGCACTCCATGGCGAGGCCCCGACAACCGGCGCATGCACCGTATAGACCTGGTTTTCCAAGGCCCCTGCCATGGCCCCGGTGCGCACGCGCCAATAGCCCCATTCGGTTTCCGTATTGGATGGCGCCAGAATGATTTCCGCCCCGGCTTCCGCCAAAGCCCGCGACAGCAACGGAAATTCAATGTCGTAACAGATGAGCAGGCCAATGCGGGCTTTGCCCACGTCAAATACTGTGAGCTTCAAACCCGGTGAAATCTTCCACGGGTTGCGCTCCCAGGGTGTTGGCATGATCTTGTCGTAAACGCCTCGAACACCCGTTGGCCCAAAAATATGCGCTGTGTTGGGTGTGCAACCGGGCCTGCGCTGCGGCCCCGAACCTGAGACAATGGCAACCCCATGCTTGGCCGCCAGCGCCGCATGCAACCGGTCCGTCTCCGGCGCCAATGCCGACACCGCATCAAATGACGCGCTGACATCACCCGCGTCGCCAGTGATCGCCGCCAGCTCCATGGCGCCATATTCCGGAAACACCAGAAGTTCAGCACCCTGCCCCACCGCCTCTTCAATCCAGCGCGTGATCTTCACCTCGTATTCGGCGAGGCTTTTCAGCGCATCCAGCGGATATTGGGCGGCGGCAATTGTGATTTTACGAGTCATTCTCATCCACATGAAAACTGTGCAGAACGCGGTGAAAAACCGGGGCCAATATCAGGCCCGCCACGCCAAAAATCAGCAGCCCGCAAAATATCGCATAGACCCCGGCAAATATCTTGCCACCCTCCGTATGAAGCGGTGAGAGCTGACCCATGCCCGATATGATCATCGCCGCATTGGCGAAGGCGTCAATGAACCCCATGGCCTCAAACGCCATATAGCCCGCCATGCCAATCGCCAGCGCCACAACAATGGTCGCCAACGCCCACTTGCCATTCCTCCACAGTCGTGTTGAAAACCTTTGTGGTGAGGCAAGCGGTTCGCTGCGGTGCTCAAAATGGAAGAGATGTTTCATGGCATGCAAGTTTGGCCCGATCGGATCGGAGGATCAAGCCCATTGATCTCGCTCAATGCACGTCTCATTTCCGGGTGGCCAAACTGCAACATCTCAAGGAGGTTACAATGAAACGATTGTCCGCAAAAACCCGTGTGCTGGTGGCAGACGGTGCCCATGCCCTTGTGCTGCGCAATGATGGGGATGCCCAATCCCCAAACCTCAGACTGGTGCGCGCCTATGAGCAGGACAACCCCGCCACCCGCGACCAGGGCGCGGACAAGCCGACCCGCACGCAAGATAGTTTCGGCCGCCGGTCGTCAATTGAAACAACGGACTGGCACCGTGTGGCAGAGGACCGTTTCGTGCACCAGATTGCGGAAGACATGGCGGCCGATCTGGCGCGCGGCGAATTCGAAAACTTCATCCTGGTCGCGCCGCCCGTTGCCCTCGGTGAATTCCGCAAGGCTGCAAATGCCGCCCTCGCCAAAGCAACAACATTGGAAATCCACAAAGACCTGACCAAACATCCCTTGGATGAAGTGGAAAAGATCATCACGAAGGCGCTTGCCGACGAAGGCTTCAAGGCATGAGCGGCCTCAGCCGAACAGCCGTTCACCCTGCTCATCTATTATCTGCCGCCCTTTGCTGATGGCGAAGTCGGCGGCCTCATCAATGGATGTAAAGCGGTCGGCCCGCACGAACCTGTGTTCTTTCCGCGCCCCGTCAACTTCCTTTGAAATCACGCCCGCAAGCTGAAACTGCCCGCCTTCCTTGTAGGGCTGGGCTTCAATCGTGAACCCCTTGTGCTCCGCCGATTTCAAAGACTTGGGCGCTCCCCCGGAAGCCTCGCCGCCAAACAAATTTTTGAGCCAAGACATCGCCGCCTCCAAAAATAAAGTCATCCAGTTGACACATTTAAGAGTAACCTTGAGTGTTGCAATAATTCACCCACAGGAGAATGACAATGCATACACCAGCTTTCCTCGGATCATCAAACCTCATTCTTGACCGCCGCAAATTCATGGGCGTGGCCGCTGGCCTCATCGCAGCAGGTGTGCTGCCAAAACATGCGCTCGCGCTCGCCGCCCCCTACACGTTCAAACAGGGCAGTTTTGATGTAACCGTTGTCAGCGACGGTACGATCATGCTCCCCCTGTCAGTCGTAAGCCCGGAAGCGAAACCGGAAGAACTTGCAGCCCTGCTCGGCGCGCAGGTGCAAGGCGACAAGGCGCAGTTTGAGGTCAGCCCCCTGCTGCTCAAATCCGGCAGCGACGTCATTTTGATTGACACAGGTGGCGGCGGCGCCATGGCCCCCACCGCTGGCAAATTGGCCGACAGCCTGAAAGCCGCAGGCACAGAGCCTGGCGCCATCACCAAGGTCATTTATACCCACGCCCACCCCGATCATCTCTGGGGCACCATTGGCGGCGACGGCAAATCCACCTTCGCCAACGCCTCGTTCCACGTTGCCGAAGCCGAATGGAATTTCTGGGTAGCCGAAGATCTCGTGAGCAAGACGCCAAAGGACATGCAAGGCATGGTCAAGGGCATCCAGGGCCAGCTTGCCGCCATCAAGGAAAAGGTCACCATGTTCAAGCCCGGCAGTGAACTTGTGAGCGGCCTGAACGTGATCGACACGGCAGGCCACACACCCGGCCACGTCTCCTTCGAACTGGCGGGCGGCGACGGCCTGATCATAACCGGCGACGCCATCACCAACGCCACCGTCTTCTTCGCCCACCCCGACTGGAAATTCGGCTTCGACGCCGACCACGCGGGCGCCGCAGCCAACCGCAAGAAACTGCTCGACATGGCCGCGAGCGGAAAGAAGAAAATGCTGGGCTACCACTGGCCTTACCCCGGCCTCGGCATGGCGGAGGCGAAGGACGGAGCCTATGTTTATGTGCCTGCGGCGTAGTAGGCCTTCCGGCCGAAGTAGGAAAGCCCAGCCGCAACGATGAAGGCGACCCAGCTGAGCCACAGCGGCACGGCGTAGGCGTTAATCGTTACTTCCCAGCCGAAGACGGCCCGGGCCAGTTGCACAAGTGCGATGATCGCGAAGATGATCGCGGCAGTAAGCGAGAAATTGCGCGGTGTCATGTTAACCTCCTTTTCCTGAGGCTCGGGCGCCGGCCAGACGGTCGCCGCCCGGGGGCCTTGATAGGCGCTTTGATCGCATCTTGAAAGCCGGGCTTGCGGTGATCCAAACTTGCTGCCCCAACTTTAGAGCTTTTCAATTTTCAAACAGCCTTCCCCACTCTCCATGGTCAGGTAAGCCTGTCCTCGGACTTGCCCCGAAGAACCCGACCACCAAGACTTGCCGCCACTTGTCTGTCAGGGCCGCTATGTGTAAGAAAATCAAACAGATTTAGGGCAGTTATAGATGAAGAAAGTCCGCGATATAATTGCCATGATTGAAGAAGACGAGTGGTATATCGTTGCAACGCGGGGCAGTCACAGGCAATACAAACATCCAAGAAAGCCCGGTCGTGTTACTGTGGCAGGCAAGCTAAGCAACGACATGGCTCCAGGAACGCTGAATAGCATTCTGAAGCAGGCAGGTTTAAAGGAGACGCGCTAATGCGCTACGCAATTGTAATCGAAAAGGCTAACGCCAACTATTCGGCCTATGTCCCCGACTTGCCGGGTTGCGTCGCCACAGCCGCAACCGTTAGCGAGGTCGAAAACGAAATTCGAGAGGCTATCCGCTTTCACATTGAGGGCCTGAAGGAAGATGGAATTGCAGTCCCGTCGCCCACAAGCATAGCGGAGTATGTAGAGGCATAATCCTCCTCTCTCCATAGACGGGCTTGACTCGATCATCCAGACTCAAACCGGACGTTGGCTCAATCGAGCCATATCTGCCCCCAAGAATGAGCATGTATACGTCACTTTCATCTATCCATTTTTCAATGGTTTTCATTTGAGATTTGTCGCCAGTTGTGAACAGCTCCATCCCTGCAGGAATATGCCCAGCCTTCAAAATTGCAGAAACAGCAGCTTGCCTTTCTTCAATTAAATCTTTGAAAGTACTCGACACGAAAACTTGCAACTTCCGTTTCATCTGCGACTCCAAAGTACCAATAATGGGGATTTGAGTGCGTTGCTTTCTACAAATCTATAGTAGAGGCAAAATTCAATGGTAACTCCTATAGGTTTTCTCAGCTTGATTGGCAAAAAAATGCCCAGCTCAGGGCTGGGCATGATGAAGGTGATAAGAGTTGGTCTCTAAACTCAATTATCCAGGAAACTCCGCAGCTTCCTTGACCGGCTCGGATGCTTCAGCTTCCGCAGCGCTTTCGCTTCGATCTGCCGGATGCGTTCGCGCGTCACGCTGAACTGCTGGCCGACTTCTTCCAGCGTGTGGTCGGTGTTCATACCGATGCCAAAGCGCATGCGCAGGACGCGCTCCTCACGTGGCGTCAGCGAAGCCAAAACGCGCGTTGTCGTCTCGCGCAGGTTGGCTTGGATGGCGGCGTCGATTGGCAAAATCGCACCCTTGTCTTCGATGAAGTCTCCCAGATGTGAATCTTCTTCGTCACCCACCGGCGTTTCAAGGCTGATCGGCTCCTTGGCGATCTTCATAACTTTCCGCACCTTCTCCAAAGGCATGGAAAGCTTTTCGGAAAGCTCCTCCGGCGTCGGCTCACGGCCAATTTCATGCATCATCTGGCGCGAGGTGCGCACGATCTTGTTGATCGTCTCGATCATGTGCACCGGAATGCGGATGGTGCGCGCCTGATCAGCAATCGAACGCGTGATCGCCTGCCGGATCCACCAGGTGGCATAGGTCGAGAACTTGTAGCCGCGGCGGTATTCGAATTTGTCGACGGCCTTCATCAGGCCGATATTGCCTTCCTGAATGAGATCGAGGAATTGCAGCCCGCGGTTGGTGTATTTCTTGGCAATCGAAATCACCAGACGCAGGTTGGCCTCGACCATTTCCTTCTTCGC
>VFJY01000097.1 GCA_009885825.1 Rhodobiaceae bacterium | reverse complement strand
TGACGGAAACTGGCTCGCCGATGCCGACCGGATCGTTGACCGGCAAGTTATTGGCGAAACGGACAAGCGTCGGTTTCCCGCTTTCGGTTATGATTGTCCTTCCCGGAAGAATTCCCTGATAGCCCCAAATGCTGCTAGCCGGAAGCTGCGCATGAAACTTGTGGTAGCCCGGTTTTTCCTCGATGTTGTAATAGACAGTGTTGGCTGGGACCACCCGTGGGCCACTCACATGGAATGTTTTGCTGCGATCGACGTTGGTTGCCGATACGTCCGCTTTTGGCGTAAATTCATCGACCGGCTGCAATATGGACGGAATAGGGAGTGCGTCCATGAATGGCGTCAGAACAGCCTGGGATTGCGCTGAACTATTGCCGAGAGCCAAGGCGCCACCGCCCAGGACGCCCGCCTTCAATGCGTTCCGTCGCGAGAGCATTAGTTCGGTCATGACCCGGAAACTCCTTTTTTCTTCTCAGACACAAAACAACTGTTTTCCCGCAGGTGCTGGCGCACGCCACAGGCAGTCGCGCCCTCCACAACGAGGACGATGGTATTTCGGTTTGAGGATATCTTCATGCGGTTGCCCCGACATGCAAATTGCCCTTAGAGGGCAAACGATAGCAGATTCGCTGGCAGCACACAATCGTTGCCGAGGTAGGATGCAAACCCCAGAACGTCTCACGACTTTGGTCTGGTTAGTTGCGGTGGCTGGTCTCGGCCGGATCAATTGCTTCAGGGCGAGTTCGGTCATGGTGGATCAGGCCAATTTGTCACCGGCGCCGCGCTGGCCTTGGCATGTGTGTGTGTTTTAGGATCGTGTGGCGGGATTGCCGGAAGTGAATCCTTCGCCGCCTCCACCCGCTCCGTTGCCGCCTTGAGATACACGATCAGGTCATTGGCATCATTGGCTGAGAGGCCAAGCTCGGGCATTTTAACGCCCGGAAATTTCTTGTCGAGAGCGAGAGCGACAGGATCGCCCGAGCGCCGCATCTTGCCGGGGCTCATGATGAATGAAGCAAGCCAATCTGGCGTCCGGCGGCTGGCGACACCAAAGAGGTCGGGGCCGACCCGGTTGCCAACGCCCACCGTGTGACAAGGAGTGCAGAGTTTGCGGAACAGCGTTTCTCCCGGATTGCGGCTGATGATGACAGGTTCGTTTCCATCGGAATTCGCAGACGCCTGCGCCGCCGAAAGCCTTGGACTCATGCCGCGGATATCGAAGACGAGGGAGGCGATCTCGCCAAAGGGCGTGCCGCGCTGCCAGTCGCCGGTCGCGTCATTGCCGAGAACTATTTCCATCTTGTGCTCGGCCAGCAGCGGGGAACGGTTGCCGAACTTGCTGTTGATGGCGCGCATGTCCTCCGGCTTGCCGGTCAGAAACAGCCAGCCAGGATTCGACGTGAAAGCCTCCGCATAGGTCTTGAGCCGCGCCGGCGTGTCGGTTTCGGGATCAACCGTCATCGACACAAAAAACACGTCGCGCCCCAAGGTGTCGCCAAGCTGGTCGGCGGCCAGCGCCAGCCGGGCCGTGGTGAGCGGGCACACGTCCGGGCAACTCGTGTAGATGAAGCTGATGACGACCACCTTGCCCTTGATCACGTCATCATAGAAACGCAGCGTCTTGCCGTCCTGGGTGACGACTGGCAGGTTGGGGAAATAATTACCGCCCCAGGGCGAAGCGCTGCCCGCAGCCGCCGGACCCCAGCCCGCGCCCAGCAGCGCGGCCAACAGCAGAGCCCTGAAAATCGTCAGCATCACGCGTGATCCCAACCGGCTAACCGACCTTGAATCCGGCGGGAACGCCTTCCGGCAGCACCTCAGGCGTTGTGAAGATGACGCCGTCAGGTGTCGGATTTGGTGTTCGCGTGATCATGGTTTGCGGCGAACCTGCAACGCCGGTCAGCAACTGAATGCGCATCAGCATGGCAAAGTCCTCATGCACCGTATTGTGGCAGTGGTTGACGTAAGAGCCGCCATATTCGCCGAACTGGATTTGGAACTGCACCTTTCCTGCGGGGCGCAGACGCCATACATCCTTGCGGACCAGTTTCTCGGTCGCGGGGATGGAGGCGCCTCCGCGGTTCATGGTGATGCCTTCCTCAAAATGCAGATGGATGGGATGGTCCCAGCCGCCGCCGCTGTTGACATAGGTCCAGTGCTCAACCTCGCCCGGCTTTGGAATAACCATGGAAACCCGGTTGGCATTCATCGAGTGCGCCCGCTCTCCATTGACCGAGATGGTCCAGGGGAACAACGCGGTTTCCGGGCAGTCGGGAGTGCACTGGCCATCGGAGCCGCGCGAGTCGCCGAAGTTGGAGCTGCCGAACTCGACGACGCGGGTGCGCACCGGGGCGACAATCGGGATCTGCGCGGTGAGCACGCCGGGAACCTGGCTCTTGTCATTGGCCCCGCAGGCGTTCGCAATGGTGTGCGTATGGGTCGGGTCGTCGACGCTTTGCACCGAGCTTACGACGCGGAACTCCATGATATCGCCCAGCACGGGGTCTTCATCCTTGCTGCGCTTCAAGGCTTCGGCGTAGGACAGCACCTCCTTGGGTCCGCGCCCGTCGTCGCGCATGCGCAGCAGATTGGCCATTTTGATTTTGGTGCCGACTGGCATTCCGGCGAAATCAACGACGATGTCGTAGCGCTCCGCGATGCCCTGCACGTCGAGCGCCGTCAGCAGGACCGGGTTGACCAGCAGGTTGCCGTCATTGGCGATCTGCTTGAAGGGCACCGCCGTGCCGTTGGACCTGAACAGCGCCAGCTTCCAGAAGCGCGACATGGAGGCAGGCAGGATGCGGAAGCGGTATTTGCGCGGCAGCACGTTGAAATAGGGCGCATAGGCGTAGTTGACCAGCGGCATGTCGCCCAGGAAGCCATCGGTGTTGAAGATGTCGAAGAAATACTGCCCAGTCTGCTCGCAGGCGCCATCGGAGATGGTCAAGTTGACGTCGAAATCGATGTTGCCCCAGGACAGCTGGTTGCCGCTCGGCAGGCGCAGATTGACATT
>VFJY01000139.1 GCA_009885825.1 Rhodobiaceae bacterium | reverse complement strand
GGGCAGATGGCATTGCAGCGCACATTGTGGGGGCCGAGTTCGATGGCGAGAGACTTCGTCAAGCCGATCACCGCCCATTTGGCCGCCGCATAGGGTGTGCGGTTGCCGAAGCCATATTGGCCCGCAGTGGAGGATAGATTGATGATGTTGCCGGAGCCTTGTTTCTTCATGACAGGGGCAGCGCGCCTGGCACAGAGGAATTGCGAGTCGAGGCAAATGGCGAGGCAGTCTTTCCAATCTGCGTATGATACATCTTCGACCGGTGCTGTTGGGCCTTTGGTGCCTGCGTTGTTCACCATTACATCAAGGCCGCCGAGATCTTTGAGAGCTGCATCGAACCAGGCATTTATTTCGGTCTCGCTTGCGACATTCACGCGGGTTGCGGTGATCTTGGGAAAGTCTTTGCGAAAGCTTGCCAGGGCCTCATCATCGACATCGCAGATGTGGACCTTGGCGCCTTGATTGAAAAAGGCCTTGGCGATCGCGCGGCCAATGCCGGAGGCTGCTGCCGTGATCATGGCGCGCTGTTGTGGCATCTATTTCTTTCTCCTTACTTGCATGACGCTGCCGATCTCCTTGGGCCTTTTCAACTTCTTGTGGGCTTTTCGCACGGCGGAAAGGGCTTCGTAAAGTTCGTCGCTCATGGGGCAGACTTTTCCGGCCTTTTGATTGACGTGAAGTTGCATGATTTCGTTGGTGGCGACGAGCTCTTTGGTTTTGCCATGGTACATGCGGTGGAAAAGATGCATGCGTTTTTCATCGCAGCCCAAAACCTGGGTTTCAATCCAGAAGGGCTCGCCCACTTTCATTTCCCTGTAATAGTTCACATGGGTTTCGGCGGTGAAGAAGGTGTTGCCCGTGGCGCGGTAGGTTTCATCGTCGCCGATGTAGCGGAAGAAGGCATCAAGCCCATCACCGAAGGCCAGCAGATAAGCAGCGTCGGTCATGTGGCCGTTGTAGTCGAGCCAGGCGGAGACGACTTCACCCTGGAACAGTTTCAGGGGGCCGTCCAGCTTGTCTTTTTTCGACCAGCGTTTGGCCTTGCTGCCAGCCTTGGCTTCATCACGGGCCAGCACGAGGCCTGCCCCAATTTTGTGATGCTTGAAAAGCCGCATCATATCCACCAGCACGTCATTGCGCTTGGCTTCAAGTTCTGCAACCGTCAGCCCAGCGCTTTGGACTTCACAACCCTCAATCAGGCGCTTTTCAAGTTCGTCATTCCATTTGGGGAAACTCAAGTCTGTCCATGGCAGTTCGAGGGTTGGATCAAACTGCGACATGAAGTGGCGCATGCCGCCGGGGCCGCCGGCGAGATGATAGGTGAGGAAGGAACCCATGAAGGCCCAGCGCATGCCGGCGGAGTAAATAACGCTGTCATCAATATCGCCAGTGGTGCCGATGTCCTTGTTGAGAATGTGCAGCGCCTCGCGCCACAGGGCTTCCTGCAGGCGGTCGCAGATATAGCCTTCGATTTCTTTCTTGAGGCGCAACACATGCATGCCGATGGACACAAAGTAATCATCGGCCCGGTCCATGGCTTCTTTGGAGGTCTTGTC
>VFJY01000182.1 GCA_009885825.1 Rhodobiaceae bacterium | reverse complement strand
GCGCATCCACTACAACACCAAACGCCCACACTCAGCGCTCGGCTACAGGCCACCTGCACCCCACACCATCACACCAAAACCAACCCCTCTCGACGAGGCGTCACTCATGCAATAATCTCTCATATCGTCTGGTACAGAATATCGGGCAGGTCACGTTGGTCCACAATAGAGGAAATTGCTAGAACTGAGGGCAGCGATCTTTGGTATCTATTCCCCGCAGGGTTAGGCGTCGTAAGACAAATGTCAGAGGATTCAAGAGTTCAAAAAGATGCAGAAAATTCTTTGAACCTGTTGTTCGGCGACGCCTCATGGTTTGAAGCATTGACAGAGCCGACATATCAACCTGATTTGCTTGATTCAAATCTCGAAGTGCGTCAAAAAATTGCTACCGCCGATGCAGTAACCAGGTTCATGATTAAAAAGATGAAGACTGTTTTTGAGGGAAAAGTACTGGACAGTTGGTTGCCACTTGGTAAAGCAGGCGGACATTGGTATTCATCAATTTCTGCTTGCTCGAACAAGAAATCTAGCGCCCATGAACTCGCAACACGAGTTGCTCGCGACATAATGAGAAGGAAATAATGGCTGGACTCTCAGACATTGAATGGACTGATGCAACGTGGAATCCGATTGCAGGTTGTTCCATGGTTTCGCCGGGTTGCACGAATTGTTATGCGATGCGCATGGCAGCGCGCTTGCAAGCGATGGACCATCCTTCATATCGTGGAACCACGCGCAAAAGCGGTGGTCGCCCGGTTTGGACCGGCAAGGTTAAGCTCGTAAAGCAAGCGCTCAGCATTCCGTTGCGGTGGAAAAAGCCGCGCAAGATTTTTGTGAATTCGATGTCTGATCTATTTCAAGACGGTGTTCCACCGGCATTCATCGCGGAAGTTTGGAACACCATGACAGCTGCTGATCAGCATGTTTATCAAATCCTGACAAAGCGTCCAGAAAACATGAAGCGTATTGTGGAATCACTGAATTTGAAAGTTGCCCCGCATATCTGGCTTGGAACATCGGTCGAAAGCGAAAAATGTATTGAGCGTGTTTCAACTTTGCGAAGTACACCCGCGGCAGTACGATTCATTTCATTTGAACCCCTCTTGGGACCAGTTGGACCTGTTGATCTTTCAGGAATCCACTGGGCAATAGTTGGCGGAGAATCAGGACCGGGATCACGGCCAATCGAACAGTCATGGGTCGATCAAATTAAAACTCAGTGCCGAAAAAATGATACGGCATTTTTCTTCAAACAGTGGGGCGGCACTAACAAAAAGGCCGCCGGCCGCGAGTACCGTGGAAGAACATGGGACGAATATCCACGGGAACCAGCTCCTTAAGAAGTTGCAGTTTACCTCCGCCCCTCCACCGCATCGCAAATCAGCGCCGCGATGTCTTCCCCGCCGAACCGCTTCACTTCCCGTATCCCCGTGGGCGACGTCACGTTGATCTCCGTCAGGCAATCGCCGATCACGTCGATGCCGACAAAAATCAGCCCGCGCTTTTTTAAGTCCGGCCCCATCGCCTCGCAGATTTCGTGCTCGCGTTTGGTGAGGGTTGCGTGTTCAGGCCGCCCCCCGACATGCATGTTGGAGCGGCTTTCATTGGCGGCGGGAACCCGGTTGATGGCGCCCGCCACCTTGCCGTCCACCAGAATGATCCGCTTGTCGCCTTTTCGCACCTCGGCCAGATATTTTTGCGCGATGAAGGGTTCCTTGAAGGCCTGGCCGAACAGCTCCAAGAGCGATGAGAAATTCTGGTCCGTCTCGGTGAGGCGGAACACGCCAGCGCCGCCATTGCCATAGAGCGGTTTCAGGATAATGTCGCCATGGGCGCGGCGGAAGGCAGCAAGTTCGATGGGGTCGCGCGTGATCAAAGTCTCCGGCATGAACTGGCGGTAGTTCAGCACGAACAATTTTTCCGGCGCATTGCGCACTTCCGTGGGATCATTCACCACCAGGGTCTTGGGATGGATATGATCGAGCAGATGGGTGGCCGTGATGTAGCCCATGTCAAACGGCGGATCCTGCCGCATATGCACGACGTCTAGGGAGTCGAGATCAACCGTTCGCATTTCGCCCTTGCTGAAATGCTGGCCCGGCTCATCGCGCACTTTAACATCATGGCCTGACGCGAAAAGTGAGCCGCCCCGGAGCGCCAGTGTCTTGACCTCGTAGTGAAACAGGGAGTGCCCGCGCCGCTGCGCCTCCAGCATGATGGCGAAGGTGGAATCGCCCCTGATGTTGAAGCTTTCAATCGGGTCCGCCTGAATGGCGATCTTGAGCGGCATGGCTAGGCGTCTCCTGCAAAGGCATTCTCGATATGGTGCGGCAATTGGTAAGGGCTCACCACCACGATGTCAAAACGGCAGAAATCGCGGGTTGCCTGCTTGTCCTTCGCCATCCACAAGCCAGCCGCCGCCGAGATGCGTTTCGATTGGAAGACCGTGACGGCTTCAACGCCCAGGTCGCGCGTGGCCCTGGCTTTCACTTCGATGAAGGCGGTGACATCGCCCCGCCGCATCACCAGGTCAATCTCGCCGTGATGGCTTTTGAAGCGCCGGGCCAGAAGCCGGTAGCCCTTGAGGCGCAGAAACATCAGCGCCACAAACTCCGCGAAGTGGCCACGCCTCTCGGCCGCCGCGCGCCTGCTAGTCATCTTTCCGCGCCAGGATGCGGGCATAGATGTCCTTCTTCGGAATATTCAAGCGCCTGGCAATATCGGCGGCGGCTTTTGCTGTGGGAAGGGTGCGCAGCGCCTCGGTGATCGCCGCCTCAATTGTCTCCTCGCTGGCGATGGCTTCATCCGCAGCGGGAGGCCCGATCACCAGGGTGATCTCGCCCTTCACGGAGGCGCGCGCCGCGAGAATGACTTGAACTTCTTCCGCCGCGCCGCGCAGGACTTCTTCATGCAGCTTGGTCAATTCGCGCGTGACGGCGATGGCGCGCGGGCCCAGAACGCCCGTCACATCCGCCAGCGCGTCAATGATCCGGTGCGGGCTTTCAAACGCAATGAGCGTGGCTTTGACATTTGCGAACTCGCCGAGAAGTTTTTTGCGCTCGCCGGATTTGGTTGGCAGAAACCCCAGAAATGCAAAACGGTCGGTCGGCAAGCCTGAGAGCGCAAGGGCCGTCAGCACCGCAGAGGCTCCCGGCACCGCCGTCACCGGAATTGAATGGGCAACACAGTCTGCCACCAGTCTGTAACCCGGGTCCGACACTAGCGGCATGCCCGCATCGCTCACCAGCGCGTAAGCCTGCCCCTCGCCCAGGGCCTTCAGAATGGCGGGCCGCACCCTGGCCGCATTATGCTCGTGATAGGCCATCAGCTTGTTGCGAATGCCATAACGCTCCAGAAGCTTGGCGGTGGTGCGGGTATCCTCGCACAACAGCACATCGGCGGCGGCCATGGTGGCCAGCGCCCGCAGCGTCACATCGCCGAGGTGGCCAATGGGTGTCGCCGTCACGTAAAGCCCGCCCGGCAATTTTTCTGCATCGAACTTGGTGGCACCTATGCTATAGTGGCGGAAATGCTCAGTGTGCGGATTCATTTAACCCCGGGGATGAAAACAACGTGGACTTGCCAACTCTAGCCCAACCCAGGGCCCCATGGCAGTGGCGAAATCTCGTCGCCGTGGTTTTAATGCTGCTGCTCACTGGCTGCGGCACCGGCAAGATAGGCGAGCTGTTCAATGATACGCCGCAACCGCCGGAGGCGCCCGCTAAAGCTGGCAAGATAGCGCTTTTGCTGCCGCTTTCTGCCCAGGGTCAGAACCAGAAAATAGCCGTGGCTCTCCAACAGGCCGCTGAATTGGCTATAACGGAAGCGGGTGGCGATCCGGCCAGCCTGATCATCAAGGATACGGCAGGCTCCCCCGATACGGCCCGCATTGTGGCGCAAGCCGCCATTGACGAGGGCGCCGGCATCATTCTGGGGCCGCTGCTTTCGGCTGAAGTGCAGGCGGTCTCGCCTGTGGCGAGGAGCGCCAATGTGAATGTCGTGGCCTTCACCTCGGTGACTGCCGCAGCTGGCCCTGGCACCTATTTGATGAGCTTCCTGCCCGATGAGGAAGTGGCAAATGTCATGCGCTACGCGGCAAGCAAGGGCTTCCGCAATGTCTCGCTGCTCTATCCCGCCAGCCAGTATGGCGCCGCCATTCAAAAAGCCGTGAGCACATCTGCGGCGAGGGATGGCAGCTCGCTCGTCAGTGTGCAGACCTATGCGCGCGAGGCGACCGCCATCGAACAGCCGGCGGCAACCGTTGCGGCGGCAGCCAAGGGCGAGGGTGCTGCCCTCATGTTGCCTGAAGGCGGCCAGATGCTGCGCAATGTGGGGCTGGCCCTGCAGGCCAATGGGGTTGATACGCGAACGACGAAAATTTTGGGCACCGGGCTTTGGGACGACGCGCTCACCCGCTCAACCCCCATTGCGCTCGGCGGCTGGTATGCCGGTGTCTCTCCGCAACTGGTGCAGCAGTTCGAACAGAAGTTCAGCGCCACCTACGGCGCCAAGCCGCCCCGCATCGCAAGCCTCGGCTATGATGCGGCGGTCTTTGCTTTCAAGTTGACGAGCACCGGTGACGTTTCCGCAACCGCCATCACCAATCCGGCGGGCTTTCAAGGCGCCAACGGGTTGTTCCGCTTCCATGAAAGCGGCCTGATCGAGCGGGGCTTGTCCATCCTGCAAATGGGTCCGGGCGGGCCCGATATCATAGCACCTGCACCTCCAGGTTTCAGTGCGCCAGCTCAGTGATGAGCGAATTAAGCAGGCGGCGGCCTTGGCGCGTGGCCATCAGGCGCGAACCCTCGCGCTTGATCAGTCCAAGTGATTTGAGGCCGGCGATCTTGCTGGCATCCATTGCCCGGCCATTGAGCCTTTCATAACGCTCGAGATCAATGCCTTCGACGATGCGGAGCCCCATGATGAGATATTCGGAAGCTTGGTCCCTGGGTTCAACAAGCGCATCTTCAGCAATGCCATTGCCCCGGTCGTTCACTTTGCTGCGCCATGTCTCCGGATATTTTTCCATCACGATGGCCCGGCGGTTTTCACCGTCAACAATGCGCGCGTGCGCTCCTGGCCCCACACCCGCATATTCCCCATAGCGCCAGTACAGCAGATTATGCCGGGATTCCTGGCCCTCGCTTGCGTGATTGGAAACCTCATAGGCCGGAAGCCCATGGCGCTCGGTCAGTTCCTGGGTGATCTCGAACAGGTCCGCGGCGCTGTCTTCATCGGGCACAATGAGCGAGCCCTTGGCGTGCAGATCAAAATAGGCGGTGCCGGGCTCAATGGTGAGCTGGTAGAGTGACATGTGGCCCTCCTGCTCGCCCAGCGCCCGGGTCAATTCCTCCCGCCACGCATTCAGGGTCTGCCGCGGCCTGGCATAAATCAAATCGAACGACACGCGGGGGAAAACCTTGAGCGCCAGCCGGAAGGCTTTCAGCGCCTCGTCAGGCGTATGCTGCCGCCCCAGCGCCTTCAAATCTTCCTCATTCAGGGCTTGCACACCAACTGAAACCCGGTTCACCCCCGCCAAACGGTAGCCGCGAAAATTCTCCGCCTCAACGCTGGTGGGATTTGCCTCAAGGGTTATCTCGACAGTTTCAGAAACGCGCCACAGCTTGGCGATTTCATCCAGCACGGCGGCAACCGCCGCAGGCGGCATCAGCGAGGGCGTGCCGCCGCCAAAGAAAATGCTGTTGACCACACGGCCCCTGGTGATCTGGGAAAACCACTGCAACTCGGAAACCAGCCCGCGCGCGAACGCCATCGTGTCAACTTCAACATGGCGCACATGGCTGTTGAAATCGCAATAGGGGCATTTGGCCTTGCAGAACGGCCAATGCACATAAATGCCGAATGCTTCAGCGGAGGAGGGCATTGACCAATTTCTCAAAAGCCCGGCCCCGATGCGACATCAGGGTCTTCTTGACGGGGTCCATTTCGCCGAAAGTCTCCGTCTCGCCGTCGGGCACAAACATCGGGTCATAGCCAAATCCCCGCGTTCCCCGTGGCGGCCATGTGAGCGAGCCATGCACCCGGCCCTCAAAAAATCGCGCGGCGCCATCAGGCCACGCCACGCACAGCGTGCAACTGAAATAGGCCGCCCGCGCCCCCTTGATGGCCTGCAGCTTCTCTTCAACCAGCCGCATCGCCATGGCCCAATCGCGCTTTGGTCCCGCCCAATCCGCCGTATAGACGCCGGGTTCGCCATTCAGCGCTTCAACACAGAGGCCGGAATCATCCGCCAGCGCCACCAGCCCGGAGCGCTCAGCGGAATAGACAGCCTTCAACTTGGCATTGCCCTCAAACGTCGTCCCGGTTTCCGCCGGTTCCTCAAAGCCCAGCGACCCCGCCGAAACCGTCGTGACTCCGTGTGGCGTCAGAAGTTCATTGATCTCGCGGAGCTTCCCCGCATTGTGGGTGGCCACCACCAGTTTTTGATTTTTAAGCGATTTCATTCCGGCAAATCCCAAATGCGGCTTTCAGCGAACTCCACCGAATTGCCGGCCGGATCGCGCACGTAAAGCGAGCGTCCGCCACCCGGCCAATCCACAATCCGGTCAATGGCTATAGTGTTTTCCGCAAAGCGCCGCTCCCACTGCGCCTGTTCAGCAAGGCTGCTGCGAAAGCACACATGGCCGGAGCCTGTGGCGCCATGCGGCGGCGGTCCGTCTGAGGCGGTCAGCGCCGCTGACAGCTGCGGATGAAACACCAGAAGCATTTGGTCGTGATGGCGGAAGAAAACAAACCGCGGCGTGGTTTCGCCGTAAACAGCCAGCCCCAAAATCTTCTCGTAGAAATGCCGCGCGGCGGTTAAATCCTCCGCATACAGAATGGTTTCCAGGATCGGCCCCGCCCGCATCAGGCAATAGCCGCCTTCTGCATGGCGATGAGTTCATCGATGCCTTTTCTGGCAAGCGCCATGAGTTCGAGGAATCGGTCTTGTGAAAATGGCTCGCCTTCCGCCGTGCCCTGCACCTCAACAATGCCGCCAGAGCCTGTCATGACAAAATTCGCGTCGGTGCCCGCGGTTGAATCTTCGGCATAATCAAGATCAAGCACAACGCCCTCGCCATGGATGCCGCAGGAAATGGCCGCCACATGATCCTTGATCGGCCAGGTCTTGAACATGTCGCGGGCTTTCATCCATTGCAGGCAATCATGAAGCGCAACCCAGCTGCCGGTAATGGCGGCCGTGCGCGTTCCCCCATCGGCCTGAATGACATCGCAATCCAGCGTGATCTGCTTTTCGCCCAGCGCCACCAGATCAACCACAGCGCGGAGCGAGCGGCCCACAAGGCGTTGAATTTCCTGCGTGCGCCCCGATTGCTTGCCTTGGGAAGCCTCGCGCCGCATGCGCTCGCCGGTGGAGCGCGGCAGCATGCCATATTCGGCGGTCACCCACCCCTTGCCCAGCCCCTTCATCCACGGCGGCACCCGCTCCTCAAGACTCGCCGTGCACAGCACATGGGTGTCACCAAAACGCACCAGGCAAGAGCCTTCCGCATGCTTGATATAATTCCGCTCAAAACTGACGGCACGGAGTTGGTCGGGCTTACGGCCTGAGGGACGCATGGGAATGTCCTTTTGTGATTTCGGGTCTTCTAGCGCGCCCCGGATGCAAAGGGAAATGGCAATAAAAATCCAAGGAATGGACAGATCCGAAAGCCTTGCAACGCTGCCCGATCAGGTTTTGAATGCCTTTGAAGCAAATGACAGTGTTCTGCAAAGGGAGCAGCCGGATGTCCGAAGGTGCCAAACATGACGCGTGGAGCGCAGGCGACAGCTACGATGCCTATATGGGGCGTTGGAGCAGAAAGATGGCGGTGCGGTTTTTTGATTGGCTCAACCCCGCCGCAAATCTCGACTGGCTCGACGTGGGCTGCGGCACCGGCGCGCTTTCGTCTGCGATTCTAAACCGCTGCAATCCCCGAAGCCTTGTCGGCATCGAACAGTCCGCCGGATTTGTCGCCACGGCGCAACGAAATGTTGACGACAAGCGCGCCAAGTTTGAAGTGGGAGATGCGCAAAAACTGCCTCTCGACGATCACAGCAAGGACATCGTCGCCTCCGCCCTTGTTCTGAATTTTGTGCCGGACATTCCAAAAGCCCTCTCTGAAATGAAGCGCGTCGTGCGGCCCAGCGGCACTGTCGCCTTCTATGTCTGGGACTATCCCGGCGGCGGAATGGGATTCATGCGGGCCTTCTGGAATGCCGCCATCGCACTTGATCCCGGTGCCTCCGGCTTTGCCGAAGGCAAGCGATTTCCCTTTTGCACAGCCGCTGGGCTTACCGAACTGGTTTCAAATGCGGGCCTGCAATCAGTGAAATGCACGGCGCTGGAAATTCCCACCGTCTTTGCGGATTTCGATGACTTTTGGCGCCCTTTTACGCTCGGTGCTGGCCCTGCGCCGGGATACTGCGTCAGCCTCCCCGAGGAGGCGCGAGATAAACTGCGCAAGAAGCTCAGCGATGATCTGCCGCGCCAGGACAACGGCACCATTGCCCTCAACGCAAGGGCCTGGGCCATCAAGGCCCTCGCCGGCTGAAATCGATTCCACCCATGACAACCGCCCCGTCTCCCCCTAAATGGTTCCCATGAGCATCATTCCGCCCCGCCCCCTGTTTGACGACAGGCCCTCGGGCCTTGCCAATCTTTACCAGCGCTCGCGCAATATCTTCCGGCGGCTGATCGATACCTATCTGAAAACCGGCGAACCCCTCATCTCGCGCATCATTCCCCAAATATTTTCCACGAGCCTGTCATCGGCCTTCGTGCGCAAGTTGACGATGGGACTCGAAGAAACAGGCCTCGTCTATTCGCCCCACACCAGTGCGGGACATTGGTCATCAAGTAGGGACAATCATGGCGACATTCAAGCTTGACAGGATTTGCGGGATTCCGAATTTTGGCTTTGGCACGTTTCCGCTTCGTGGCGATGAGGCCTTCAACGCCGTTCGAACGGCAATTGATTTGGGCATTCGCCATATTGATACAGCCCAGATGTATGGCAATGAAAGAGACGTTGGCCGCGCCATCAGGCAGTCAGGTGTGGCGCGCGACGCGTTTTTTCTGGTGACCAAAGTAGATCCCTCAAATATCGGGCAAGACAGGTTTTCTGAAAGTGTTGCAAAATCGATTGATGAGCTTGGTGGGCCAGTCGATCTCCTGCTCATCCACTGGCCGCCCGAAGACAGGGAGCTCGAGCCCGCTCTTGACCGGCTGACGCTGGAGAAACAAAAAGGCAATACCCGCGAAAT
Source organism: Rhodobiaceae bacterium (assembly GCA_009885825.1). Lineage (GTDB taxonomy): Bacteria > Pseudomonadota > Alphaproteobacteria > Rhizobiales > Aestuariivirgaceae > Aestuariivirga. The sequence continues at coordinate 7,242 of VFJY01000182.1, read as the reverse complement.
TGGCGTCAGCAATTTTTCGGCCCGCATGTTGCGGAAGGCCCACGCCCGCACAAATGGGACAATCATCAACAATCAGGTCGAGTTCCATCCGTTGCTCGATCAGCATGAACTTCTGGCCACCGCCCGCGAACTTGGCATGGCGCTGTCAGCCTATTGCCCGCTGGCGCGGGGCGCTGCGCTGAAGTCCAAAATCATACAGGGCATCGCGCAGCGCCTTGGAAGACAGCCTGCGGAAGTCGCTCTGCGGTGGATTATCCAGCAGGGCGTCATCCCCGTTCCAATGTCCACCAAACGGCATAACATCGCGTCCAACCTTAGCGCGCTGAGCTTTGAACTTTCGGCGGAAGACATGGCCGCGATATCCGCGATCGGATCGCCTAGCGGCCGGTTGATAAATCCTGGCTGGATGGCCGGGCGCTGGGGCAATTGAGTGCCTCACTGCGGCACAGGCGCATCCCCTCGGATCAGCTCCTGCTGCTTCAGTTCCTGCCAGAAGGCGGCCGGAATGGGATGGCTGACAAGCGCGATGTTCTGTTCCATTTGGGCCACGTTGCGGGTGCCCGGAACATGTGAGGCGACGCTGGGGACCGCCGGCAAAAACTGCAATGCGGCAGCAGGCAGCGGCACCTTGTGTTTGGCGCATATCAGTTCAATCTTCGCGACTTTTTTCATGATGGGGTCGGGTGCCGGCGCATAGTTCCATTTTGCCCCCGGGCGCGGCCCCCGTTGCCAGTATGCCGCTATTGAAGCCTCCAACTATGACGACGGCGGTCTTGCGCTTCTCGCGAAGCGGCAAGAGCTCGTCGAGGGGCTGTTGTTCCAGCAATGTATTGCGCCCCGCCAGAAGCAAGGTGTCAAAGTCGCCCTGCTGCATGAAGTCGAGCATGACCTCCAGGTTGTTGACGCCAAAACCAATGGCCTTCACAGCCCCTTCATCGCGCAATTTTCTGAGAGCCCGGTAGCAGCCATCCATTGCCTGCTTGAAATAGACTTTCTGCAGTTCGGGGCCATGGGTGAAGACATCCGCATCGTGGATAAAGAGAATATCGATATATTCCAGCCAAGGCGCTGCAGTGAATCTTCGAAGGACCGCATGGCGCCGTCGTATGAATAGTCATAGACGCTCTTGAATGGCAGGCCAACGACCTATGGCTTGAAATCAATATCTTTGCGCAGCGCCGGTTTCAGAACACGGCCCACTTTCGTTGAGACAACAAACTCGTTGCGTGGCCGCCAGCGCAGGTTCTGTCCAATGCGCGCCTCCAAAAGGCCATGGCCACAATAGGGCGCCGTATCAAAATAGCGCATGCCCGAGTCCCAGGCCCGGTTGATCATGGCGGCGGATTTCTCTTCGGAAATCGGCCGGAGGAAATTGCCGATCGGCGCGGTGCCAAAACCCATGTCGGTGACTTCAAGGCCGGTGGACCCGAATGGCCGTTTCTTGATGGCAGTCATGGGACCTCACACATCAACAGATTTTTGATATACAAGTAACCAAACGGTTCACAATTGGCAAGTGCCGCCAAGCTGGGTTATAGTGAACCCATGGCCGGGCGCGAGTTTGATTATATCATTGTTGGTGGCGGATCAGCGGGCTGCGTTCTGGCGGCACGGCTCACAGAGGATGCTTACGTAAAAGTCCTGCTCATCGAGGCTGGCGGCGATGACCGCAATCCACTGTTTCATTGGCCTGCCGGCTTTGCGAAAATGACCAGGGGCATCGCCTCCTGGGGCTGGTCCACGGTGCCGCAAAAGCACATGAAGGACAGGGTGTTCTGGTACACCCAGGCCAAGGTGATCGGCGGTGGCTCAACCATCAATGCGCAAATCTATACCCGCGGCAACGCGCTGGATTATGATGGTTGGGCGCAGGCGGGATGCGCGGGCTGGAGCTACCGCGAGGTGCTGCCCTATTTTCGCAAATCCGAGCACAACGAAACCATCGACAATGAATTTCACGGGAAAAATGGTCCCATCGCCGTGTCACGCCCGCGCGCCACGCTTCCGATCTGCGACGCTTTCATAAAAGCTGCCGAGCAATATGGCATTCCATTCAATGGCGATCTTGCCGGCCCCGATCCCGCCGGTATGGGGTTCTACCAATTGACCCAGAGGAATGTGCGTCGTTCATCGACGGCGGTTGAATATCTCAAGCCGGCAATGGCGCGGCCAAATCTGACGGTCATGCTGGCAGAAATGGTAACGCGTGTTGTGGTCGAGAAGGACAAGGCGGTTGGCGTTGAGATTCAACGCGGCGGCAATCTTGAATTTTTCCATGCGGCGCGCGAGGTGATTGTTTGCTCCGGCGCTATCGGTTCGCCCAAGCTCCTGTTGCAATCGGGCATTGGCCCTGCCGATCATCTGCGGAAAGTTGGCGTAAAGCCTTCACATGATCTTCCGGGAGTGGGCGAAAACTTGCAGGACCACCTTGACGTCTGTGTCATCAGTGAGTGCACCGGTGATCACTCCTATGACAAATATGGCAAGCCCTGGTGGGCGGCCCTTGCCGGCCTCCGCTACCTTCTGACCAAGACCGGGCCCGTGGCGTCAAGCCTGTTTGAGACCGGCGGCTTCTGGTATGCCGACAAAAACGCCGCCGCTCCTGACATTCAATTTCATTTCGGCCAAGGCTCCGGCATCGAGGCGGGGATCGCCAAGTTGAAAAACGCGGGCGTCACGCTCAACTCCGCTCCCATGCGTCCCCGTTCGCGCGGCACAGTGAGGCTTGCCAGCGCTGATCCAGCGGTTGCGCCGCTCATTGACCCCAATTACTGGTCTGACCCCTACGACCGCGAGATATCCCAGCGGGCCTTCCAAATGGCGCGCGATATCATGCGGCAGGAAGCGCTGAAGCCTTTTGTGCAAGCTGAGAGACTGCCAGGGCCTGGCTGTGTTTCGGACGAAGATTTTTTTCACTATGCCTGCCGCATGGCCAAGACCGATCACCATCCTTCGGGGGCCTGCGCCATGGGCCAGGGAAAAATGGCGGTGGTGTCGCCGGAACTGAAAGTGCGGGGCCTCAATGGCTTGCGTGTCTGCGACAGTTCGGTGATGCCCTATGTGGTTTCTTCCAACACCAATGCCGCCACCATCATGATCGCCGAGAAGGCTGCCGATCTCATTCGCCGCTCATGAGGCGGAACCAAGGCGCTCCTGTACCACACGCAAGACCTCGATCATCGGCTTTTTCCACCAGTTTTCGGGCGAGAAAATCTCGACTTCAATCAGCCCCCCATAGCCCGCCGCGTCTATTTCGAAACGAATGGCGGGAACATCGATGACGCCATCCCCCATCATACCGCGATCATTCAAGACATCCCGTGTCGGCACCAGCCAGTCGCACACATGAAATCCAAAAATCCGCTTGGCAGTTCCGGCTCGGGCGATATCGCGCTTGAGATTTGGATCCCACCAGACGTGATACACATCCGCACAAACGCCGAGCCACGGATTAGCCGTTGAACCCTCGATTGTGTCACACAGATCAAGCGCTTCGGAGAGAAGCGCAAGGCAGCTCCTGTCGGCGGCGTAAACCGGGTGCAAGGGTTCAAGGGCAATTCTCACGCCCACACTTTTCCCATACTCCAGCAATATAGCAGTGCCTTCGGCCATCTGCTGGCGCGCCGATGCGATATTTTTTGAACCTGCGGGCAACCCACCGACAACCATGACAAACGAGTAGGCACCCAGCGTTGCCGCATCATCGATGGCCCGCTTGTTGGCTCCGATATTGGTTAGGAAACTGGCGTGATCCGCGGCAGGAATATAGGTGCTGCGGCAATAGCCTGTCACATTAAGCCCGGCCGCTCGAATGCGCTTGGCAATAGCCGGCACATCACGGCCTTCCATTTCCCGCCGCCACGGCGCGATGCCGCCGAAGCCCGCGCGGGCGACGGCCTCTATCACGTCTTCAATGGGGGCCTGAAAACCCAGGGTCGCCGTATTGATGGCGCAGAGTTCGGGGTGTCCAGAGAGGTCCCGCATCACAGGCCATAGATGGCTAATAGCTTCTGCATCCGCTTTGCCGCCAATTCAGGATCGCGCAGCAACCGGGCTTGATCAGCCAGCCGGAATATATCGGCGAAGTAACTGACGGGCCGCATCGCCTGCGCGCCAGCCACCATCACAAAATGATTTTGATGGCCATTGAGCCAGGCCAGGAAGACGATGCCGGTTTTGTAATATTGGGTTGGCTCACGGAAAATCAGCCGTGATAGAGGCACGGTCGGCTCCAGCAGGGCGCGGTAGGTTCGCATGTCATTCTCGGCGAGAGCCACGAGGGCAGCCGAAGCGGCAGGCGCAATTGCGTCAAAAATGCCAAGCAGGGCATGGGAAAAACCCTGCTCATCGCCAGCAATCAGGTCAGGGTAGTTGAAGTCGTCGCCTGTGTACATTTTCACTGATGCAGGCAGCAGTCGCCGCATCTGGATTTCCTTCTCGGCATCAAGCAATGATATCTTTATGCCGTCGACCTTCGCCACATTGCCATTGATCGCCGCAAGGCAGGTTTGCATGCTTTGGGGAAATTCTCCGCTGCCCCAATAACCCTTGAGGGCTGGATCAAACATTTCGCCCAGCCAGTGAAGAATGACGGGATGATCGGCTTCATTCAGGACACGCGAATAGACGTGGATGTAGTCGTCCGGTGATTTGGCGATGTGCGCCAAAGCCCTGCTCGCCATCAGAATAATCCGGCCGCCCAGCTTCTGAATGGCCGCGAGTTGTTCGAGGTAGGCTCCCGTCACATCATCGAGCGAATGGGCATCTGCGGGCGCCAATTGATCGGTGCCGCAGCCGGAGAAAATGCGCGCCGCATTCCTGGTGCCGGCATCTGCCAGGGAGAGCCTGATCAAGGTGAGAGCATCGGGCCAACTCAGTCCCATGCCGCGTTGCGAGGTATCCATGGCCTCCGCGATCGAATGGCCCAAATCAAGAAGATAGCGCCGATAGGCAATGGTGCTTTCCCAATCAATATCAGCCGAAGCGGAAGGGTTGCCATTACCCAGCGGATTGGCCACCACATGGGCTGCGGCAAAGGATACGCGGTTGAATGGTATTTTTGGCGGCGCGGCGGCAAGCGCCTCGCCTTGAAGGCTGTAGCTCTCAATCTTGCCTGCCGGGGTTGGAAGGTTGATTTTCATTATCAATACCTCACCGACAGCAGGCCACCATCGGCCTGAATGATCTGGCCCGATGTATAAGGCAGAAGACCGGTGGCCAGCGTCACCGCAATGCGGGCCACTTCCTCTGGCTTGCCAAATCGCTTGATCACCGTGAGGCCCTCTTCAATCAGCTTGTCATATTTTGCTTTCGAGGGCGCCGTCATATCTGTTTCAACAAACCCAGGCTGAATTTCATAAACCCCTATACCGTCATTCGAGAGCCTTGCGGCAAACAGTTTGGACATCATGGAAACGCCGGCCTTGGATATGCAATACTCACCACGGTTGACAGACGGCGCAACGGCGTTGGCAGAAGAGACAGTGATGACGCTCCGATGGGTATTCGCGCTGACATTCAGCAGCCGCCTGGCAAATTCCTGGGTAAGGAAAAATGTCCCGCGCGTGTTTACGTGAAGACACCTGTCATAGCTCTCCTTGCTCACATCAAGCAGGTCGCCGCGACTCGCAACGGAAACACCAGCATTGTTGACAAGCGTCGTGAGCGGCCCGATGGCAGAACTCGCCAAGTCCAGAATGCGGGCGTGATCTTCCAGCTCAGCGATATCTCCACCTATGGCGACAGCCTTTCGCCCCAAGGAGCTGATTTCTCCGGCAACATCCACCAGTTCCTGGGATTGCTCCAAATCCAGGATAGCCAAATCAAAGCCCGCATTTGCCAACGCAAGGGCAATAGCCTTTCCAATGCCGCGGCGGGCGCCCGTTACAAGTGCGGTTTGCGTCATGGACCAGCCTCAATCCTGGCAAGAGCTTCTGGTGTGCAGACCAGGCGCAAAATGGTTTTTGTATTATGTCCGAGCCTTTCGGCCAAGGCCTTCTTCGTCATCAGGTCGCGCTCAAAGACAACCGATCCGGTAAACCGGTTGGTGAGATAATAATAGCCGACAGCGGCAATCGTAATATTGAGTTGAACCGCGTCGCAGTCCCCCCGAAATTGGCCGGCTGCAACACCGCGTTCCAGCAGGTGTTGCATGCGGTCAACGAAGGGGCGGCTCAATTCCCGAATCCGGGTTGATTTTTTGATGTGCCTTGCCTGGTGCAGGTTTTCGCTGTTGACCAGCGTCAAAAACTCCGGGTTGTCCAGATAATACTGCCAGACGAACGCAATGTTTGCCTTGAGTGCCGCAATCGGGTCGAGCCTGTCGAGCTCAAGGCAGAGTTCGGCATTGCGAATGTCGGCGTAGGCCTCTTCCAGGGTGATGCGGAACAGCTCTTCCTTGTTGCCGAAGTAATGATACATCATGCGCTTGTTGGTTTTTGAACGCGCTGCGATATCATCAACCCGGGCGCCGCCCAGGCCTTTCTTGGCGAACTCAACCTTGGCAGCCGATAAAATCCGCGCCTTCGTGGCGCTGGAATCTCGCAGTTTTCGCTTGGGCAGCTTGGTCATGAATTGTTGAAGCGCCACTCTTGAAATAACCAACCAGTTAGTTATAATTACGTCATGTGATTCAGTTTTGCAAGCGGGCGCTTGAGGTCTGGGAATGTACGATTACATTATCGTTGGCGGCGGCTCGGCCGGCTGCGTCTTGGCCGCGCGGCTAAGTGAGATTGCCGAAGCAAAGGTTTTGCTGCTGGAGGCCGGCCCCCGTGACACGGATCCCCATATTCACATGCCTGTCGGCTTCTTCAAGATGACCGGTGGTTCCCTGACATGGGGCTATGAAACAGCGCCGCTTCGACACGCGAACAACCGCACCGCCGTCTATCCCCAGGCCCGTGTGCTGGGTGGCGGCAGTTCCATCAATGCCGAAATTTACACCAGGGGCTGTCCCGAAGACTATGATGACTGGTCATCGCAATACGGCTGCAAGGGCTGGGCGTGGAAAGACCTGAAGCAGTATTTTATCAAATCCGAGGGAAACAACCGCCTTGGTGGAACGGAGCATGGCGTTGATGGGCCGTTGAGCGTTTCTGATCAGGTAAATCCAAATCCTGTATCCATGGCCTATGTGCAGGGCTGCATGGATTTTGGCATGCCCTTCAATCCGGATTTCAATTCGGGCAAGCAGGCTGGCGCTGGCCTTTATCAGGCGACAACCCGCAACGGCAGGCGCTGCAG
>VFJY01000141.1 GCA_009885825.1 Rhodobiaceae bacterium | reverse complement strand
CAGGGCGGTATCCTCCGGCTGCATCCGCATGATGAATGAGGAAGTGATTGACCTGTTCGAGCGCGTCGAAGTCGGCGCCGCCGTCATCGTCGAATAGAGCCGTAATTTATTTTACGCTTATCCTTCAGAAGCCACTAACCATAAACCCTCCATTAACTTAATCGCGGCAATACTGTGGCGTAGTTTGTTTGTGGAGTTCGCGTATGCGTATGGTTTCAGGTTCCCCAAAAGGGTTCTCTAAGTTCAATATGTTGGCTTCGGCAGCCCTGGCTGTAATGCTCGCGGCATGCTCCAGCTCATTTGACCGCTTCGCCGACAACCCCTCCAATGCTGATCCGGTTTACACGGCCTCCGTGCCCAAACCCAAGCGCGTGGCCGCCTACGCGCCGGAGGATGACACGATCACATCAAGGCCCTTGACCGGCGCGCCGGTCTACAAGCCAAGTTATTCTTATAAGAAACCTGCCTATCAGCAGCCCGAATATGCCGAGCAGGCCTATCAGGATGAAACGGCGCCTGTGCAACCCGCCTATGAAAAACCGGCCACGCATGGCAAAATCCGTGTTGAGCAGGGTATGACGCTCTATTCAATTGCCAAGGCCAATGGCCTGACAGTGGCGCAACTTGCTGCAGCCAACAAAATTGCGCCTCCTTACACAGTCAGCACTGGACGCGTTCTCCGCCTCCCGGGCGTCAAGCAGGCAATGGCGCCAGCCCCCCGCAATCCTGATCAAGGTGAAGTGATCGCACCCGCGGCCGCCGGCTCGCACACCGTTTCAAGCGGCGACACACTCTATTCACTCGGCCGCAAGTATGGCACGTCGCCCTTCGCGATCGCAGACTTGAATGGCCTGTCACATGATACCGCCATATCAGTCGGCCAGAATCTCCGCATCCCGGGTGGCAAGTCAAAGAAGTTCGCTGACCAGCTCATGGTCCGGGATGATTCCGAAACGCTGGCGCCGGTTGATGAAAATGATATTGCCGCCGAAGCCCCAGCAAGGGAAGTGGTCGCTGAAGCGGATGCTGCCGAGCCGGTTCCCGAAATTCCCGCAAACCCGGCGGTTTCCAGCATGCGCTGGCCGGTCAAGGGCAAAGTCATTTCCGAATTCGGCACAAAGCCAAATGGCCTGAAGAACGAAGGCATCAATATTGCCGTTCCCGAGGGCACAGGTGTTCGTGCGGCTGAAAGCGGCGTCGTCGCCTACGCTGGCAACGAACTCAAAGGTTACGGCAATCTCGTGTTGATCCGCCACGAAGGCGGCTGGGTCACAGCCTATGCTCACGCAAAGGAATTGTTCGTAAAGCGCGGCGACACCGTCAAGCGCGGCGACGTCATCGCAAAGGCCGGTCAAACCGGTTCGGTTTCCAGTCCGCAGTTGCATTTTGAAGTCCGCAAAGGTGCAACCGCCATGGATCCGCTGAAGTTCTTGAACTCGACGACAGCCTCTAACTAAAACTAAAGCCTATAATCTCCCTGCAAGCGAAGGCCCGGCCGCCATTCCGGGCCTAAGCTTTTAGGATTGCATCTTTGTGCCCGTGCGGCCCGCCACATCCTGAATGTATTGCCAGGCTACGCGGCCTGATCGGCTGCCGCGGGTGACGGACCATTCGATGGCGCCGCCGTGCAGGTCAACGCCTGTGAGAGGCAGCTTGTGGTAGGCCGCATAGGCATCGACCATTTCGAGAAATTCATCCTGCGAACAATTGTGGAAGCCCAGCCACAGGCCAAACCGGTCTGACAAGGAAACCTTTTCCTGCACCGCCTCCGATGGATTGATCGCCGTGGACTTTTCATTTTCAATCATGTCGCGGGGCAAAAGATGCCTGCGGTTGGATGTGGCGTAGAGAATCACATTCTCGGGCCGCCCTTCAATTCCGCCCTCAAGGGCTGCCTTCAGGGATTTGTAAGACGCATCCTGCCCGTCAAAGGAAAGATCGTCGCAGAAGACAATGAAGTTCAGGCTGGCAGAACCCCGCAAGATGGACATGAGCGCTGGCAGGCTCTCGATATCCTCCCGGTGGATTTCAATCAGCTTCAACGTGCCGCCGAATTCCGCATTCACCGCATGGTGCAGCGCCTTCACCAATGAAGATTTGCCCATGCCGCGGGCGCCCCACAGCAGCGCGTTATTGGCGGGCAGGCCCTTGGCGAAGCGCCAGGTGTTTTCCAGCAGAATATCGCGCGTTTGATCGATACCCTTCAAAAGCGCCAGGTCAACGCGGTTGACTTTTGCCACAGGCTCAAGGCGCGCGGGCGAAGCGTGCCATACATAGGCGCTGGCGCGCTGCATATCGCTCGCAGCAGGTGGGAGAGGCGCCAAGCGGTCCAGCGCGTCGGCCATGCGGGAGATCAGTTCGCTGTCAGAATTCGTTGCCATGCCAGGGTCTTAGCTTCCGGCGGTGATTTCGTAAATCCCTCTGTTGCAATGCCGCAATCCATCGCTATATTCCGCCAAAATCGAAATCGGGCCATATTCTGGGCGCGACAACCCCTGAGGAGCAATGCATGTTCATAACCCCAGCCTATGCCCAGTCTGCCGGGTTTCCGCCCATGGGTGACTTTTTGGGCATGATTTTGCCGCTTGTGATGATCATGGCGGTGTTCTGGTTCCTGCTCATCCGCCCGCAGCAGCGCAAGATGAAGGAGCATCAGGACATGATCAGCAAGGTGGCCCGTGGCGACACGGTGGTCACCAGCGGCGGGCTGATCGGCAAGGTTTCCAAAGTCGTCGATGACAAGGAATTGCTCATCGAAATCGGCGAGAATGTCAAGGTTCGCCTGTTACGCCAGGGCATCAGCGATGTGCGCGCCAAGGGCGAGCCGGTTAAAGCTGAAACCAAGTAACACGCGAGATGCTGCATCAATCCAGATTCAAGCAGATTGCCATTTTGGCATCGGTACTGTTGGCATTCATCTATGCCTTGCCCAACGTGCTTTCGCCCGACTGGCAAAAAACCATGGAGAACACCATCGGGGCAAGGCCCATGACATTGGGTCTCGACCTTCAGGGCGGTTCCAATATCGTGATGGAGATCGACGCAGCGGATTACAAAGGCCAGCTGTTTGAGCAATTATCCAGTGATATTCGCGGCAGCCTGCGCGAGGCGAAAATCGGTTACAAGGGCATTACCAAGCTGGAGAATGGCGTATTGGTCAGACTTTCCAATATGGCTGATCTCGATAAGGCGAAGCTGGCGCTGACCGCTTTGCAGCAGCCATTGGGCGGCGGCCTGCTGGCGACGGGTGTTGCTCTGAACCTTTATGATTTGAATATCCAGGGAGACCAGTTGGCGTTTGCTTTTTCCCAGCAGGGTTTAGAAGCGAAAACCAGCGCCGCGGTGACCGAGACAATCAGAATTCTCAGCAACCGGCTCAACGCCATGGGTACCACCGAAATCACCATCCAGCAGCAGGGCAAGGACCGCATTGCGATACAGCTTCCCGGCATCCAGGATCCGGACGAGGCCATAAGATTGTTGGGAAGAACCGCAAAGCTGACGTTCCAGTTGCTGTGCGAAGACCAGCCCACCAGCGAAAACCAAAATCCGCCGCCGGAATGCAAGGCCCTGCCGCTTAAGGATACACCTGCTCAGATGCTGTGGGTGCAAACTTCCAGCCGCGCAACGGTTGATGGCGCTGACCTCACCGACGCCCAGCCGGGTTTTGACCAGAACAATCAACCGGTCGTGACCTTTAAGTTCAATCAAAAAGGCTCACTTCGTTTCGGCAAGCTGACGGCGGAAAATGTCGGGAAGCCATTCGCCATCATTCTCGATGCTGTCGTAGTGAGTTATCCAAACATCAACGAACCCATTCTTGGCGGGTCCGGTCAGATATCGGGAAACTTCACGACCCAGGAAACGTCCGATCTTTCAATTGTTTTGCGTTCGGGCGCTCTGCCTGCAAAGCTCATAATGGTTGAACAACGGACAGTGGGCCCAAGTCTTGGCGCCGACTCGATCTCGGCGGGTGTGTTCGCGTCGATCATCGGGCTCATCGGCGTCGTGATTTTCGCGCTGCTGGTCTACCAATTATTTGGCGTGTTCGCCAACATCGCCCTCATCGTCAATCTCGTGATGCTGGTGGCGATCATGTCGGTCATGGGCTTCACGCTCACACTTCCCGGCATCGCCGGCATCGTTCTCACCATGGGCATGGCGGTCGACTCCAATGTGCTGATTTTCGAGCGCATCCGCGAGGAATGGCGCAATGGCCGCTCGGCCCTGAATGCCATCGAAACGGGATTCCGGGCGGCGCTCGCGACCATTCTGGACGCTAATCTCACAACGCTGATTGCGGCGATCGTGCTGTTCGGCGTGGGCTCGGGTCCCGTGCGGGGCTTTGCGGTGACGCTCGCCATTGGCATTTTCACCACGATGTTCACCGCCTACACCCTCACCGGGCTGATCGTGGCTTTCTGGGTGAAGGTGGCGCGGCCCAAGGAGGTTCCGCTCTAACGGCGGCACAACACATGAAACCAATTCGACTTATCCCGGACGACACAAAACTCCAGTTCATGCGATTGAGCCGCTTTGGTTTTTTTGTATCGGGCCTGCTTTGCCTTGCGTCGCTGCTCGCATTCATCTTCATTGGCCTCAATGTTGGCGTGGATTTCAAGGGCGGCACGGTTGTCACCATCCGCACCGCCCAGGCGGCCAACCTCGATGAATTGCGCGGCACTCTGGGTGGCCTCAATTTGGGCGATGTAGAGCTGCAGGAATTCGGTTCGCCGCGCGATGTTCTAATCCGCATTGAAGCGCAACCCGGCGGCGACGAAGCCCAGCAGGCCGCCGTCACGAAATTGAAGGCGGCCTTGAGCCCCGACGTTGAGTATCGCAGTGTTGAAGTCGTGGGTCCAAAAGTATCAGGTGAACTCGCCCAGGAGGGCATCCTCGCCGTGGTCCTCTCCATCTTCTGCGTGCTGTTTTACATCTGGTTCCAGTTTGAATGGCAGTTCGCCGTGGGCGCAGTGCTTTCGTTGCTGCACGACGTCGTCCTAACCATAGGCCTCTTCTGTCTCATCGGCCTTGAGTTCAATCTTTCGATCATTGCCGCCATTCTAACTATCGTGGGCTACTCGTTGAACGATACTGTCGTGGTTTTTGACCGTATCCGTGAGTTCCTGCGCAAATACAAATCCATGCCGCTCGCCGATCTTATTGATTTCTCGATCAACTCGGTTTTGCCGCGCACCCTGCTGACCTCGGTTACAACCCTCATCGCCTTGACGGCACTTTATATCTTTGGTGGCGAAGT
>VFJY01000098.1 GCA_009885825.1 Rhodobiaceae bacterium | reverse complement strand
TCGGACTGATCGCCGAATTTCATAGCCTGGGCCTCGGCAAGTGGTTCCTCGCCGAAGCCATCCGCGCCGCCTGGGCCAAGCAACCCAAACGGGTGATCGCCGAAACCTGCACCCTCGACGGCCCTGCCGCTCTCCCGCTCTACCAAAAACTAGGGTTCACAGCGTATAACCAGAAATCAAAGGTTATGCAGGTGGCGGATTAGCTGCGGAGGCGCGCAACCCCTCGTCACGCAAGCCATCGATTCCGCCAAACCGCGCAAGCGATTCCCGGTGGAAGGCCTCCACCATGTCTCTCGTCAACCAGATCATGGGGGTTGCCTATTCAGCCAGCTTCTTCATGGCATTGGGATATTTGCGCATGAAGTCCCGCGCTGTATCGAGAGCCTTTTCAAAAAACCCATCGTAAGGGGTCAATTCAACACCCTGCGGGGTGCGCATCGCAAAAAGCTTGTCCCCTTCGCCCAGACCCAAGTCCTTGGCGATATCGGAAATCGTAACAGTCAGCGAATTCCCTACTTTCCGTATGATGAGCGGTCCATACATAGTATACTCATACGTATAACTATACGAATGAATCTACGAACCCAACGCAAATGTTCTCAATGCAAAATCTGGCTCAGGAACAGTTTTGTCCGTTCGCTCTTCGGGTTTTCGAAGAATTCCTTGGGGGAATTCTGTTCGATGATCTGGCCTTGGTCCATGAAGATCACCCGGTTGGCCACCTGCCTGGCGAAGCCCATTTCGTGGGTGACGCACAGCATGGTCATGCCACTTTCAGCCAGATCAACCATCACCTCGAGAACCTCCTTGATCATTTCAGGATCGAGCGCGGAAGTCGGCTCGTCAAACAGCATGATCTTGGGGTTCATGCAGAGCGAGCGCGCGATGGCCACGCGCTGCTGTTGCCCGCCTGAAAGCTGGCCGGGATATTTCATCGCCTGCTCCGGGATCTTCACCCGCCTCAGATATTCCATCGCGAGTTCGTCTGCCTCTTTCTTCGGCATTTTGCGCACCCAAATTGGCGCCAGCGTCAAGTTCTCCAGCACTGTGAGATGCGGAAAGAGGTTGAAGTGCTGGAACACCATTCCCACCTCACGCCGCACCTCATCGATCTTCTTGAGGTCATTGGTGAGGGGAATGCCATCGAC
>VFJY01000090.1 GCA_009885825.1 Rhodobiaceae bacterium | reverse complement strand
TGACCCCACCAGAAAATGATCTAAGCAATTGATTTCAATTGGGTATCGACTTCTTGAGAGGGGTCACTTTTCGCGCGAAAAGTGACCCCACCTCAATCAACTATTGTCTAATATCTGCAATGAGTTATGCAACTTCAGGGGTGGGGTCATTGTTCGGCGCAATTTCACAGTCACGATTGTCACACGGAAGGCTATAACCAGTCCGGAGGCAAGATCGATCCAGCCAAGGCGATGAAAGGGAATGCTTCAGTTGGCTGGGCCGATCTGCCGAACTTTCATTGAGGAAAGAGTTTTATGAAGCGGAACTGGCGTTTGATCGCTTCACTTGTGCTGATTGGAGCAATCTGGGCGCTGATATCTCCGCTGACCAAGATCGCTGTAATTGGTGGCTATCGCAATTTCGGGATCATATTCTGGAGTTCATCCATCGCAGTGATAGTTCTGGGTACTATCATCGCAATACGTGGATCCACTTTGCCAGTAAATCATGGCGCGGTGGTTCGTTATGTTTTTGTTGCGCTTTTTGGCATGACATTGCCTAGTGCCGCATCCTACACGGCGGCTGAACACCTTCCTGCAGGAGTGATCTCAGTCTGCTTGTCGTTGGGGCCACTATTTTCCCTTCCACTTGCCGTCATCCTGGGTCTCGACCGCGCAACGTGGATGCGGGTTCTCGGCCTTGTTCTGGGTCTGGTGGGTGTGCTGCTGATCATGCTTCCCGAAACGAGTTTGCCCGATCCCACCAAGGCTGTCTTTATTCCACTGGCGCTGCTTGCTGTTCTTGCTTACGCCATAGAAGCTGTTGGATTGGGTCGCATGGGGCGTGCCGGACTTGATCCGATCCAACTACTGCTTGGTGCCTCAATCGTCTCTGTCTTAATAACGTTACCCATTGCCCTATCGACCCATACTTTCATTCTTCCAAGTTTGCCCTTCGGTCTTGCTGAGACAGCAGTTATTTTCTCCGGTTTGGCAAATACAGTCGCGTATGTGGGGTTTATCTGGTTAATTGGCCGAGGCGGTCCGGTCTTTGCAGCTCAAGTAGACTATTTGGTGACAGGGTTTGGCGTTATTTGGTCGATGCTTTTGTTGGGCGAGACCTATTCCATATGGATATGGAGCGCACTCATCGTGATAATCTCTGGTCTGTTCCTGACCCAGCCAAGACCTGGGACCGATGCCGAGCAGACATCACCCACAAAAATACCTTCAGACTCGAAATAATCTGAAGCAATCTTGGCCCCGATTGATGCACTTACTTGCGCAGTTCACCAGTTAGGGTCACGACCTTCAAGATCCTCATCAAAGACAATCGATGGCTTGCGCTGCATGGCGCTGAAAGGCGTCACATAGGCCATTTCGAAGGCTTGCACGATGGAGTTGGATATCTCGGAAATTGCGCGGCCTATGCCGAGTTTCGGGAGCTCCAGGCGCGGCAGGCTCGGGCGGCGAAGGGAAATTGGGGTGGTGATGATGATGTCGGTCATGGCGTCCTCCTATGGTTGCCAGAATGGCACTGGAGCCCCGTCAGGTCCTTGGCGCGGACCTGAAAAGTCCTGAATAGTCCTGAAGTTCGCTTTCCAGAAGGTTTCGGCTATCCTGGTGCCTGAGGATGGGAGCTTGTTGGATGGACTTGCAGTTTGGGCAATACCTGCTGAAGCGCGCGGAACGGCAGTTGCTGGGACCCGAGGGGCCGGTGGAGCTTTCGGCGCGGTCCTTTGACATTCTCGCACTGCTGTTGGGCAGGCCAGATGAGGTGATCGGCAAGAACGTGCTCTTCGATGCGGTCTGGCCCGGCCTGGTGGTGGAGGAGAACACGCTGCAAGTCCACATGTCGGCTCTGCGAAAGACCCTGGATGCCGGCATGATCACCACGGTGCACGGCCGGGGCTATAAATACGCGGGACCACGGCCGGTCGCGTGCACAAACCGAGCTGTGAATCGCTCATCCATCGTTTCCGACCGCAAACCGATGATCGTCGTACTACCCTTCGATAATCTGAGCGGCGATCCCGACCAGCAATTTTTCAGCGACGGCATCACCGGCGACATTACCGACCGACTTGCGCGGTTTGGGGTCTTTGCTGTCATCGGCCAGCACTCGGCGGCCTCCCTTCGTTCCGCAGCACCGGACTTCGTCGCAATTCGCGAACGGTTGAAAGTCGATTTCATCGTAACAGGCAGCTTGCGACGTTCTGGTGAGCGCATCCGTTTCACTATCCGTCTCTCTGATGCCGCCAATGAGGAAGCGATTTGGGGTGAGCGTTATGACCGCCCGATAATTGACCTGTTCACCCTTCAAGACGAGATCAGCGAGTTGGTGGCCGCCGCCATAGCGCGGCATCTCGAAGTTGAAATCAATGTCCGAAGCGTTGGCCGCCCACAGGCCAGTCTATCCAGCTACGAACACCTGTTGCAGGGGTATTGGCATTATAAGAAATTCACGCTTTCTGGAGTTGTTGCGGCAAAGCAGTGTTTCGAGCGAGCATTTGCACTAGACCCAGCCAACGCCGCAGCACTCGGCTGGCTGGGCGTAATCCACTGCGAATATTGGCTGTTTAATTTCGACCTAGAAAGTGCTGCCAAGGGCTTGGAATGCACGTCTCAAGCAATCTCCCTCGACCCGACCAATGCGCAGTGCCACGCAGTGCATAACTGGGCCTTATTGTGTGTTGGCGATCTTGCGAGTGCATTACGAGTGAGCGAGCGCGGCCTCAACCTAAACCCAAGTGATCCCAATGTTCTTGTGCACCGGGCACTGTCTCTTGGCTATGACGGACGGACAAGCGAAGCAAAGGACCTGATTAACCAAGCTCATAGATTGGAACCAATCCCGCCGCTTTGGTTTGGAGAATTCAGCGGCATCGTGGCTTTTGCTGAGGGCCGCTACGCGGAAGCACTTGCTGGCATTGAGGCCGTACCGCTACCGGCATGGGACATAATGTATGCGCTGGCCTGCTATGGTCTGATGGGCGAAAAGATGAAAGCGCAAGCCACATTGTCAAGACTGAAAGAAGCAGGCCGCAGTCCCGACTGGGCACTCGGCATTTCGCGCGAGCCCTATAGTGACCCGGCGATTAGAGATCGTTTAACGGAGGGGGTCCGAAAGGCGTTGGCTTTCTAGAGTTTCGCCTGATCTCTTCGCCAGCATTTCTCCTTGCACCACTCTTGGGAGCACCATGTTTTGGGGCAACCGGGCATGAACCTAAGCTGTCAAACCATACCCGCCCGAATACTTCTCGTGAAGAAGCAATCTCCCATGCCTGGTTATGGCCCTTTTGAGACCTGGTGGCGGGTTTTCGGGATGCCCGCTTATCCCCGCAAAGCTGACCTTTAGTCAGTAATTGC
>VFJY01000109.1 GCA_009885825.1 Rhodobiaceae bacterium | reverse complement strand
TGCAGTTCCGTCATTTGCCAACCAAACTCACAAGGCTTTTTAAGTTTGCGTCGCAGGATGCGGCCACGAATGCTCGAAGTCCTTGATTCCTGTCAATTTCTTTAGGTTAATTCGAGGCAAATGAGTTAACCAGAGTGTGATTGCTTGTGATTTGCCGGGTGCCAACTCCATGCGTATTGTAAGCTCAACAATAGGAGTTTGCCTGCACATGTTGATTAAGAAACTCAAGGGATGGGAACTGCCAGAATCCCTGGTGACGCCGGAGCATATGTTCCTCAACCGCCGGAAATTCATGGTGGCTTCGGCTGGCGCTTTGGCGCTGCTGACCGCAGGTGGCGCCCGGGCCGAGGATGATCCTTCGATGGGACTTTATCCGGCGAAGCTTAACGCCGCGTTTGCCGATGCTGGCGCACCCATCACGCCGGAGGACATCAACAAGAAATACAACAACTATTACGAGTTTGGCACGTCGAAACAAATTTTCGAAGCTGCCGAGGCCTTGCCCATCCGCCCGTGGAGCATTGTGATTGATGGCGAAGTTGAAGCGCCGATGACGCTTGGCATTGATGACATTCTCAAGAGAGTTCAGTTGGAGGAACGCATCTATCGCCACCGCTGTGTTGAGGCGTGGTCCATGGTGGTGCCGTGGACGGGCTTCACGCTGAAGTCATTGGTTGAGATGGCCCGCCCCACGGCTGACGCCAAATATGTGCGGTTTGAAACATTCAATTTGCCCGACGTGGCGGTTGGCCAGCAGCCTGGACTACTGGGTTCTTATCCATGGCCTTACATTGAAGGCGTAACCATCGAAGAGGCGAAGAATGACTTGGCTTTGCTGGTGACCGGCGCTTACGGCAAACCGCTGCCAAAGAGCATGGGCTCGCCCATCAGGCTGCATTTGCCATGGAAATACGGATTCAAATCCATCAAGGGCATCGTCAAAATCAGCTTTGTGAAGGAGCGGCCGATTGGCATGTGGGAGGCCATTCAGGCTTCGGAGTATGGGTTCTGGGCCAACGTCAATCCGGAAGTGTCGCATCCGCGCTGGAGCCAGGCGAGCGAGGAAGTCTTGGGAACGGGGGAGCGTATCCCAACAAAGCTTTTCAATGGCTACAGCGAGTTTGTCGCCAGCCTTTACACAGGCTTGGAAGCTGAAGCGCTTTACATGTGACAAAAAAGGCCGGATGAGAATCCGGCCTTGGAAGTTGCTGTTGCCCTAGTACCGTTCCACAGAGATTATGACTCCTTGACAGGATAGGCTTTGCGGAGTTTTTCGCGAGCTTTCTCGGTGGTGAACATCCACTGGACCTGAGCGCCTT
>VFJY01000015.1 GCA_009885825.1 Rhodobiaceae bacterium | reverse complement strand
CATGCTATGAATCTCTTGCTGAATCGGCGGGAGCTTTGATGACGGCATTCGTGCAGGGGGCGGCTCGCGGGCAGGTGGCATTGTTGCCGGAATGCCTCGATGATTGGGTAGACGAGAGCAATCCTGTTCGCGCGGTCGATGTGTTCGTCGATGCGCTCGACCTTCGTGATCTCGGCTTCGATGGCGTCGATCCGGCGGCGACCGGCCGGCCCGCCTACCATCCCTCGGTGCTGCTTAAGCTCTACATTTACGGCTATCTCAACCGCGTGCATTCGAGCCGTCGGCTGGAGTGCGAGGCGGGACGCAATCTGGAGGTGATATGGCTGCTGGGGCGGCTGGCTCCCGATCACAAAACGATCGCCGATTTCCGCCGGGACAATGGCGCAGCGATCAAGAAGGTTTGTGCACAGTTCGTCGAGTTGTGCCGGCAGATGGGCTTGCTGGCGAAAGCCAGCGTCGCAATCGACGGCAGCAAGTTCAAAGCCGTGAACAGCCGCGACAACAACTTCACGAAGGGCAAGCTGGAGCGCCGACTGAAACAGATCGAGGAGAGCGTCGCGCGTTATCTGAGCCAGATCGAAACGGCGGATCGTCACGCGGCAGCCGGTGAGGATAATCTGGAAACGGTGATGCTCACGAAAACGCGGCTGAAAGAAAAGCTCGCCGCGCTCGAAGAGGAAGTCAAGCGTCTCCGGGCAATTGAGAAGCAGGTTCTTGCCTCGCCCGATCAACAGATCTCCCTGACCGATCCGGATTGCCGCTCAATGGCCACCAGTGGTCGAGGCAGCGGCATGGTCGCTTACAATGTTCAGTCCGCAGTCGACACGACAAACCATCTGATCGTCGCGCACGAAGTGACGAATGAAGGCTCAGATCGCTCGCAACTGACCAACATGGCAGCACAGGCCAAAGCCGCTCTTCACGCCGACGAACTCGAAGCCGTCGCCGATCGCGGCTACTTCAAGGGCGAGGAAATCCTCTGCTGCGAGGAGGCCGACATCACGGTGACGCTGCCGAAGCCGCAAACCTCCGGCGCGAAATCAGAAGGCCGTTTCGGCAAGCAGGATTTTGTTTATCGCCCGACGGAGGATGTTTATGTCTGCCCGGCCGGCGAGACATTGAAGTACTACTACACAAGTGAGGAAAACGGCCAGCAAATGCGGAGTTATTGGACCAACGCCTGCCGCACCTGTCCGCTCAAAACGCAGTGTACGAAGAGCGCGCCGCGTCGCATCAAGCGGTGGGAGCACGAGGCCGTCGTCGAGGCGGTGCAGAAGCGGCTCGATCACAATCCGCAGGCGATGCGCGTGCGCCGCGAGACGGTCGAGCATCCGTTCGCCACGCTGAAGATGCGGATGGGCGCGACGCACTTTCTGTGCAAGACGCTGCCCAAGGTTGCCACTGAGATGGCGCTGTGCGTGCTCGGCTACAACCTAACCCGCGTGATGAACATCGTCGGTGTGACGGCACTCATCAAGGCGATCGAGGCGTAGGGAGCAGGTGCCATTGTGCGCATCGGTCCCAACACCACGTTGTCTGAGATGTCCCGACGTTGCCGCAGGCTTGACTCCTGGCTGCGCTGAGCAAAAATATGCTCGATAGGCCATGTCGACGTAGATCGCCCCTGTTTGCAGCCGGTTCTTGGGGGAGGAAAAGCGTTATCACACAGCCTG
>VFJY01000187.1 GCA_009885825.1 Rhodobiaceae bacterium | reverse complement strand
CTAGGGCTGAAGGGATTTCGCGCAGCAATACCGCGCTCTCACCGAACGCTTCCACAACAAGACCGGACGCTGCCAGCATTTCCTGAGCGCCGCTCAAGCGCTCTACATCGGAAGGATCAAGCTCCACCACTTGCGGCACCAGAAGGGCTTGGGTTGCGATGCCCTGCTCCGCCCGCTCGCGCTTCAAGCGTTCATAGACCAGGCGTTCGTGCGCCGCGTGCTGGTCAACCAAAACTATTCCAGAGGCAGTCTGGGCCACGATATAGTTGTCGTGAAATTGCGCCCGGGCCACACCCAGGCGATAGTCCCCCGTGACCGGAGCGTCGTCTACCGGTGAATGGAGCGGCATGTTCATGTCAAACGCGGCCTGGCGCTCGGCGAAACCGCCATAGTCGGGTTGCGCCGGGCGGAAGCTGGCGACAGTGGCGCGGCCCAAGTCGGTGTTCGACGCGAGGCCCTTGACCGCGAGGGCTGCGCGAATTGTGGAAACGAGGAGACTGCGCACCATGGCGCTGTCGCGGAAGCGCACCTCGGATTTGGCTGGATGCACATTGACATCAACGCGGTCTGGCGGACAGGTCAAATATGCCACCAGCGCCGGAAAACGGGCCCGCGACATCAAATCGGCATAGGCGCCGCGAATGGCTCCGGCAATCAGCTTGTCGCGCACGGGCCTGGCGTTCACAAAGGCAAATTGCATGTTGCCCTGGGCCCGGCTGTAGGTGGGAAGCCCGGCAAAGCCTTCGACGCGGACGCCTTCACGCTCACCCGAAAAAGCCACGGCATTCTCGCAGAATTCGGTTCCCATGATGTGGTTCACGCGCGCTTCGCGGGTTTCGCCAGCAGGCGCATCAATCAAGCGGCGCTCTTCGGTGACGAAGCTGAACCCGGCTGCGGGGTGGGCCAGCGCCAGCCTTCGCACAATGTCGGCGGCTTCGGCCGTTTCGGTGCGGTCGGTCTTGAGAAACTTCAACCGTGCTGGTGTTGCAAAAAACAGGTCGCGCACTTCAATTTCGGTTCCCTGCGCCACGGCTGCGGGCTTCAATGGCTGTTGTTGGCCACCTTCAATCCGCAGGGCAAAGGCTTCGCCGGCCCCCTTCAACCGAGAGGAAATGCCCATACGGCTGACGGAGCCTATCGAGGGCAATGCCTCGCCCCTGAAACCCAAGGTCTGAATGTTGATGAGGTTGTCGTCATTGAGCTTGGAGGTGGCGTGGCGTTCGATGCACAGCGCCAAATCATCGGGCGCCATGCCGGACCCGTTGTCAGTGACGCGGATGAAGGACTTGCCACCGCCCCGAAAAGCCACATCAATTTGCGTGGCGCCTGCATCGAGGGCATTCTCGACAAGCTCTTTGACCACACTTGCAGGCCGCTCAACAACCTCGCCCGCCGCAATGCGGTTTATCGTGCCTTCGGAAAGCCGGTGGATCCGCATTATCCACCGGAGCCTGTGGACTTAATGCCTTCAGGCCGGCCTACGACGATTGTAAT
This sequence comes from Rhodobiaceae bacterium, assembly GCA_009885825.1. Lineage (GTDB taxonomy): Bacteria > Pseudomonadota > Alphaproteobacteria > Rhizobiales > Aestuariivirgaceae > Aestuariivirga. Next base: position 6,292 of record VFJY01000187.1, on the reverse strand, counting down.
CAGGCGGTCGGCGTGGACAAGGCGCTTGGCTTGCGCCCTCACGTCATCCAGCGTCAGCGCTTCCACCTTGCTGTTGCGATTGTTCACATAGTCGATGCCGAGGTTCTGTTGCTGAATTCCCAAAAGCTGGCCAGCGATCTTGCCGTTGGAGTCAAAGCGCAGGGCATAGGAGCCGGTGAGGTAGGTCTTCATGTCGTCGAGCTCGGCCTGGCTCGGACCTTCGTCAGCCATTTTCTTCAGTGTATCCACGACGATCGCCAAGGTTTCAGAGGCCTTTTCATTCCGGGTGCTGACCGAACCGATATACAGACCGGCATGATCAAGCGGAACCAGGCCGAACCCAATGCCATAGGTCAGCCCGCGCTTTTCGCGCACTTCTGTTGTGAGGCGCGAGGCAAAGCCGCCGCCACCCAGGATGTTGCTCATCACAAAGGCTGGAATGAAATCCGGATCATCGCGCAAGATGCCGTCATGGCCAAAGACTATAATGCTTTGCGGGATATCGCGGTCGACAACTTTGACCAGCGGACCCTTGGCGACAATCACATCTTTGACCGGCGTCGGTGGCGCGGTGTCAGGCAAATCGCCAAAGACTTCATCAAGAGCCAGGCCCAGGGTTGGCGCGTCGATATCGCCGACCACGGCAACCTTCAATCCCTTTCGGCTGAAAATAAGCCGGTGCAGGGCGCGCAGATCTTCGGGCGTGATGTTGGCGATGGATTGGGGCGATCCCGCTCCCTGGCGCGCATAAAGTTGATCGCCCAGCGCGATCTTCATCCAGGCGCGTGAAGCGATCTTTTCCGGGTCCTGCTCATCGTCCTTGGCCCCGAGCAGAAACTGCTGGCGCACCCGCTCCATGGCTTCCTTCTCAAAATGCGGCGCAGTCATCGCTTTCCGGAGCAGGGCGAATGCCTCGCCCCGATTTTTTGAAAGCGTTTGGATTGCCCCCTCAAACTGGTCGCCGCCTGCGTCGAACATTATTCTCACGGCGAGTTCGTCGCGCCTGGCCTGGAAGGCAGCGCTGTCCAGGTCGGCGGCCCCCTCATCCATCATCCCCGTGATGAAGTTGACCGCCCCTTCCTTGCCGACGGGATCGGACGTGGTGCCACCCTCAAAAGAGAAATTCATGGCAATGAGCGGTATGTTGTGGTTTTCAACCAGCCAGGCCCTGATGCCGCCGGGGCTTACAACCTCCTTGATATCAATGGCGTTGGCCGGGTTCAGGAACCAAACCAGCGTGAAACAGGCCATGACTGTTCTGAGAACTGCGGCGCGCATTTTGGTTACCTGCCTCAATTTTGCGGTGACCTTTCAGGCGACAAAATGCCTGTGACGGAACGGTTTATGCGGATCACCTTGGCGGCGGCTTCCCGGATGTCGTCGAGCGAGACTTTCAGCATCTCCACATCGCGGGAAAATACAGCTCTCGCATCAAGCCCCGTTGCGACGCCAGCGCCAGCGATGCGCGCCAGCGTGGCCTGGTCATCAAGCGTATAAACCTGTTCGGCGATGGACTTATCACGCACCCGGTCCAGTTCCTTCTGGGTCACGCCGTTCTTCAAGATATCTGCCAGAATGGCATCGACGGCCGCTTCAACCTTGTCCAATTCAACGCCGGGGTTGGGCGCCGCGTAAACGCCGAACGAGCCATTATCCAGCGCGTCACCAGCGTACCATGCGGCGGCTTGCGCGGCGATTTTCTGGTCAATAACAAGGCTTTTGTAGAGCCTGCTTTGGGTGCCGCTGCCCAGTATATCAGCCAGCAAGTCAAGAGCGTAAGCATCGCGGTTTTCAGTGGTCGAGTAAGTGGGGCCCAGGTAGCTGCGCTGGAAAATTGGCGTTGAAGCGCGGGGATCTGTCATGATCACACGCCTCGCAGCTATTGGCGCAGGTTCTGGTGTGCGAAGGCGGGGCATGGGCGTGAATGTGTTTTTCAGAACGCCGTAGTATTTTTCCGCCAAGGCCCTCACTTGCTCGGGCTGAGCGTCGCCTGCAACAATGAGAATGGCGTTGGCTGGGGTGTAGTGTGCCTTGTAAAAGGCCAGCGCATCTTCGCGCGTGAGCTTTGCCACTTCCGACATCCAGCCTATCACAGGCTTGCCATAGGGGTGGGCAGTGTACATGGCCGCATCGATTTGTTCGGCCAGCAGCGCTGAAGGATCATTTTCGGTGCGCTCGCGGCGCTCTTCGCGCACCACGTCAAGCTCTGGCAGAACATTTTCGTCCGTCAGAACGAGGTTTTGCATGCGGTCGGCCTCAAGCTCCATCATCAGGCCCAGCCGGTCGCTGGCGATGCGCTGAAAATAGGCGGTGTAGTCGCGGGTGGTGAAGGCGTTGCCCTCGCCGCCGTTGATGTCAATCAGACGGTCAAATACGCCAAACGGGTTTTTTGTGGTGCCCTTGAACATCAGATGCTCAAGGAAATGCGCCAGGCCGGATTTGCCGGAAACCTCGTCGGCGGAGCCGACCCGGTACCATACCATGTGGGTGACCACGGGTGCCCGATGATCGGGAATCACAACCACTTCCATGCCATTGGCAAGCTTGAAATTGGTGACTTCAATATTCATGGCGCTGGCGGGCGCAACAGCCAAACACAGCAACGCTATTTGCAGGACCAGAATTTTGAGGCAGCGCATTTAATGAAGTTCCATCAATTCACAAATTCATGTGAGAAGATGCCCGTGTTCGCAGGTAACGTCCAATGAGATTTTTGTAATGCGCGTCAACCGTCGCTGAATATGTTGCCCAAATTGAAGATGGTGCCGTAGTTGGGATTTTGCTGCTGTTTTCTCTTGGTAATCGCAACTTTCAGTTCGGCTTGCAGCTCTTCCTTGGTTTTCGCGGTGCCATCAGGCTTTACCTTGGCGATGCCGTACTCCGCGTAAATATCTTTCGGCGGAACCGGAGCTACGGGCGCAGGGGCTGGATCGAGGGATGCGGTTTCAGCCGGCGCAGCGGGTGTTGATGCCGCAGCTGCTGGTATTGTGCCGGGCGCGCGCAGCTGCAGGTCTGGCGGCAGAGCCAGCGTGTTGCCATTGGAAACAGATACCGTGGGTTGCGGCGCGGGTTCGCCTCCTCCAAAAGTGTTCAAAAGCTTGGAGGTGGAACAGCCGCTAAGGGCAAGCCCCAATGCCAGCAGACCAGATATCGACCAGACGAGTTTCATGCTACGCTATTCCTTTTACTGCCTGACGCCGGAGCGACGGGGCAAGCTTTCATACAACAAAAGGGCCACGCCTGCAACGATGGCCAAATCAGCCAGGTTGAAAACATACCAGCTCCAGGAACCCCAATGCAGGTGGAAGAAATCAGCCACCGCGCCATAGAGCAGGCGATCCAGGATGTTTCCCAAGGCTCCGCCAATTACCAAGCCGATTGCTGCGGCAGAAATGGGGCGATTTAACCCGCTCATCCAAACCCACAGGATCGCGCAGATAGCCAAATTCAGGACAATGAAAATCCATTGCATCTGGGTGTTGAGAAGCCCGTAGGAAACGCCCTTGTTCCACACCAGCATGAGGTCAAGAAATGCGGTTATTTTGACGGCGCCCCGCTCGTCAATATCGAATACCTGAAGCATCCACCATTTGTGAGCCTGATCGACAGCAAAAACCATGATCGCCAATATCAGCCCGAGGGGTGCAAGGGGGCCCCAAATGCGGAGCTTCATGCGAGGGATTTTCCGAAGCGCTTTTGCCATTCACGCACAGCCTCAGCATCACGGGGCGTGATGTCGGGGAATTCGGCGTCCTTGCCGATCTCCTTCGAGATTTTCCACGAACGGGCGCATTTCTGGCCCTCCGCTTTGGCGGAAACCACGGCCACGTTTTTGAGGTCATCCAATCGGAACGCGGAACCGGGCCCTTGGCCCACGTCTATGGTGATGTCAGATGTGATGCAGACTTCGGCAAAATCACACCCCTTCAGGGTTGCGACATCTTTCGCATCCAGGTCGACGTAGACTGCGGGTGCGGCTTCAAGCGATGAGCCGATGCGTTTTTCGGCGCGCTCCAATTCGAGAGCACCTGTTACGGCGCGGCGCACATTGCGGATCATGTCCCATTTGGCGGCGATTTCCGGCTGGTTCCACTCATCGGGGGTTTTGGCGAATTGCATGAGATGCACGGAGCTTCCCTCGCCGGCAAAGCGCGCGAGCCAGACCTCTTCCATGGTGAAGGTGAGGATCGGGGCCCACCAGGTTGTCAGGCAATGGAACAATTGCTCCAGAACGCTGCGGCAGGAGCGGCGCTTGAGGCTCGACCACGGATCGCAATAGAGGGCGTCTTTGCGGATATCGAAATAAAAGGCTGACAAGTCCTGCGTCATGAAGTTGTTGAGAACCGCAAACAGGCGCTTGTAATCGAACACTTCATAGGCTGTTTGCACCTGCGCATCGACTTCGTGGAGCCTGTGGAGGATGTAGCGCTCAAGCTCTGGCATGTCCTTGTGATTGACGTGTTCCCAGTCTTTCAGGCCCTCGAGCGCGCCGAGAATGTAACGCATGGTGTTGCGCAGTTTGCGGTAGGCCTCGACATTGGTCTTGAGGATTTCCTTGCCGAGGCGCAGGTCTTCCGCGTAATCGGCCGATGCCACCCAGAGGCGGAGGATATCGGCGCCCGATTGCTTGATGACGTCCTGCGGGGTGACGATGTTGCCCAGGGACTTCGACATCTTGCGGCCGTCTTCGCCCACCACAAAGCCGTGGGTCAGCACCGCATCATAGGGCGCCCTGCCCCGTGTTCCGCAGGACTCAAGCAATGACGAATGGAACCAGCCGCGATGCTGGTCAGAGCCTTCGAGATAGATGTCGGCGGGCCATTTCAGGTCCGGCCGCTGCTCAAGGCAGAAGGCATGGGTGCAGCCGCTATCGAACCACACATCAAGAATGTCGCGCACCTGCTCCCATTCCTGAGAATTGTAATCTTGGCCGAGAAAGCGCTGGGCGGCGCCGTCAGCGAACCAGGCGTCGGCACCCTCTTTAGAGAAGGCTTCGGCAATCCGCCGGTTCACCTTGGAATCGCTCAGGATTTCGCCGTCGACCTTGTTCACGAAAACAGCGATCGGAACGCCCCAGGCGCGCTGGCGCGAGATCACCCAATCAGGCCTGTCTGCAATCATGCCGCGCAGGCGGTTCTGGCCGGCTGGTGGGAAGAATTTGGTGTCTTCGATGGCCTTCAATGCGGTGTCACGAAGTCCGTGGCTCGACATGGAGATGAACCACTGCGGCGTGTTGCGGAAAATGATCGGTTTCTTCGAACGCCAGGAATGGGGATATTGATGCTTCAGACGACCACGTGCAATCAATGCTTCTGCTTCAATCAACGCCTGAATTACCGCATCATTAGCATCCCCTTTCTCACCCTTGTTAGTGATGACTTGTTTAGGGCTCACGCCACCGAACATGGGAACATTGGAATAGTAACGTGAATCATTATCCACCATCTGCGGGGGACCAACCAAAGGATTCCAAAGACCTTTAGATGCTCTAACGAAAACCCTGAGATGTTTAATCATCACTTGATAGTCGTCTTGCCCATGACTAGGTGCCGTGTGAACGAATCCCGTTCCGATGTCGTTAGTGACATGATCGCCGTCCAACAAAGGGACATCAAAATCATAATCTTTACCCCGGAAAGGGTGCGCACAGATCAATTGCGCAAGCTCATCCGCTTCAACGAAAGTCATCTTTCGGTAATTTTCGGGCTCAATGCGAGCTTGCTTCATAACTTCAGCAACGAGATTGTCTGCAACTATGACCCATTCGCCCGCTTTCAATCGGTTGCCATCGGGTGCTTGAGTCACCTCATAAATTCCATACGGGATCTTGCTATTGAACGAGATTGCTCGGTTCCCCGGAATAGTCCAAGGTGTTGTCGTCCAAATCACGACGGAAGCATTTCCGAATGCAAGATTGCTGAATAGTTGCCCATTTGGTAGCCTTTCACGCAACCTAGTATTGCGTACCTCTGCAGCATTCACGATTGGGAATTTCACAAAGATCGTATCGCTAGTGTAATCCTGATATTCAATCTCAGCCTCGGCCAGAGCAGTCTTTTCAACCACAGACCACATCACAGGTTTCGACCCGCGATAGAGCTGGCCTGACTCGGCAAACTTCAAAAGCTCCTTGGCGATGATCGCTTCGGCTTCGAAGTCCATGGTGAGGTATGGGTTCTGCCAATCACCCGTCACGCCCAGCCTTTGGAATTCTTCGCGCTGGATGCCCACCCATTTGGCGGCAAAGGTCCGGCATTCGGCGCGGAATTCGTTGATGGGGATGGCATCCTTG
>VFJY01000096.1 GCA_009885825.1 Rhodobiaceae bacterium | reverse complement strand
CAGCCAATTGCCCAAGTTGCGCTGGAGACTGGATTTGCTGACCAACAGCAGATGAACCACGCCTTTCGCAGAAGATTGAGTCGGACACCAGGATCGTTCCGGGAGAGAAATTGATCGGCTTTGCTCAAATCCGATCAATAGTGAAACTTATAACAAAATAAATGCAATAGTCGACAAATACATAACTCCAGCAATGCGATGAGAAACAATCAGGCGCAGATTTCCATGATGAATTTCAAATGGCTTTGCTAAACCGGAATTTACTTCAACGAATGTGAGGCAGCTGAAAAGGTTTACAAACTGCGCAGCGCGCAATCATTTATCTATGCGGCAAAACGATTGTGAATGTGGCACCGAAGCCTTTGCCCTTGCTTTTGACTTGGATTTGCCCATTGTGAGCATCGATGATGGCTTTGACAATTGCAAGCCCAAGGCCAGTCGATGTTTCACCCGCAGTTGGTTGCGCTGACAACCGTTGAAAATTTCGAAATGCCTTCAAGCGATCCTGAGGCGTCAGACCCAGTCCATAATCTCTGACGGATATTTCAGTGCCATTTTTGAGGTTCCGCGCCTCCACATGAATGGACTGGCCGACGTTCGAATACTTGATCGCATTGTTGATCAAGTTGTCCATGGCTTCTGTCAATCTGTCTTCGTCGCCATGCACGATAATATCAGATGGTGGAAGGTAGTTGATGGTGATGGATTTGGCAAAAGCTGCCGCCCCGTTCAGCGACACTGCGATATCGCTTGCCCGCGCAAGGGGGAAATCACTCATTTCAATTTGCAGTTTTGTCGCATCGTCGCTTGCCTGCTTGAGACAAGACGCGATCAAGCGATCCATGCGCTCTACCGTCGAAACAATGTCTTCAGAGCTACTCTGGACTTTCTGTGTCAGTTGCAATTCGCCGGCATGGCGCTCGACAAGACTGTTGATGAATTCTGTCTTTCCAAGAATTGCTGCCAGCGGATTCCTGAGATCATGCGCCATCATGCCCAGAAGCGCCGTCTTTGCATTATTTGTATCTTGCAATGTTTTCTGTTGTCATGAGAGCCGACGCGTTGCCATTGAAAGCGAGGCCACATTGGCTTCCAACTCTTTTTGAAGTTCCAACCGCTGCATTTCAGCTTCGGCCCGAATGGCAAAAATCTGGACGATGGCCATCGCCTCCCGCGGCATCTCGATGGGCCGTCTGGAAAGCACTGCAAGATGGCCTTTCGGACTGCCATACATTTGCCGAATGGGCACGCCGACATAACCTTCATAACCGTCATGGAAAGGAAATTGCTTGTAAAGCCCTTCAGCCACCGTCACCGTTTGTCCATCATAGACGATGCGACAAGGTGTTCCTTCAAGATCATACTCAAAGCTTTCTTCGCCGCTGTCTTCTTGCCAGCTGCAAATCGTACGTGCTCTCGAGGGTGGTTTGCCGACTCCTACTGTCAAGAAAACCAGGTTGGCTTCCATGGCAAATCGCATGCTTTTCACCATTCCCAAAAGGAATGGCACGCCAATTGATTGGGCGGTGCTTGCGGCAATTTCCTTGAAGATATCTTGCATCATGTTTCCATCCGCGAAATTCGCACACATATTGCAATAGACCCGGTTACAGCTAGGGTCAAACAGCCGAATTGGGTTTGAGATTGTCATGACCGACTGAAGGGTGACTGATTTCTTGGTCAATCACTATATGGTTTTCACTTCGGCAAGTCCGAATTAGCCGAAGTCCGTTCCTGGCCCGTTAGAGACCTCATGGCGAGATTGCAGCGTGTCTGCTCATCGACACATAGCTGACTTTCAATCGATAATGTCCGCTTTTTCAGAAAATTAGAGCGGATTTCGCTCGTATTGAATCGGAAGGGTTCCCAACGGCTTGTCAATGAGGGAATCTGGCGGCCTTGATTCGCAATCAGGAGCCGAACATGCCGAAGCCCTAT
>VFJY01000075.1 GCA_009885825.1 Rhodobiaceae bacterium | reverse complement strand
TTCACCACCATCTGGCCGGGCTTGATCGACTTTACGATCTCGGCCCCCACGGCGCGTTCCCTCACCTTGTCGATGAAGGTGCGCACCACTTCAAGCGCCACATCGGCCTCAAGCAGGGCGCGGCGCACTTCGCGCATGGCCACATCGACATCAGCCTCCGACAGCGCGCCGCGTCCGGTTAGCTTGTCGAATATGCCGCTGAGGCGATCGCTTAAGGTTTCAAACATTCAGTCTCTCTTTTTGCCGCATCGCCTTCTCCCGTGCTCGGGCTTGATCCGAGTATGGGAGAAGGTGGCCGATAGGCCGGATGAGGGCATCTTTGACACGCATGCCCCTGTTGCCCTCATCCGCCTTTCAGGCACCTTCTCCCATGCGAAGAGCACGGGAGAAGGCGATAATCTCAAACACCTCCCCAGATGGGAAGGATTGCCAGAAACTCAAACGACAATGCCACCCGGGAACGATACTCGTTGCCGGATGTTGGCCGCTTTAAATCCCGAAACCAGCGTGTTTCATCGCATAAAGTGGCGCCAGATCGTTCAGGCGTCTGACGGAATGGAGGGGGATTTAGGGGAAACGGGGCGAGAAGTCAAATTTGAGTGCTAACTTCGCCATTTTCCAACTGCTCGGCAAGTGTCCGAAAGGCAAGGGCCTCCACTTTCGCCATTGCTTCCATCCGCGTCACGCCATAGGCCATGACGCCAGCAAGCTCCGGCACCTCAGCAAGCCAGCGGTCGTCGTCTTCCAGTTCGGTTTCAAACGTCAGTTTCATGGGAGGTCTCTAAGTCGGACACTGACGTGGTCAACGCCGTTTTCGATAAGATTGTCAACTAGATCAATATGATCAATACCTGACGGAGGCATGGGCCAGATGCCCTGCCTAATCAATTCGTGCAATGTCAAATCAATCTTGCCGGAAGGACGCGGTAAGAGTGTTGGCGCGCGAAGTGCCAGAGCAGGCCAAGTGCATCCTAATACGGACTCGCCGCTCTTGTAGCAGTTATGCTGCGCATCAGTGTCAGACCTGTCAGCACAAACTACGCCACACGCTGCAATTGCCGTTCCATCTTTTGGAATGTACACGAAACCACCACTCATACCAGGCTCTGCGGGAATTGAAGTTGTAAAACAGGGCCATTTATATTGGCGATCACCCTCAGGATAATAAGCAGTTACCGTGCCGATACGAATGTTGACACTGCGTGCTAAAGTAAAGTGTTGACCTTTTCCCGTTTCATCCTCTGGCGGAGTAATTTCTTCCACCCTGAGACCGGCGAGAGACACCATGTGTACGACTTCACCAACTTTGGGCTTAATTGGGTGAATGGGGATTGCCACTGGTTCAATTTTTCTTTCAGTAGATTCTTTTGTCGTTACTATACAGAGTGCGATATCTAAACTGTCGTTAAAATTTGCGTCAATTACTCGCAATAGATCGGCAGTTTGTGAGTTCATGTAAAGTGCTTTTACTTTACCGTGATTAAGGTTTGGTAATTTGGCTTTGCTTGATACAAACAATGAAGAAGCAGCGTGTATTGGCTTTGGTGTTTGTATTCTCTTTATTCCATCGACAAGCACATGTTTGGCAGTCAAAGCAAAAGCAAATTTGTTTGCGATGGCAATGATGAACCCGCTTCCAGCGATTTCAAACGCATTTGACTTGTTGGTGGTCACAAAAGCGAGAAGAGTTGGTCGAAACATTTCGACCAACTTGGGATTTGATTCGGAAACATCAATCCAAAGGCGATTTAATGCATCATATGGAATTGGAATCATGAAGTACCTAACGCATAATTGTAGAGCCGTGGATAGCTTGTTCTTGCTTGCCTAATGCGCCCCAGCCAGAACCCCGCGCCCTTCCCGGTTCTCCCTCAGCATGAACACCATCACTCCTGCCAGTATCGCTGTTCCAAAAGCCACCCACCACATTTCGGTGTACCTTGCAAAGGGGTCGAAGAGGTAGCCGCCGAGGAAAGCTCCGAGGGCGCCGCCCAAGGCGTGTCCGCCGGAGATGAGCCCCATGGCGAGGCCCATGATCTTCAGGCCCAGATGCGAGGCAACGAGGCTGGCGGTGGGCGGCACGGTGGAATAGTCGAAGATGCCGTAGATCACCGCAAACAGGATCATCATTTCGTAGGACGTGCCCACATTCATCAGCACGATAAAGGAGAGTGAGCGCACGAGGTAGATGGAACCCAGCAGCCGAGGGCGATTCACGCGGTCAGTGAGATATCCCGACAGGAACATGGCGGCGAAGTTGATGGCGGCGGTGAGGCCATAAATCCCCGAGGCCGGCACGGACGGGAAGCCGCAGAAGGCGGCGTAGGGCAGGAAGTGGGTTTCAATGGCCCCGGTGGTGGTGATGCCGCAGATGAAGAAGCTCCAGAACAGGATGTGGAACGTAGGATTGGTGACCAGGAATTTGAGCCGGTTCAATAATGGTTCCGAAGCAGGTGTCGCGATTGCCTGGTTTACGTCCTCTTGGGATGGCTCCAGCGTTCTCCAGATTACGGCGGCCAGAACGGTGCAGGACAGGGCTGCCGCCGCAATGCTCCAGCGCCACGAAAAATATGACAGTCCCATCGTCAACAGCGGCACGAAAATGAATTGGCCTACCGAGCTGCCTGATGTGGCGATGCCGATGGCCAATCCCCGGCGCTTATCAAAAACCCGTGCGACCGCCGTTGAAATCACATGATCGTTGCAGGTGGCAAAGCCCAGGCCGCCCACCAAGCCATAGCCAAGTATATAGACGGCGGCGATGGGGAATACGGCAAACAGCACAAGGCCCGTGGCCACCACCAAAAGCCCGCCCGCCAGCAGGGCGCACACGCCGTGGCGGTCCACATAATTTCCGGTGACGGGTGCCACGAGGCCGATGACCACCAGTGCCACGGACTGGCCAGAGCCAATAAAGGTTTTGGACCAACCTAGAGCGGATTTCGCTCGTATTGAATCGGAAGGGTTCCCAACGGCTTGTCAATGAGGGAATCTGGCGGCCTTGATTCGCAATCAGGAGCCGAACATGCCGAAGCCCTAT
>VFJY01000222.1 GCA_009885825.1 Rhodobiaceae bacterium | reverse complement strand
CCGGCCGCGCTCCGCGAGCCCGGCATCGAGGCACATCTTCGGAAGCTGCGTCGTCTTTCCCGACCCCGTCTCGCCCGCCACGACGACGATCTGATGCGCGCGCAAGGCCGCGATGATCTCCTCGCGCCGCGCACAGATCGGCAGATCCTCCGGGTAACGAATCGTGAATCCCCGTCCTTGAGTCGTCACTTGTTGAAGTCGTCAGCAGCCATGCCCGGAAACTTGCGTGCGAAACCGGCGGCAGCGCAACCGCGAGTTGTCATGCCGTTGCCGCGATCCCCCACAGGACGCAGGGACCTGAATGCACGGCCTCATTCTAATTCGCTTTCAAATATAGACTAACTGTGGCATGCTTCCGGCATGTCCAGACCACGTCGGATCGACCCGCTGCTCGTTGCGCAGGCGCAGGAAACTGCCTCCACTGCCACCTCGGTCGCGGCGTTGCGACGGTGTCAGGCCGTGCTGCTGCCGGCCCTCCTCGGAGCCACCCTCGAACAAACGGCCGCGGCCTTGGGCGTGTGCCGCGCCACCGTGCCGCGCCTGCAAGCGGCTTTTCGCCTGGAAAAGACGCCGCACTCCAAGCCGCCTCCGACTCGGGGTGGCCGGCGCCGTGCGCTACTCACTCCGGAGGCCGAGCGGGCCTTCCTCCAGCCTTGGCTGGAGCGGGCGGCAAGCGGGGCCGTCGTGGTCGTTTCCCCGCTGCGGGCCGCCTTGGCGCAACAGCTCGGGCGCGCCGTCAAGCCCTCGGTGATCTACCGGCTGCTGGCCCGCCACGGCTGGCGCAAGGTGGCTCCGGATACCCGCCATCCCAAGAGCAAGCCCGAGGTCCAGGAGGCCTGGAAAAAAAACTCCCCGAAGAACTGGCAACCCTGCTGACGCCGGAAGCCGTCCGGGGCCGGCGGGTCCGGTTGATGTTTCAGGACGAAGCCCGCTTCGGGCGCATGGTGCGGATTCGCCGCTGCTGGGCTCCAGCACCCCAACGGCCGCTGGTGGACAACGGCTACGAGCGCGAATTCACGTATGTCTACGGCGCGGTCAGCCCCTTGGAAGGAGCGTTGGATTGGATGATCTCCCGGAAAATGAACGCCGAACTGATGGGCCAATTTCTGGCCCAGGTGAGCGCCGCCCACCCCCACGACTTCATCGTCATGATCGTCGACGGAGCCAGTTCCCACGTCGCCAAGGCCCTGATCGTCCCGGAAAACATCCGCCTCCACCGCCTGCCCGCCTATTCTCCCCAGCTCAATCCCCAGGAACATCTCTGGGACGAGTTGCGCGAAAAGGAATTCCCCAACCGGGTCTTCGCCGACATGACCGGCGTCTTGCGCCAACTCGAGCAGGGCCTGCCGCGCCTCGCTGCAGATCCGGATCGAGTCCGAAGTATCACGGCCTGGCCTTGGATAGTTAGTCTCTTATTGAAAGCGCATTAGAATAAGCCGGTGACACTGGCTCCCGGCGAGCGCCTGCGGAAGATTCTCGCCTTCACCGTCGGGGACGCGACAGGCGATTTCGATGTCGCGATCACAGCCACCGCCGGCGCCTACTCGGACAAAGTCACCCGCAAGCTGCGCGTGAAGCCCCGCGGCTTCTCCATCGAATTCGCCAAGGGCGGATTGCTCGGCCCGAATCCTGCCAAGGCCAATGGCGCCACCGCCTCCTACACCATTGAGATTCCCGCCGATCTGGTT
>VFJY01000205.1 GCA_009885825.1 Rhodobiaceae bacterium | reverse complement strand
GGCTCGATGATACGGCGGCATTCAGCAATTTGGATGGTTCGCTCGTCAATCTCATCGTTGGCGTTGACTACAAAGTTTCAGACCGCCTCGTCGTTGGTCTTATGGGAACACTTGAAACCTCCGATCTTGACGACAATGGCGCAGTATCGCAGCAAACCGATGGCTGGGGCGGCGGCGCCTATATGGGCCTGACCCTGACCGACAATCTGGTTTTCTCAGCCAATGTTCTCGGTACAGCACTCGACACAGACGTCAACGGCGTTTCGAATGTTTTTGACTCAGACAGAATTCAAGCCAGCAGCGCGCTCACTGGCTATTGGTATAATGGTACATGGCGCTATTCGCCCTCGCTATCAGTTGCGTGGTCAAAGGAGTGGCAGGATGCAATTCTTGGCTTCAATGCCCAAACCATCGAAACCGCAATTATCTCGCCAGGCATTCAGGTCGGCAACACAGTTTCAATTGGGGGCGCCAATACTGTCGAGCCGTGGCTGGGCGCACAGCTGGACGCAGTTGCACTCAACAAAGTGGTTGACGCAGGCCTTGGCACTGTTCTGGACGACCCCTACACTGACCTCCGGCTGCAAGGCGGCTTGAACTTTGCATTTGCTGGCAGCACTCAATTGGCCCTGACGGCTGAAGTCAGTGGTTTGCTGTATGACCAGTCCGACACCTACACTTTCGGCGCAAACTTCGCATTTCAGTTCTAAAAATTAGAGCAAGTGCAGGCGTGCCTGTCGGCCACCGCGCCGACGCTTGCGCTGCGTGAGGGTTTCCACACGCTCGCCCAAACTCTGCACAATTGCATGACGCTCGTCCGGTGTAAGCCCCAGCCAACTTCCTATCTCGCCGCGCGTCCGCCCGCAACCGATGCAAAACCCGGTTTCAGGATCGACCACGCAGACCTTGACGCAGGGGGTTTCAATTTCAGGAAGATCAAAGGCGTTCATGCCTGAAATATAGCGGGACTGTTCGTCTTGTGCCATGCGAACACGCCGTTATTGATGCAAAATACGCCTCAGTTTTTTAGGTAGAGCACGCCGTCTTCAACCTTGAAGCTCCGCAGTTTGCCCAAAAAACTCATGCCCAGAAGTGAACCGTTCATCACACCTTCCGGCAAGACCAGGCCCTGCACGTTAAAAACCCGGACGCCGTCAATCTCAACCTCATCAAGCATCACTTTGGCAGCTTTTGTGATACCATTCGCCGTTGAAACTGGAACGTCAAAGTCGAGGCTTCTCGGGCGAAGACCCACTTTTTGAGCGTCCTCGTAGCTGAGCGCGACAGCCGAAGCGCCCGTATCAACCATGACCTTTACCTGGCTGCCGTTGATGTCAGCGGTCACCACAAAATGCCCGTTCCGACCTGCCTTGAGCTCAGTTGCCGACATCAGACGAGCCATTTCGGGAGCATCCGTCGAGCTTGCGTTTGGCAGGCCACCCGCAGCCATGAAAAGCAACCCCAAAGCAACCGATTGCGCCTTGCTGGACAAACCCATGAAGAAACTCCCGCACATAAACCGCTGGGGTAAGTCTTATGGCGCGCATCATCAACAAGTCTTGAACTCTGCAAAGCGCTTGATCTTAAGGTTAACCAATCATTGCGGCATAGACAGCGAGCATCGCGAGTTCGGTCAAAACCTGGGTCGCGCCGCAAACATCTCCTGTTTGCCCGCCAATCTGGCGCATGGCGAGAGCCCGCATGATGGCCAGCACAATGAACGCGGCGAGCATGGACACCACCGCAGCCGCCAGCGAAAGCACAAGGCTGGTGGCCAGAATTGCGCCCAACCCGCCGCTCGCCAGCGCGAACAGCGCGCTGTGCTTGCCTGGCCTGCCCGCAAAAATCGAGAGACCTTCGCTGCGCGCGGGCCGTGTAGCCCACATGAGATCGACGACAAGGCCCCGGGAGAACGCCGCGGCGCTGGCAAGCAGCGCGGCAATTGTGATGGGGTCCGCGCCAATCAGCGTCTCATACATCGCGGCCTTGCCAATAAAGGTCAGCAGCAGCGCAATGGCGCCATAGGCGCCAATGCGGCTGTCGCGCATGATCTCAAGCCGTTGTTCACGCGTCGTGCCACCGCCGAAGCCATCCGCCACATCGGCCAGGCCATCTTCGTGCAATGCGCCTGTCAAAAGTGTTCCAATTGCCAGAGCGATTGCTGCTGCCAGAAGCGAAGGCAATCCCAACATGCCAGCAGCGATAAGAGCAGCTGCCGATAGGGAGCCTATGACTGCGCCAGCCAGCGGAAAAAACCGCATGGCCTCCGCCAGAGGCGGCAGATCCAGGGTGCGGATGAAGGGCAGGGGCAGCCGCGTCAAAAACCGCAACGCCACGAGGGTCTCGGCAAAAGGTCTGATTTTCCATACGCTTTCGTTTGGTGGCGACGACATGTCGTTCATGTTGCAAGTCCATCCCGAATCCCGTGATTAGGAGACTAGCAAGAAAACCTCTAGGGACACATCATGACAATTGCCGCAACTGGTCTCCCCTTTGACGACATCCGCCGCTTGATGAGCGATTTGCCGACCGCCGACCAGAAGGCAATTGGTCAGTGCCGCGCGAGGGATGCCCAATTGACCAAGCCACCGGGCGCCCTCGGCAAACTGGAGGCCATGGCAGAATGGGTCGCTGCGTGGCAGGGCTCCTATCCGCCCAGGATTTCCCGGCCGGTCGTTGCGGTTTTTGCCGGAAACCATGGCGTGGTAGCGCAAGGCGTGGCCGCCTATCCGGCCGAAGTGACAGCCCAGATGGTGGCAAATTTCCAAAGCGGCGGGGCGGCGGTCAACCAGATTTGCAAGACATTTGACCTGGGATTGAAGGTGTTTGAACTCGCTTTGGAGAAACCCACCCGCGACATCACCCTGGATGCGGCCCTTGATGAGGCCGACTGCGCCGCGACCATGGCCTATGGCATGGAAGCAATCGCGGGCGGTTGCGATCTCTTGTGCATTGGCGAAATGGGCATCGGTAACACCACAATCGCGGCTGCCATCTGCCATGGCCTCTATGGCGGCAAGCCAGAGGATTGGGTCGGGCCCGGCACAGGTGTTGATGCCGAGGGCGTAAAGCGCAAGGCCTACGCGGTGGCGCGCGCCGTAGAGCTGCATGCTGCCCACCTCCATGACCCCCTGGAGGTTTTACGCAGGCTTGGCGGGCGCGAACTGGCTGCAATGGCCGGCGCAATTCTGGCCGCGCGCACCCAGGGAGTCCCCGTGCTTCTCGATGGCTATGTGGCAACAGCCGCCGCCGCCGTACTCCATGCCATGCGGCCAGACGCGCTTGATCATTGTATGGCAGCCCACTGTTCTGCCGAGCCCGCGCACCGCAATCTGCTCAAGAAAATAGGCAAGGAACCAATATTGGACTTGGGAATGCGCTTGGGCGAGGCGTCAGGTGCTGCCCTCGCAGCAGGTTTGCTGAAAGCAGCGGTCAACCTGCACAACGACATGGCGACCTTCGCCAGCGCCGGGGTGAGCGACAAGCCGGCCTAGATTTGCTTTATGTCACCTGCAGCTTTCGCAACGCCGCGAATTCCCGGAATGATATCAGCTTGCGCGATGTTTCATCCCACAGCGCAAGCCTCACGGTCTTGAGGCCTTGCCACACCGTGAGCCGCGGCGCCACGGTCTGCAGCTCATCATTGGCGCGCAGGCATTCCTGCAAGCGATAGTTAGGAATGCGGCTGCAAAGGTGATGAATGTGGTGAAGAGCGATATTGCACGTCAGCCAATTCAGGATTTGCGGCATGACCAGATAGGAACTGCCCTTGAGGGCGGCGATCTTCACGTCCCACTCATCCGCGTTGTCCCAATGGGCTTCTTCAAATTGGTGCTGCACGTAGAACAGCCAGCCGCCAATCCAGGTGGCAACCAAAATTGTCGGCAAAATGACCATCAGCACCAACTTTACGCCCAAAAGCAAACTGACGCCGCCATAAACCGCCAGCAGCATGGCGTTATGGGTGAGAAGGCCGGGCAGGCTGTCGCGCAAAGGCAAGTTGGAGCCGATGGCCAAACGCTGTAAAACCAGGAAAAACAGCGGAGGACCAATGATCAATACGATTAGGGGATTGCGGTAGAGACGGTAACGCAGCTTGCCCCAACCGCTGAGCGCCGCATACTCTTTGACTGTCTTTGTATCGATATCGCCGAAGCCCCGCTTGTCAAGATTGCCGGATACGGCGTGATGCATGGCATGGGATCTTCGCCAATGGTCGTAAGGCGTGAACGTCAGCACACTGATTGAACGCCCCACCCACTCATTGCCAGGGCGGGATGTGAAGAATGAGCCATGCCCGCAGTCATGCTGGAGCGCAAAAAACCGTGTGAGCAGCGCCCCCGCAGGAACAGCAAGAATTAGCGCGAGCCAATAAGCAAAAGGAGCCACCCAGAACATGACACCAAGCAACGCAAAGAAGGGCGCGCTGGTTGTAATGAGCTGAATGACGGCACTGCGATTGCTGGCGTCGCGATAGTGATTGCAATGGGCGGTGAGCTGTTTTGCCAGTTGTCGCAATTCGGCGGAGAATTGTGTTTCGTTCAAAATGTCCAAATTGGGCCTCTAAAGCAGACGATTGATTCTTTAGTGTAACACAACTGCAGCGATGTATGTTCACTAAATAAATAGCGGATTTGGTCCCAATTGCTGGCTATTTGATGACGGCGGTTGGCTTCTTCTGTGATCCCGGAGTCAGACCGCGTGCCCTGCGGCCCATCCGCTGGCCCATGCCCATTGGAAATTATAGCCGCCCAGCCATCCCGTCACATCCACGGCTTCGCCGATGGCATAGAGACCCCGCACAGTTTTTGCTTCCATTGTTTTGGATGACAACCCATCGGTATCAATGCCGCCGACGGTTACCTCTGCTTTGGCGAAACCTTCCGTGCTTTCGGGCGTGAAACTCCATTGCTTCAGTTTCGCGGCCAAAGCCAACATCGCCACCGGATCAAATTTCTCCATCACAGTATCCTGGGCAATGGCCAAAGCCAGCCGGTGCGGCAGAAGTTCAGCCAAAATGGTCTTGAGCTCCGTGTTCGGGCGTAAATGTTTTCGATCTTTCAGGAAACGCAATATATCGATGTCTGGTGCGAGGTCGACTGATATCGCATGCCCATCAACCACATAGGTTGAAATTTGCAGTATTGCCGGGCCCGAAAGGCCGCGATGGGTGAACAGGATATTCTCCCTGAACCCGATCTTGCCGCATGAAGCGATTGCGCTCAGGGAAACACCAGAGAGGTTCTTGTAGAAGTCCAACTCGGCTGGTTTGGCCTTAAGCGGGACGAGGGCAGGGCGTGGCTTGATGATTCCGAGGCCGAACTTCCGGGCCACGTCGTAGGCAAATCCCGTAGCGCCCATTTTGGGGATTGACAATCCACCAGTCGCCAATACGAGTGCTGGCGCGTCATGGCTTCCGGTCCCGGTTTCAATCACAAAATGGTCTGGCTTGCGAACATCCGCAACCTTGGCATTGAGTTCAATCTGAACACCTGATGTCGCGCATTCCGCCAGCAGCATCGCAACAATCTGTTTGGCCGATCCATCGCAAAAAAGTTGCCCAAGGGTCTTTTCGTGCCAGGAAATCTTGTGCTTTTCGACGAGTTTCAAAAAGTCCGCTGGCGTATAACGGCTCAAGGCCGACCGGCAGAAATGCGGGTTTTCTGAAATAAAATTTGTGCCGCTCGTGCCCGTATTGGTAAAGTTGCAGCGCCCGCCGCCGGAGATCAGAATCTTGGCTCCGACCTGGTCGTTGTGCTCAAGCAGAAGAACGCGCTTGCCGCGGGCCCCCGCAGCCACCGCGCACATCAGCCCAGCAGCACCTGCGCCGATAACAACGACATCAAACAAAGCCATCGCCGCTGCTACCACGGCCATGCATAAACTGGCAAATTTGAGGATATCTTAGCCGGTGATGGCAATCAGCCGCCGCTGGCTCTCCGACTGGACTTCAGGATCAGACAAGACCTCGCCACGCGGCCCCGTAAGTACGCGATGCGCTGGGAACGCAACAATGACCTCGGTACCATCTCCGGGGGCGCTCTTGATATCGAGTTCTCCACCATGCAGGTCCATAAGACCTTTCACAATCGGCAGGCCAAGGCCGGCGCCATCAATGGCTTGTTTGGTGGCAAAAGAACCACGCTGGAAGGAATCAAGAACCGCCCGGATTTCATGAACTGGAATGCCAGCTCCATTGTCCTTGAACGAGACGACCATTGCACCAGACAAGTTGAGCGCTGCGCTGACTCTGATTTCGCCACCTTTCGGCGTGAACTTAGTGGCATTGGTCAGCAAATTGATGAATATCTGATTGACCGCGCGAATGTCGCCCATGAGTTTAGGAAGGTTGTTATCGACCTCGACTACAATAGAAATAGATCTTTCCCTTGCCTTGGCGCCCAACAGGGCAAGCGCTGAGTTGACGCACGAAAGAATGTTGAAGGGTTCGTCGACAATTTCGCGCCGTCCGGCCTCAATACGGGAGAGGTCAAGAATATCGTTTATAAGATCGAGCAGATAGCGGCCTGAGTGGTGAATATCCCCGGCATATTCCCGGTAGGCTGAAACGGTTACGGGGCCAAACATTTCACGGTTGATGACTTCCGAGAACCCCATTATTGCATTGAGAGGTGTACGCAGCTCATGACTCATGGTGGCAAGGAAAACCGATTTGGCCTTGCTGGCTTCAATGGCCTTCAGCTTTTCCCCTTCAGCCTTGTCGCGCTCAAACCGCAGTTGCTTGATGAGTTCATCTTTCTGTGATCTGAATTTCACCATGTCGCGCGCCGTGGCCGCGAGTTGGCGCGCCAAATAGATAAAAAAGGCTTCAAGTACGATAATGAAGCTGCCCAGCGCCATGTAGACAGGTTCTGGTTGCATGGCACATCGCGCCGCTAGCCCAATTGTCATGACACCGGTACCGGCAATGAGCACGGGAATGAAGTTATTCACGACCAATAGGCGAACCGCGACGACAGCCATGACGAACGCCACGAGAACGGCACCTTGCAAGCTGTTGGCGCTCGGCCAAAACAGGAACAGCGGCATGGTCCAGCACACACCCTGAGTGAGTTCCGAAGCAGAAAGCATGCCAATCCAGTCATGCTGCTCATTCTGGCTTCGCGACTTCTTCAAATAACTCTGGCACAGATAGATATACCCACCCTGGCAAGCGAGCGCAGCCGTAAGCCAGAAGATAATCAGCCCGATCGGCACCCAACTCATACAGGTGAATGCAAACATTGCTGTGAGAATCGGCATCGTCGGCGCAACCCGCAACTGATTGCGCACAAATTGGGTCAGGAATTCGGTTTTCCATGCGCCCTGTTCCGAGCGGTCCCACAGGGCATCCTCTTCGAATTGGGAAATTTCTTCCCGAACCGTTGAGACTCCCTCGTCGGCATGAAAATTTTCGCGATCCAGAATATCCGATGAACTGGCGTCAACACTCATAATTCAAATCAAACCCATCGTTGCTTGCATGCAATTCAGGAAAGCCTAACAGGCGGCTCCTAAGGCCAGCTTTTCGATATTGATCAATTTTTAGGGGAAGATGGTGGGCTTCATTAAACTAAACTTGCGGGCACAGCCATTTTGGGGCTAAGCGACACGCAAGAATGAGCTGCTGGGACAGGTAAATGACTGATATTTCCAAAGAAACCGTGTTGGCGGCGCTCAGGCGGATTGCCGCGCCTGACGGCCGGGGAAATATTGTTTCCTCCGGATTGGTTTCTGAAATTGCTATAACTGATGGCAAGGTGATGTTTGCATTAGTCGCCGACCCCCAGCACATGAATTCCATGGAGAGCTTGCGGGGTGTTGTTGAAAAAGTGGTGGCAGAACTTCCAGGTGTCTCCAGGGCTCTCGTGGCCTTGACAGCAGAGCAGCCCCCGGCGCGCGCGCCAGGCCCCAAAGTGAGTTCAGCCCAACAGCTTCGCAACGGCATTCCTGGCGTAAAGCACCTCGTGGCTGTGGCATCCGGCAAAGGCGGCGTCGGAAAATCCACCACAGCTATTAACGTGGCACTGGGACTTCAATCCCTTGGTCTCAAAGTGGCGGTTCTCGATGCCGATGTTTACGGGCCCTCCATGCCAAAACTCTTTGGCCTAGCCGGTAAACCGGAAGCCAGCGATGCCGAAGGCAAGCGCATGAAACCCATGTCCCGTTATGGGATTGAAGTGGCTTCCATCGGATTTTTGGTTGACGAGGATACGCCCATGATTTGGCGCGGTCCCATGGTGATGTCGGCGCTCACCCAACTGCTGCGCGAAGTGTCCTGGGGCGAAACCGATGTCATGATCGTGGACATGCCTCCCGGCACCGGCGATGCGCAGTTGACGCTGGCCCAGCAAACGCCCCTGTCAGGAGCCATCATCGTTTCAACGCCCCAGGACTTGGCCTTGATTGACGCCCGTAAAGGCTTGAACATGTTCCGAAAGGTGAATGTGCCCGTTATCGGCATTGTCGAGAATATGAGCTATTTCGTTTGCACCAAATGCGGCGAGCGCCACGAGATTTTCGGCCACGGCGGCGCCAGGGAAGAGGCCGCCATGCTGGGCGTGCCGTTTCTGGGCGAAGTGCCACTGGATACCGAGGTCAGGATACGCTCAGATCGTGGCGAGCCAGTCGTGGCGTCGATGCCCAATTCGCTCCATGCAGCAATTTACCGTGATATTGCGGCACGAGTCTGGGCGGCAGTTGAGGGCGGCGAACTTTCAAAGCCAGCACCGAGGATAACGGTTGAAAGCTAGGCGTAAATATCAGAAAGTGTTAACTATAGGCTGGATTACTTGGTTAGTGTGGAAACCTGTAATTCGGAAAAGGCGGCGTGAGGGGAATGATGTCTAAGTTAATGTTGGTTTTTGGGATTTTGTTTCTGGCCGTTGGCTTGGCCATAGGGTTAAAGGTCTATTTCAACCCAGGCCAAATGCAAATCTATGGGTTGACTGCGGAGGTTGTCTCGATATTGCTTGTTGGCGGTGTGCTGTCACTTGGCTTCGGCAGCTTGATAGCCGCCCTTGACGACGGAATGAATTTAACAGCCGTGGCTGATTCAGCAACATCGCAAGCAGGCATGACACCGCCCGCAACACCCAAGTTTGCTGGTGCAGCCGTCAAAGTCACAGAAACCGAGGCGGATACGGAAAACGCCCCACCCAAACCCAGCGTGACTGATACTGTCATTGCGCTCGAGCAAGCCAAATCGGATATCGCGCGGGCGCTGGAAATAAAGCCCGTCACAATGAATGAAGCAAGGTCGTTGGTTGACGCCACAGAGGACCCCGTGCCCGAGATTAAGGCCTACGGGACAGCGGCCGTGGAAGAAGAGGCCGACGAAAATGATCTCTATGTCGTGGAAGAAAAAGTAATTCGCGGTCGCCCGGCACGCGTACTATCTGATGGAACCGTTGAAGCCGAAACCGACGAGGGTTGGATGCGATTCGAAAATCTCGAACACCTCAACGAATATATCGACGCTATGGCTCCCGAGGCATGAGATCATAGGGGTGTTTCCACCCGGGCAGCGCCTTGATCCTGTCCATCCATTTCAGGACGTTTGTGTGTGGCTCGAGCGATAACGGCAACTCGTCCCCATAGAACATATAGCCGCAAAGCGAGAGATCAGCGATGGTTGCGCGGCCCCCCACCAGAAACGGCCGCTTGGCCAGGTGCCCGTCCACAATTTTCAGAGAATTCGTAAACCGCTGGCGCAGGAATTCGGTTACTGGCGTCTCGCCTGTCTTGGACAATGAAATCAAAAAGCGCAGTGTTGCTATGTAGCTGGTGAACTTGTGATTATCAAACAGCGTCCAACGCAATATCTCGCGGCGCTCGTCATCGTTTGCGGGGCCAAACTTTCCCGTCTTCCCGGCAAGATAATCGAGGATTACGCCAGACTGCGAAATCTTCGTGCCGCCATCAATGAGAACCGGGACCTCGCCCAACTCGTTGACCATCGTGCGATATTCTGGTGTCCGCGTTTCGCCGTTAAAAAAATCCACCCAGATAGGAAACCACGATTGCTCACAAAGTTCCATCATCAAGGCGGCTTTGTAGGCGTTGCCGGATTCACCAAAGCAGTAAAGTCGGTAAGCACGCATGATCTAAAGATTCTCCATGAAAACCAAGCATAGTACCATCGCCAGCAATTGGAAGACGGGAAAACCCTAGCTCACGTCGCATTTTTCTCGCCCACCTTCGCATCGAATGCTAAACCGCACCCTGATCAAGACCAAATGAAGGATATCCCGGCCATGAAGCGCACAGCACTTCTCGCAATTTCCATGCCGACCATCGCAACGCCAGTCCTGGCTCACGGCGATCACAACGAAAAACTGGTTGGCCTGTTGCACATCCTCAACCACAATCCCGGTGTAATCCTTCTCGCAGCATTGGTCGGGATTCTCACAGTTGCCCTCGTGCGCAACAGAAGTGGCGGTGAGGGTTAGCCTACTTATCTCACATCCAGCACACTCGTCCGCGCCCGACGCACCACATCTGTTGCAACGGAGCCCTTGAACAGGCGCTGAAATTTCGTGCGCCCCTCGTCGGTTACGACGATGATCTTGTAGAGTGAGCCGCGTTCGACTATTTCCTCAACCGGGTTGCCCACGGCAACCTTGGAATCCTGCACGGGAATTTTCATGGCCTTTAGAAGCGCCCGCGCATTGGCAACGGCTTCTTCTGCGGCACCACGTCCTTGGTCTGAGTCCGCCACAGAAAAAAGTGTAATGGGTTCGCCTGTCACATGCGCCAAGACCGCCGAGCGCCGCACGGCCTGCATGGCTCGCGATGAGCCATCGGTGCAAATGAAGAAGCCGGTTTTTTCCAGTCCTTTACGCACTACCAGAACCGAGCAGGGGGCGAGCGTCGTCACCTGCTGCACAATGCCCGCGTCAAAAAAAGCCTTGAACTCGCCTCGCCAGCGCGAAGGTTCGCCGAGAACCATCAAGTTATAGGGACCAAGCTCGTATTGATCAAGAATGCCATTTGCAACGTCGGGCGCTGTCTTCAACTTGAGAACGACGCTGCGCCCCTCCGGGCTTTTATATTCAACTTTTGTGTCGCCGGCAGGATCACCCCAGGCATCCTGCGTGTCCGTTTCCTTGGACCAGCTTTCGGGATCGATCCCCATGTCTTTCAACACGCCAAGCGCCTGCTTCAAATGCCGAACGCCGGGCAATTCAAATCCCGCTTCCATCATGTTCTGCCGCGCCAGCCGCACCTGCAATCCGCCGGAATGCAAGCCTTGGTCTATAGGCCGGACAAATAGAATAATCAGATCACAGTCATCGCTCGCCGCGAGATTTGCCGCATAGCGAACCGTGTCATAGGATTCATCTGTTCCATCAATACAGGCCAGAATGCGAAACCTGTTGCGCCGCTGGGCCCGCAAATTCTGCAAGGTCTTGCGAACCGCACTTTCTTGCCGATCAGATAGCTGCGAGCGTTTGAAGAAATTCCTCATCGCAGCTGTGGCCAATAGAATGTCGATAGCAACAGCAGCACAACCAGCGAAAGCACCATCATGCGAATGCCAATCTTGAAGAAATCAGAACCCTTCAAATAGCCCGAAGCATAGATAATGGTAAAGGCGGGCTGCGCCGCTGGCGTGAGATAGCCAAAGGCCGAAGAAATCGCCGTAACAAACCCGGCGCTGATTGGGTCTTCACCAGCCGCCACTGCGGTCTTTAGAACGATAGGCGCCAGCACCGCCACGGCAGCACCCGCAGTCATCGTGTTTGACACACCAATTGTAAGGATTGAAATGACAAAGTTGAAGCCCAAGGCACTTCCCGCACCAATATGGTTCATCGCCATAAGAGTGCTGCCCGCCACCCATTCGGCGGCGCCTGTTTCTTTCATTTCTACACCGAGCGAAATCGCCGCCGCATAAAGCAACACCACCCCCCAGTTCACGCCGGAATTTATGTCCTCCCAGCGCACCAGTCCCAAAACCAGAAAAGCGATGGTGCCTGTCAAGGCGATCACACCGAGCCCCAATTGATCCGAAAGCGTGATCCATCCCAGAATCGTAACGAGGAATATCACAATCGTCATCCACTCCGAGGATTTCATTGGCCCCTGCATGGAAACCTGTGTGCGCAAGCGGCTGATGGCGCGCGACATATCCGTTGTTTCCGGCTTGAACGTAAACACCAACAGCGCCGCAACGATCGGCAACCGCACCAGGAACATGGGAAACGCGTAATAAATCCAGGTCACGTAGTCCATCAAGTATCGGCGTGTTGCGGGATCCAACGGGTCGTAGAAGAAGTCTTTCCAATAGCTGATGATAATGGCATTTCGGGCGCCACCCGAAGGTGTAGCAACACCAGCTATCGAGCATCCGTAAGAAATTGAAAACAAAATAACCGCCGCAAGGTTGTGCACCTTCTTGGGGTCATTGGAAGTAAGCGTGATCAACGTCACGCCCACCGGCAGCATCATGGCGGCAACCGTATGTTCACCGATGAATGCGGCAAGAATTCCGCAAACTGTGGTAATGCCAAAGCTGATCCAATAGACGTTAGTGCCCGTCATCCGCACAATCCACCAGGCGATGCGCTTGTCCAATCGCTGTCGAACGATAGCAACCGCGAGCATCAGCGAGCCCATGATGAACAGAACCGAGTCCGTCATCAGGCTCTGCGCCACTTTGGTTGGATCAACCTTGAGCAAGACCACCTGACCCACAATAATCAGCAGCGGCACAGTGGGCAGTGGGATGGCCTCGCTGATAAAAAGTATCGTTGCGATGAGGGACATGCACAATACGATCTGCCCCTCGTGGGTGAGGCCCTCAGGGGTTGGCGCGCCCATCAGGGAAAACCCTATGAGCATGCCGAGAATAAACCAGCGGCGCTTCCACAGAAGCGTCAAATCGATTTGCGAGCTGAGCAGGCGGTAGCGCTGATAGCCGCGACGCCGGAAGCGGCTGAGGCGGGCCGACGATTCTTTGGCCTGCAGGCTGTCGCGTGCAAGCGAAAAGGCGGCTGTGGTTTGCGTCGTCGTCATGCCCAAACCCTTGCGGCTGGCTGAATGTCTGTGGGATAAGACCTTAGCCATTGAAGTGTTAGGAATATCTTATGGGCAATGTGGGCGCTGTTCTCAAACATATTGACGCAGGTATTGAGGCAAGTTTGCAGCGCTTGTTCTGTCTCATTCGCTTCCCCACAGTAGCGACTGACCCCAACTATGACGCCGATTGCCACAGCACGGCGGCCTGGCTGAGGCGGGAATTCGAGGGGCTGGAATTTGTCACAAACATCCACAAAACCACGGGCCAGCCCGTGATTATTGGAAATTACAAGCCTGAGAGCCCGTCCCATGTGCTCCATGTGCTTTTCTACGGCCATTATGATGTTCAGCCCGCTGATCCCGTTGAATTATGGACTACGCCACCCTTTGAACCACACATCAGAAAGGGAAAAAACGGCCAGGATCAGATATTTGCGCGCGGCAGCTCCGACAACAAGGGCCAATTGATGACCTTTGTAGAGGCCTGTCGGGGCTGGCTGGCCGTGCATGACAAATTGCCCTTCCAATTAACGATTTTGATCGAGGGGGACGAGGAGGGCGACAGCGCCCATCTCGACAGGTTCCTGGCCGAAAATCGCAAGGCGTTAAAACCAGATGTGGCCTTTGTCTGTGACACGGATATGTGGGATAACAAAACACCGGCGATCAACACGTTCCTCCGGAGTTGCATTGCCGAGGAAGTGACAATAACCAGTCCGCGCATTGACCTGCATTCCGGATATTATGGCGGTGCCGCCATTAACCCTATAAGGGTTCTCAGCAGCATCCTCGCTGCCATGCACAACAGCAATGGCAAGATCACAATTCCGGGATTCTATGATGGCGTGAAGCCGCTGGCCGCCGAAACCCGTAAAAAATGGGCCAAACTAAAATTTCCAACCAGGCAGTTCCTCGGCGATGTGGGGCTCGGCATTCCCGCAGGCGAAATGGGCTACACGGCGCTGGAACAAATCTGGGCAAGGCCCACGGCCGAAGTGAATGGAATTCTTGGTGGCTACACGGGGGTAGGCACCAAAACCGTCCTTCCCGCACAGGCCATGGCCAAGTCGACCTTCCGCCTGGTCAATGGCCAAAATCCAAGCAGGATGCGCGCCGCCTTTCGCAAATTCGTGAAGGCCCAACTGCCGAAAGACTGCAAGGCGCGCTTCATTTCCCATGGCGGCGAATCCTCTGGCGTAGATGTTTCCAGAGACAGTCGCTATGTTCTGGCGGCAAGGAAAGCCCTGAAGGCGGAATGGGGCAGGTCGCCAGTTATGAGCGGCAGCGGCGGATCAATTCCCGTGGTGGAGTCCTTCAAAAAGCATCTGAAGATTGATAGCTTGATGATTGGGTTTGCGCGCGAGGGTGACAACGTGCACAGCCCCAATGAGAAATATGACGCCGAGAGTTTCCACAAAGGCATCCGTTCCTGGGCCCGGATAATTTCTGAATTGGATACATGAGGATAAAATGACCAACACAGCTCTCGCGGCGGCCGATCAAGGCTTTGAAAAAAGCGTCGATCGGCTTTTTGATTTTGTCCGCATACAATCCATCTCAACTGACGTTGCCTACAAGGACGAATGCGAAAAGGCTGCGCGCTGGCTGGTGGTTGAACTGACGGGCTTGGGTTTTTCCGCTGAGGTGCGGCCCACACCCGGAATACCAATGGTCGTGGCCCACTACACACCGAAATCCGTCAGCGCGAAAACACCACACTTGCTATTCTACGGCCACTACGATGTGCAACCCGTTGATCCTGTCGAACTTTGGCACACACCGCCCTTTGAACCCACGCGCCGCAAAGACAAGGATGGCGTGGAACGGATGTATGGGCGCGGCACCGCCGATGATAAAGGCCAGCTCATGACCTTTGTGGAAGCGGCCCGCGCCTGGATATCAGCCACGGGAGGCTTGCCAATCAAAGCCACATTCCTGATTGAGGGCGAAGAGGAGTCTGGCTCTCCCTCCCTCGTTCCATTTTTGGAAGCCAACAAGGCGGAACTGTCCTGGGACGCCGCATTCGTATGCGATACAAATATGTGGGATCCCAAGACACCTGCAATCACCACACGCCTGCGGGGGCTGGTGCATGAAGAAATCACCATAACTGGCCCCAGAATTGACCTGCATTCCGGCCTCTATGGCGGCGCCGCGATGAACCCGATCCGCGTGCTCACCAAGATCCTGGCCTCGCTTCATGACAAGAATGGCAAAATCACCATTCCGGGTTTTTACGATGGCGTGAAGCCGCTGCCATCCGCCACAAAAAAACAATGGCGATCACTCAAGTTCTCCGACAAGAAATTTATGGGGGAAGTGGGCTTGGCAGTGCCTGCCGGCGAAAAAGGCAAAACCGTGCTCGAGCATGTTTGGGCGAGGCCCACAGCCGAGGTAAATGGCGTCTGGGGTGGCTACACAGGCGTTGGCGCCAAAACCGTTCTGCCGTCAAAGGCCCACGCCAAACTGACCTTCCGCCTCGTCGGAAGACAGGACCCGCAGAAAATCCTCAAAGCCTTTCAGAAATTCGCAAAAGACCTTATCCCCAAGGATTGCAAATTGGAGTTTTCCGGCAAGGGCGGCGGAACGCCCGCATCCGAAATCAGCGAGGACAACGCGTTCATAAAGAAAACCTCCGCAGCGCTGAAATCCGAATTCAAGCGTGAGGCCGTGCTTATTGGATCCGGGGGTTCAATTCCCATCGTTCGAAGCTTCAAGGACATCCTCGGCATGGACAGTGTGCTGGTGGGGTTTGGCCTTAACGATGACGCAATTCACAGCCCCAATGAAAAATACAATCTCAGCAGCTTCCACAAGGGCATCCGCAGTTGGGTGCGCATCATGGGGGCGCTGGCGGAGTAGAGCCATGGCGAAGGATCTGTTGCAACTAGTTGAGCGCTATCACCGGGCGCAGAATGATTTTGATTTTGCGGCGGTTGAAAAAATGTTCGCAGAGGACGCAGAATACCACTCATCAGGCATCGGCGGCCTCTACGGCCGAACCGCAATCCTTGAAGCGATGAAGGCTTACTACCATGAATTCAGCGATCAAATATCATCTGACATCAGCGTTGAGTTCGTAAGTTCAGATTCCGTGCGCTCCCATTGGAAACTGCAGGCCACCAGCATTTCATCCGGAAAAAAGGTCAAACGACAGGGCATTGAAACGGTGCATTTCAACACGAAAGGATTGATCGCGACAGTAGAGGTGCGTGACGTGGAGCCGGTCTAAAGATGTTTCTTCCAGAACTTCAGCATGCGCTCCCAGCTTAGCTCCGCCGCAACACGCTGATGCACATCGCGTTGTTCATTCATGAAGCCATGGTCGGCATCGTAGCGATAGAACTCAAGGCCCAAGTTTGCCGCCGCAAAAGCATCAACTCTCTGCGGCGTCATGTAATCATCCGTATTGGCATAATGGCCCTGCAGCGGAATTTTAATGTCGGCCGGATCAACCGCACCATCCGGGGGCAACCCATAGAACGCAACTGCCGCAGCCACTTCCGGGATGCGCGCCGCTCCCAGTATCGTCACCGCACCGCCCATGCAAAATCCGGTGAGACCAACTTTAACGCCGGTCTTGCCGAGATACTGAACAGCACCGCGCACCACCTGGTCCGCCGCCTCCAAAAAATTCAGCGAATTCATCTCGCGCGCCGCCGCTTCGCTGTCATGATAAGGAATGATCGCTCCCGCATAGAGGTCAGGCGCCAGCGCCTCGTAACCCGAGAGCGCCAGTCGGTCGCAAATCCCTTTGATCTGGTCCTGCAACCCCCACCATTCCTGGATGACCACAACGCCCGGCGCATTGGCATGACCGGTTTTGGCGAGATAGCCGGTCACCATTTTGCCATCAGTACGTGTGAATGAAATCTTCGTGCCCATGACGCCAGTTCTCGCAAATATTCGCAAGAGTATGTGCCCTCACGACCAGCGTTACAAGGCTTAACCTATCTTGAAATTTGTCACATGATCAGGTGGCGCCAAGCTTGGGAGGTTTCGCTCATCGGCTGTGGCCGCCAGTATCTGCGTACGCATGGGAATGAGTCCCGCCCAGATCGGCAAGGCGTAGTCTTCTTCGTCATCACCTGGCGGGCCACTGCGCACTTTGGCAGAGGCTTCAACCAGCGATAAACCCAACATGGTTGTAGCCCTCAGCTCCTTTGAAGTCACTGGCCGCAAAATGTCCCAACGCCCCGGAAACAGTTTTTCGGTGAATGTTTTCAGCCGTCGCTCCTTCTCAACCGGATCGCTGATAATGCGCGCCTTGCCCATGGCCATCACAGAGCGGTAATTGCACGAGTGGTTGAACGCCGAGCGCGCCATCACCATCGCATCGATCATGGTGACGGTCACACATACATCGGCGTCAACACAGGTTTCCAGCATGCGGCTTGCCGATGAGCCATGCCAATAGATGTGATCGCCTTCACGCCATTGCAGTGTCGGCGTCACATAGGGCGTACCCTTGAACACATAGCCTACAAAGCAAACCGGCATTGCATCCAAAATCGCATGCACCGTTTCGGCGTCATATTTGGCGCGCTTGTTCAGGCGCTTCACGCGGGTGCGCTGGCTAGGGGCCTTATCCATAGGTCATCTCCTCAATTGTCATGGTTCTATGGGTGGTTTATGGTCTGGTTGAAAGAACCAAGTTTACCGTCAATGAACAGACCACTTTTGGAAGCATCCACCATGGAAATTGGCATTGATCGTGCCGATAGCGAGCCCATTCAATCGCAAATATCCAGGCAAATCAGAGAGTTCGTGCTGAGCGGTCGGCTGCGCCCCCAATCCAAGCTGCCCTCAACCCGAGGTCTCGCCGAGGATTTGAAAGTGGCTAGGGCAACCGTGGTTGAAGCCTATGAGCAGCTATTGAGCGAAGGTTACATCGAAACCCGCAAGGGCTCCGGCACCCGTGTTGCCGCCGAACTCCCGGAAAGTCTGCTCAACGCCAAAGCAGCCACGGCCCCGCCCCTCAAGACCCTCCGCGAACACGCGCGAGAACCGGCGAAGCCCTTCCGCTCTGGCCTCGTGGATTGGGAGCATTTCCCCCACGATGAATGGGGCCGCCTGCTGGGCCGTTATTGGCGCAATCCGCCCATCGCCATGTTGGAGCACAACGACTTGTTTGGATGGCTGCCGCTGCGTTCAGCCATCGCCCGCCACCTCTATGAATGGCGCGGCATTTCCTGCGATCCTTCGCAAGTTGTCATGACGGCCGGCGGCATGGACGCCTTCGACCTCATCAACCGCTCCATTTTCAAGGCAGGCGATAGAATCTGGATGGAAGAACCCGGCTATCCGACAGCGCGGCGTGTCTTTTCTTTGGGCGGTGTAAGACCTGTCGCTGTTCCCGTGGACCGCGAGGGCCTGAATGTCGCCAAGGGTCGTGAACGCGCAGGCCGGGCACGGGGCGCCTTCGTCACTCCGGCGCGGCAATATCCAACAGGTGTGACCATGCCGCTTTCCCGGAGGCTGGAACTGCTGGATTGGGCTGATGAAGCCAAAGCCACAATCATCGAAGACGACTACGACAGCGAATACCGCTACGTGGGCCAACCCTTGCCCGCTTTGATGAGCCTCGACCGGAAAGATCGCGTGATCTATTCCGGCAGTTTCTCGAAGGTATTTTCGCCAATCCTCAGATTGGGATTCATTGTTGTTCCGAAATCCATGTTGGAGAAATTCCGCGCCGAGCGAATGGCCCACGGCGCACCGCCATCACTCATGGCGCAACCCGCACTTTGCGAGTTCATGCTTTCGGGCGCCTTCGCCATCCATATTCGGCGCATGCGAAGGATTTACTCCGGCAGACGCGCTACTCTGATTGAAGCGCTGTCTGATGCAGGAGAAAACCGGTTCACCATTGATGCCTCGCCCGCAGGCTTGATGCTTCTGCTCCGGTTGAAGCATGGCGAGAATGATGAGGCAGTGGCCGCAAAACTCGCAAGCGCCGGCATCGAAACCCAATCCCTCTCAAGTCATTACGCCGGAAAAAACCGGGGGCAGGGGCTGCTGCTGAGCTTTGCCGGCTTCACGGAAAGGGAGTTGAGGGCGGCGGCGAAAAAACTGATTGCAACGATGCTGTAGTGTTTCAGGAAGCCAATGGTGTCAGTTCGCGCAATAATTTTTCCTTTATCGCCCGCGCGAAATCTTCGAAATCCCTGGCTGGTTCCACAAAGGCATCGGAGCCGATGATGACATTCTGGCGATAATAGTCTTCCAGACCCTTGTCATCCGAGGCTATGGACAGGCCATTGATCGTGATCCCGGCCACTCGCGCATTCTCGCGGGAAACCACGAGATCAGCGCCGCTGTTGTCTTTTCCATCGCCCGAAACATCAATGACTTTGCGTTGCCCCTCAAACTCGTTTTCCCTGACAAGCTCAACCGAGTCATCAATTCCCGCAGCGATGGAAGTTGCGCTCGCGCGAATCCAGCGTTGAATAAGCCCTGCTCGAAAACCAAAAGCCTTGGCCTGCATGGAATTTTCCAGCCAGATGAATGGCACAACGACGCGCGTTTCCCCTGGCGCCCCCCACTGAACAACAGCCACCGCCACGCCAAAGGGCTTGAGGTTTTCAACCGCCTCCAAAACCTCGGGATCGCGGAATGCTTCTGCCAATCCGGCAATCTGCAATTGGAATTCGCGGTTATCGACGCTGGCTGAGCAATCCAGCGCCAAAACCAGTTCAATTGCGACAGGGTATTTGTCTTCGGCAAAACCGGGTGTTGTCAGAAAAAGCCAGGCCAGCAAGAACACACGCGACCCTTCGCCGCGCAACAGCCGACACATTCGCGCCCACTTCTGGCGCAAAAACCCAGCCATGAGAAAAATCGTTTTGGAAGTGCTGACTGCCACTGCTCTCACCCTTGGGGCCATCATAGCACTGCCAAGTGGTGTTTTGGCTAGTGACGTGATGGTGACCCAGGCTTTCGCCAGGGCTTCGGCAGTTCCAACAGCCAGGGCAGGTACGGTCTACATGACATTGATGAACCACGGGATGGAGATGGACAGGCTTTTGTCCATCATCACCGAAGCCGCAGCCACGGCCGAACTGCATGAAACCAAAGAGGTCGACGGCGTGGTGAAAATGCTGCCCGTTGATGCTCTCGACATTGCCAAAGGCGGCAGTGTGGAGCTAAAGCCAGGCGGCTTGCACATCATGCTGATGGGCCTGAACGCGCCGCTGAAGAAGGGCGGCACACTGAAGTTGCAGCTGATTTTTGAGCGCGCCGGCCCGGTGGATGTGGTGGCTCAAATCGGCGAAGTGGCCGCCGAATCCCACGCTCATGCCGAGGGCTCAACCGGAAACTGATTCTCCTCGCGCAGGGGTTTCAATACGGCCTCTTCCTCTCTGATACGGTAATACAGCAGCGCCAGGTTGACGCCGCCAAACATCAGCGCATACCACCACAGGCCAAAAACCATGGGCAGAATGAATATCTCGGCTGCCACGATCATGTAGTTCGGATGGCGGAAATATTTGTAAGGTCCGGAAGTGCTCAATGTCTCACCGGGAACGACGATGATGCGGGTTGTCCAGCGGCTGCCAAGGGCGGCAATAATCCATCCGCGCGCCGCCTGCAGCACGAGATAGGCGAATATCCAAGGCCAGCTCACCTCTTTGCCCCAGGCGACATACCAAAGCCCAGCCAACCAGGCGGCGTGAAAAATGACGAGGAGGGGATAATGCCCAGCGCTCACTTCAACGCCGCCATTGGCAAGCAGGCGCTTGGTGTTGCGCCGCGCTATGTATAATTCCACGAGGCGTTGAAGAGTGACCAGAGATAGAATGATGAGAATTGTCCACATGGCGTTATTGTAGCATGGTTATGAACCCGGCTGTAAAGCCCGGCCCAAGAGCTGAAACAAAGCGTCGACCAGAGAAGTTCTCTTTCAGGCCCTGTTCCAAAACAAACAACACTGTGGCGGCTGACATATTGCCGAAATCCCTCAGAATTTTCCGTTCATTTGCAAGCTTTCCCGGCGCGAGTGTGAACGCTGTTTCCAATGCGATGATGACTTTCGCCCCGCCGGGATGGAATGAATAAGCATCGACATCCCCAAAACCCAATCCGTTGTGTGCCAGGAATTGATCCGCCGCAGGGCGCAAGTCACGCAGCGCAAGGTCAGGGATGCTGCGGGAGAATATGGCGCCAAACCCCTGCGGGTCCATGCGCCAGCCCATGATGTCAACGGTGCCTGGCCAAGTATGCTCGCCCACAAACTCGATTTCGCCATGGGCGTTGCTGCCGGTGGTTGACAGCACTGCCGCCGCCGCACCATCTCCAAAAAGGGCCGTCGCGATAATGTTGGATTTGGACATTTCATCGGCGCGAAACGTGAGCGAGCACAGCTCAATGACAACCGCCAGAACATGTGACCCCGGCTGTGCCAGCGCCAATCGCGCCGCCAGCGAAAGGCCTGCCACGCCGCCGGCGCAGCCCAGCCCAAAAACCGGTACGCGCTTCACATCATCGCGAAATCCCAGATCGCTCATCACCCGCGCCTCAATGGTGGGGGTGGCCACGCCCGTCGAAGAAATCATGACGATGGTATCGATCTGTCCAGCTTCAAGCCCGGCGCGCTCCAGGGCCAATGCGGAAACCTCGGCAAATATCTTCGAAGCTCCAACCACAAAAGCTTCCGAACGCTCAGGCCAACCCTGGTCCTGCCGGAACCAGTCATAGGAACAGGTGGAGTAACGGGTCTTGATTTCGGAATTTGCATAGACGGGCAGCATGCGCTCGAAATCCTGGTGCCTGCCGCCGAATATCTTCTGGGCTTCAACCAGAACATCTTCTGTCCGCAGCTCAAATTCAGGAACAGCGGTTGCAAGGCTGAGCAATTTCGCGCGCGTCATGGGCTGTGCGAACCCCGCTGGCGGAGCCTGCGGTTGATTACGGTTTCCCGGTGGGCGGCATAGAGGCCGGCGGCGATGATCAGACCCATGCCAAAGTAGGCAGGGGCATCGGGAAATTCTGAAAAAATGACCATTCCCAGAACAATCGAAAACAAAACGCTGCTGTAACGGAAAGGCGCCGTGGCCGACAGATCTCCCAGCCGCAATGTGGCGACCATGAGCACGTAGCCGGAGGCCAGAAGCGCTGCTGACAGTGTGAGCAATACCAGCTGCCAAAGCGCCACCGGCGCAAAGCCCTGCGTGAAGGCAATCGCCAGCCCGCCCAGCGTTACAAATCCGGCATTTGCCAGCGCAATTACAAAGATGGGTATGTTGGCGGGGATGCGCTTGGTAACGAGGTCGCGCACCGCCACAGCAAGCACAATGCCAACGGCCAGTCCCTCATAGATGGTGAATGTCGAAGATTGCGGGCGCATGATCAGCATAACACCAATAAAACCCGCGACTATGGCCAAGACGCGGCGGATGCCCACTTTTTCGCCAAGAAACAAGACCGAAAGCAGCACCACAACCAGCGGCACGCTTTGCAGGATGGCCGTAAGATTGGCGAACGGGATGTGCATGAGGGCAATCAGAAACATGATGGTTCCTGCTATATCGAGTAAGGACCGCAGCAGCACCCAGCGCGAAAATATGTGAGATGCGTACCTAAGTTCACCCTGGCTGGCACAGAAGGCAGCAATGATCGCTACCGCAATGAAACCGCGGATGCTCATGATTTCGCCCAGCGGCAATGACGTGCCAATGTATTTGATGCAGGCATCATTGAGCACAAAACTGGCCATGGCGGCCACCATGTAGGCGCTGGCGCGCAAAGCCTGATTCTGCGGGGGAAATTGCATTGAGGCCTATCTAGAGTGAATGTCTGGCGGGCGCAGATAAACCCTATGTGACGGGCGGCATCAACTCAACTTTGGCGTCGTGGACGCCTGAAGTTTCGAGGCTCGCTGCATACAGCCCCGCTGCAATTATCATCGCCATGCCAAAATAGGCCCAAAGGTCCGGATATTCATTGAACACCAGCATGCCGGCGATTATCGCAAACAATATTTCCGAGTATCTGAAGGGAGCCGTGGCCGAAAGATCACCCAGGCGAACTGTGGCAACGATAAAAATGAAGCCGCAAGTGAGAAAAACACTGGCAGCCAGAAGAACCCCGAGTTGCCAGGTTTGCGGGGTGGCAAAACCTTGCGCCAGTCCGACGCCAAATCCACCTATGCATGCAAATATGGCATTGGCCAAGGCAATAATGAGGAGGGGAACATGAGCCGGTATTTTCTTGGTCACGATATCGCGCGCCGCCACCATGAACACAGTTCCCAATGCGAGAAATTCGAAAATCGAAATGCTGTCAATCGTCGGCTTGACGATAAACATCACGCCAAGAAATCCGGCAATGACCGCGGCAACTCGCCCTATGCCACCGGCTTCCCCCAATAAGACAATGCCAAAGACGGCCACAACCAGCGGAACGGTTTGCATGATTGCCGCCATGTTGGCCAGCGGCATGTTGAGAAGC
The DNA here is from genome assembly GCA_009885825.1 of Rhodobiaceae bacterium. GTDB lineage: Bacteria > Pseudomonadota > Alphaproteobacteria > Rhizobiales > Aestuariivirgaceae > Aestuariivirga. The sequence continues at coordinate 5,045 of VFJY01000205.1, read as the reverse complement.
GCCAGAATGAACATGAAGCCGGCGAACACATCAAGAGTTGAACGCAATAAAACCGAGCGGAAAAAAATCATCGGGATTTCGGACAAAATTCCCTGCTGGGCACAAAGGAGAAAAAGAAATATGCAGGACAGGAACCCGAGTATCGCCACGATCTCGCCAACCGGCAATGTGTTGCCGATGTACTTGATGCAGCTGTCACCCAGGACAAAGCACGCCGTGCACAAAACCATGTAGAGCCCGGCACGCAATGCGGTATTTTTGGGAAGTGTGATCATCGCCCGCTGTCTAGCGGGAAATTCTGCTATCCGCCAGTGACGCTCATGTGGCGCGAGACTGCGGGCTTGTTGTGGCGGCGGTCGATGATGAAATCATGGCCTTTGGGTTTGCGGCCAATAGCCTCGTCAATGGCGGCGCTCAAAAGTTCATTGCCTTCTGACGCGCGAAGCGGGGTGCGCAAATCGGCGGCATCTTCCTGGCCCAGGCACATGTACAGCGTTCCCGTGCAGGTGAGCCTGACCCGGTTGCAGCTCTCGCAGAAATTATGGGTGAGCGGAGTGATAAATCCAAGGCGACCACCGGTTTCGGCAACTCGGACATAGCGCGCAGGCCCGCCCGTTTTGTAGGGGATGTCTTCCAGCGTGAATTGTTCAAGCAACTGCGCCCGAACAACCGATAGCGGCAGATATTGGTCCGTACGGTCGCCATCAATATCGCCCAATGGCATGGTTTCGATAAACGTCAGGTCCATGCCCTCGCCATGGCACCAGCGGATCATGTCCGGCAGTTCATGTTCATTCACGCCTTTCAGCGCTACCGCATTGATTTTAATAGCCAAACCTGCCGCCTGAGCGGCCCGGATACCAGCCTTGACCTTGGCCAATTCGCCCCAGCGGGTGATCTGCTTGAATTTGGCGTCATCTAGCGTATCCACTGAAACATTGATGCGCCGCACCCCATGTGCCGCAAGTTCCCCGGCATATTTGACCAGCTGGCTGCCATTCGTGGTCAGCGTTAATTCTTCCAATGCACCCGAACGCAAATGCCGCCCGAGGTTTTCCACCAGGGACATGATGCCCTTGCGCACCAGCGGTTCCCCGCCCGTCAGCCTGATCTTGCGAACCCCCTTGTCGATAAACACCGAACACAGCCGGTCAAGCTCCTCCAGCGACAGCAAATCCCGCTTTGGCAGGAATGTCATGTCTTCCGCCATGCAGTAAACACAGCGAAAATCACAGCGATCCGTCACGGAAACCCGCAGGTAACTGACATGGCGACCAAAGGGGTCAATGAGGGCAGGTGTGGTCATAAATGCAATGTGGCGTTTCGGGCAGTCACGGTCAAGTCACGCTTTTGAGGCGGTCATGGCTGGGCAGAAATACGGTCAACAAGCCAATGGCCGGAAGCACTGAGCAAAGCTGGTAAACAAAGGTGATGCTGGTTTCGTCGGCCAGCGCCCCCAAAGCCGCCGCACCAAATCCGCCAAAGCCAAACGCGAAGCCGAAGAACAGGCCAGACACCATGCCGACGCGGCCCGGCAAAAGCTCCTGCCCATAAACAATGATGGCCGAGAATGCCGATGCCAGAATAAGGCCGATGGGAACAGTGAGCACCACTGTCCAGAACAAATTCGCAAATGGCAGCAGCAGCGTGAACGGCAGCGAACCCAGAATGGAAAACCAGATCACCGCTTTGCGCCCGACGCGGTCTCCAATGGGTCCGCCAGCAAATGTGCCGACAGCCACCGCGCCCAAGAATATGAACAGGTAAATCTGCGCGTCCTTCACAGCCACATGAAAATGATCAATCAGGTAAAACGCATAAAAGCTACCCAGGCTGGTCATATAGAGAAACTTGGAAAACATGAGCGCAATGAGAATGGCAAGCGAGACCACGACGGTCCGTGAACTCAAGCCATGATGAACCAGCGCAGTTGCCTGTTGCGTTTTGCGCTCCGCCAGATGCTCGCTATACCAGCGGCCCACGGCGCCCAATATTACAATCGCCCCAATCGCGATCGCCCCAAACCAGACAACGCTCATCTGCCCCCGTGGCAATATAAACCAGGCCACCAGCAAGGGCCCAATGGCTGTTCCTGCGTTGCCGCCAACCTGAAACAGGGATTGCGCCATGCCGTAGCGCCCGCCCGAAGCAAGCCTGGCCACCCTCGAAGACTCCGGATGAAATATCGCAGAGCCCACGCCAATCGCAGCCGCCGCAACCAGCAGCCCTGTGAACGATGAAGCCATGGCGAGAAGAATGATCCCAAACAGGGTAAATGCCGGCGCCACCGGCAGCGAATAGGGCAGAGGATTGCGATCCGTAAAATGCCCCACCAGAGGCTGCAGAATTGAGGCCGTGACCTGAAACACCATGGTCAGCAGCCCAATTTGCGTAAAGGTCAAAGCATATGAATCCCGCAGCATCGGATACATCGCAAGCAAAACCGCCTGCAAAGTGTCATTGATCATATGGCAGGAAGCCACTGCCACCAGCACGGCATAAACGGCAGAGGTGGCAGCGCGGGTTTTATTTGTCTCAAGTGTCGCGGTCATCCAGCGTGTCTAGCAATGTCCATTGGCTAATTCCACAAATACAGGCGCAAAGCTGCTGCCTGGATTTGCTTTAACTCGCCGCTTGCTCCAGCAGCCATGCCTTGAATATCGCCACGTCGTCGGCGCGGCTTTCTCTTGGGTTGGCGGGTTCTGAGATGAAGTAGGCTTTCTCTTCCAGCACGGGAATGTCGAACAACTGCACCAGCCGGCCGGCTTTCAAGTCATCAGCGAGTATCGCCGTTGGCGCAAGACCAACGCCTTGGCCCGCCAGTATTGAAGAATACAAGAGGTTAAATCCTTCAAACAACAGCCCCGGCAACCGGTCATCAATTTTCGTGCCCGCCGCCTTGAACCACTTGGACCACGGCCTGCGATCAAAATCATGCAGCAGGGAACACTTCAACAGATCAGCCGGCTCTCTTAGCGGCCCTGCAAGAGTGAGGTAATGCGCGCTGCAAACCGGATAAGAAACTCCCTCGAGAAACTTGGTGGCAGTGGGCGGGGCCTGGTTCCAATCCCCATAGGTTATAGCCAGGTCCACGTCTTCAAAGTCGATGGGTTGTTCAAAGATTGCGTGCAGCAGGCGGACGCCAATATTGGGGTTGGCCTTCAGAAAGGCCGGAAGCCTGGGGATGAGCCAGATGGTGGCGATAGAAGGAATGGCCGCAATAGTGAGGTTGGATTTCCCATCGCTCTTGGCGATGCGCTGACAGGCGCCATCCATAATGCCAAAAGCCTCTGCCAGTGATTCAGCTAGTTCTGCGCCTTCCGGTGTGGGAAGTGTCTGCCTGCCCTGACGATCAAACAGCGGCACACCAAACCAATGCTCCAGCTGGCGTATCTGGTGGTTAACGGCGGACTGCGTGACATGCAACTCTTCCGCAGCCTTGGAAAAGCTGCCGTGGCGGGCGGCAGTTTCAAAGCATTTGAGGGCATTCAGTGGCGGCAGGCGGGACAAGGCAGCTCCATGAAATTTATTCATGTATTATGTGATTGATCGTCTTTTGACACAAGCATTTATGTGGTCACAATCCGGCTTGCACATTGGAGGGCACAGATGTCTGTCAGCGCACGGCCGAGCCTGGTTGATTATCGAAACAACGGGAAACCACCCAAACCCATCTTCTCAGCGGCGGAAATGCAGCGCAGGCAGGACAACATCCGGGGCTGGATGGCGAAAAGCAGCATCGATGCCTGTCTTTTCACATCGTACCACAACATCTGTTATCTCGCAGATTTCCTCTATTGCTATTTCGGCCGCAAATACGGCCTGGTGATCACGCAAAAATCTGCCACGACTGTGACAGCCGCAATCGATGGCGGCCAGCCTGCCAGGCGAACCTTTGGCGATAATGTCACCTACACTGATTGGTCCAGCGAAAATTATTTCACCGCAGTGCAAGGCCTTGTCAAGGGAGCCAAGCGCATCGGCATTGAATTCGATCATGTGAACATCGATTTTCGCAAGCAGTTGCAGGACGCTTTTCCGGGCGTGGAGTTCGTCGATGTGGCCGCCCCTTCCATGCGGATGCGCATGATCAAGTCGGCTGAGGAAATCAAGCACATCACCAAGATGACACGGATCGCCGATATCGGCGGCGCCGCCTGTGTGGAAGCGATTGCCGTTGGCGTGCCTGAGCATGAAGTAGCACTCCACGCAACCCAAGCCATGGTGCGTGAGATCGCCAAGGTCTGGCCCCATGCGGAGCTGATGGATACCTGGACCTGGTTTCAATCCGGCATCAACACCGATGGCGCCCATAATCCTGTCACCAGCCGCGAGATCAAAAAGGGCGATATTCTGTCGCTCAACTGTTTTCCGATGGTTGCAGGCTACTATGTGGCACTCGAGCGCACGTTGTTTGCCGAGAGCGCCAGCAAAGAGCATATCAAGATGTGGGAAATGAATTGCCACGTCCATGATGTGGGCAAGAAACTGCTGGTGCCTGGCGCCAAGTGTTCGGACGTCGCCAAATCATTGAATGATATCTACGCCCAGCATGACCTGCTGAAATACCGCACCTTCGGCTACGGCCATTCCTTCGGTGTGCTGTGCCATTATTACGGCCGGGAAGGCGGCCTTGAACTCCGCGAGGATTGCGACACTGTGCTTGAACCCGGGATGGTGGTTTCCATGGAACCCATGATCATGATCCCAGAAGGCCAAAAGGGCGCTGGCGGCTACCGCGAGCATGATATTCTGGTGATCACCGAAAAAGGCAATCGCAACATCACGGGCTTCCCCTATGGGCCGGAGCATCTGATTGTTAAAGCCTAGCATTACAGTTGTTTTTTTGCCTTGAAGTGTGCGCGTTGAGCGACGGCCTGGTGAGCTCTGCGCCAGAGTGACCATGCGATGATATGGGCGGGTTGGATTCTCTTTCGAGCGAGTCTGATGGCGACCCGGCGGACTTCCTGGATTGACCAACGGATCAAAAGGGTTTGATCGCACGCGGACGCGGCAGCGTTTTTTTGAGCGGCACGGCATTGGCG
>VFJY01000043.1 GCA_009885825.1 Rhodobiaceae bacterium | reverse complement strand
GGGCGCGTCGAACTCCCCCTGAAGCGGCGCTTTCCAGCTTTCGTGCAGCGTGACCATGGCTATAGATGGCGGATTTGCCGCCTGTCAGGCAAGAAAAAAGCCGTGGGATAAACCACGGCCTTTAAAATTCGAAACTTGAACTGGCTTAGAATGCGCCGCCAGCACCGGCGCCGCCGCCTGCGCCAAAGCGCTTGGGCTTCTCGATCTTCTTCGGCATCGGCAGCAGGCCTTCGCGCTGCAGCTTCTTGCGGGCCAGCTTGCGGGTGCGGCGCACCGCTTCCGCCTTCTCGCGGGCCTTCTTCTCCGATGGCTTTTCAAAATGTCCGCGCAATTTCATTTCGCGGAAAATGCCCTCGCGCTGCATCTTTTTCTTGAGGACTTTCAGGGCTTGATCAACATTGTTGTCACGGACTACGACTTGCAAATGATACCTCGGAATTGATCGGTGTTAAATTTCATGAAAAGAAACCCCTCGAAAGGGGTTGCTTAAAGATGGCGTGGCGTACCACAGCCTATCACGCCTGTCGAGGGGTCAGCACATTTATGTGCCCCATTTTTCGGTTTTCCCGCGCCTCGGCTTTTCCATAGAAATGCAGGCCGGAATTGGCCTGCCCGGCAAATTTTGCCCAATCTGCCGCGTCCTGCCCCAAAATGTTGGTCATGACCACGTTCGAATGCCGCTCCGTGCTGCCCAAGGGCCAGCCAGAAATAGCCCGGATATGCTGCTCAAATTGTGAAACCACGCAGGCATCCTGGGTCCAGTGGCCGGAATTATGAACCCGGGGCGCGATTTCGTTGACATAGACCCCGCCTTCGCCCACAAAAAGCTCGGTTCCCATGACACCCACATAATCCAGAGCCTCCGCCATGCCACGCGCAATTTCGATGGCCTTGGCGGCCAGCGCTCCTTCAATTTTCGCAGGCACCGATGAGGTATGCAGAATATGGTTGCGATGAACATTCTCCGTCACATCATAGGCCACAAACTGGCCATCAAGCCCCCGCGCCCCGATCACCGAAACCTCACTGCGAAAATTGACAAAGCTTTCGAGAATTGAAGGCTGGCCATGAACCGCAGCCCAAGCGCCTGCAACATCGTCATCGCTCGATATCTTCGCTTGTCCCTTGCCATCATAGCCAAGGCGATTGGTCTTGAGCACAGCGGGAAATCCAATGCGCCCAACCGCTGACCGCAACTCATCCAGACTGTTCACTGCGGAAAACTCCGCCGTCAGCGCGCCCAGGCTGCGCGCCAGATGTTTTTCCTTCAGCCGGTCCTGCGCCGTGGCCAAGGCCTTTGAGCCGGGCCGCGCCGGCGCCAACGCTTCCAGAAAAATCACCGCCTCAACCGGAACATTCTCAAACTCGTAAGTCACCACATCGACGGACCGAGCGAAAACTTCCAGCGCGTCAAGATCATCATAGCCGGCAACCGTGTGCGCCGCCGAAACCTGAAACGCCGGACTGTCATTCTCCGGCGCATAGGTATGGCATTTCAAACCAAGCCGCGCCGCCGCCAGCGCCAGCATGCGCCCCAATTGCCCGCCGCCCAAAATGCCGATCATGGACCCCGGCTTGAGCATCAAGCCTCGTCTTTCGGTTTCACCGCCACAGAGGCCGTTTGCTGTTCACGCCAAGTCTCAAGCCTCTGGGCTAAGGCCTTGTCACTCAAAGCTAAAACACTCGCAGCCAAAAGCCCCGCGTTGGTCGCTCCCGCCCTGCCAATGGCCAACGTGCCAACCGGCACTCCCGCTGGCATCTGCACGATCGAAAGCAGTGAATCCTGCCCGGACAGGGCCTTCGACTCAACCGGCACGCCAAACACCGGCAAGATCGTCATGGCGGCCACCATCCCCGGCAAATGCGCGGCCCCGCCAGCCCCCGCGATGATCACCTGAAACCCTTCAGTCTTCGCTCCTTTGGCAAAGTCATAGAGCCGCTGCGGTGTGCGGTGCGCCGAAACAATGCGCGCCTCATTCGCCACCCCCAACGCATCCAGAATATCGGCGGCATGCTTCATGGTGGCCCAATCCGATTGGCTGCCCATGACAATGGCGACAGGTGCTTTCAAAATAACCTTGCCTTTCAAGCGATGATGTTGGGGACCAGCATGTTCTCCAATTTCAAGATCTGGTCCTTGAGATCAAGCTTCATCTTTTTGAGGCGCCGGAGATGCAACTGGTCGCTGGTGCCCGTTGCTTCCAGCGAAACGATCGCCAAGTCAAGGTCCCGGTGCTGCTGCAGCAGATTCTGCAATTTTGAACGAATGGCAACTTCTTGGATGGTATCCATATTGGTTTACCCGCCCATAAAACCAAATTTTAGCCCCCTTCACCTATGCCTTCGAAAGCCATTCGACAAGACCCCAACTCTGTGTCATCATATTGTCGTTAACTTCAACATCGTGCGGAGGTCTTAATGTCCCTTCAAGCCCATCTTAGTGAGTTGATAACCAAACACAGAGCATTAGAGCAGGAATTGGCCGAGGCCATGGCCCACCCTGCGTCAACTGACCAGGAAATCGCCGAAATAAAGCGCCGAAAACTCAAGATAAAAGACGAAATCACCAGACTCGAGAGCCAGCAGCAAGCAGCTTGAGATAGCTCATTCATTTATACGCGCCGTGAGAGGGTCTCTGCGTGATTTTGGCCCTCTCAAGTAGGGAGTGGATTGGGCGCACTGCGACTTCCCCCGAATCTAATGGCCAAAAAATTCTCACATGCAGGCCTATCCAGTAGCTATGGCTAAACACCGGTGAAAACTGCGAGTGTGGGAGCTTTGCCATGGGTCGATGGCGCCAAAACCAGGGTCACCTCCCCACTCGTGGCGCAGCTGGGTGAGGCCCCTGCCCCTTACCTGCTCATGCATTATGCGCTAGCCTTGACCCTATGGCGGTCCAGGGGAAAAGAATAATCATTACAGGTGCCGGCCGGGGCCTTGGCGCCGCGTTTGCGGTAGTCTTCGCCGATGCGGGGGCGGAAGTGGTCGTAGCTGGCCGTAATATGGAAAATCTTACATCCCTGGCGGAATCGATAAGACTCAGAACTGGCAAGCGGCCAGAAACGCTCCACCTCGACCTCGCTGACATCAGCCAGGTCACGTTGACTGCCAAAAAAATGCGCGACGAAGGCATCCCTCTCCATGTTCTCATCAACAATGCGGCCCAGTGGCATGCGGGGCCCATGGAGAGCCACGACGCCTACTCCATCGCCAACACCATCACGGGCAATGTAACCGGCACGCTGCTATTCACCCGCGGTCTTCTCCCGTTGCTCGAAAAATCCGGCGCTGGCGACATCTTGAATATTGTCTCCACCAGCGGCATGCACAATGTTCCGCTTCTGGGAGCCTCAGTCGCCTATATCGCTTCCAAGCATGGCCAGGCTGGACTGACCGATGCGCTGCGTCAGGAACTGCGCGGCAGGCCCGTGCGGATCAGCGGAATCTATCCGCCTAACATCAAGGATATATCGCCGCTGGACGAAGCGGCATGGAACGCCATTCAGCCCGAAACCTCGTGGCTCACCAATCGTGACATCGTGGAATCCGCCCTCTTTGCCCTCAGTCGTCCCCGCCATGTGACCGTCGCATCTCTCATGCTGGAATCAGACAGCGGAAACTTTCACACCCACTAGGAAATCCCGGATGAAACTCAAAAACAAAATCGCCATCGTGACCGGCGCTGCGCGGGGAATCGGCCTGGCAACATCCGAGCGCTTTGTGGCCGAAGGCGCGAAGGTCATCATGACCGACATCATGGACAAGATTGGCGCGGCAGAAGCCAAGCGCCTCGGCGCCACGTTCATGCACTGCGATGTTTCGAATTCCAGCGAAGTAAAAAAAGCTGTTGCGGCAATTATCCATCAATTTGGCGCCATTGATGTCCTGATGAACAATGCGGGGGTCAGTGTCGTTGGCGATTTTCTCGAAATGACAGAAGTGGATTATGACAAGGTTCTTGACATAAATCTCAAGGGCTCGTTCCTCATGCTCCAGGCCTGCGCCCGTGAAATGGTGAAGCAGGTCCAGGCCGGAAAGCCCGCCGGCTCAATCATCAACATGTCGTCGGTGAACGACACTCTCGCCATTCCCACGATCATTGCCTACTGCATATCCAAAGGTGGCGTTGCGCAACTCACCCGCGCCACTTCGATCTATCTTGCCCCCCACGGCATTCGCGTCAACGCCATAGGACCAGGCTCCATCAACACAGACATGCTGACAGCGGTGGTTTCCGACAAGGCCGCCATGGCCCGCGTCATGTCGCGAACCCCGATTGGGCGGATCGGCGAGCCATCAGAAATAGCATCAATCGCCTTGTTCCTGGCGAGCGATGACGCCAGCTACGTAACCGGCCAAACCATCTACGCCGACGGCGGCCGCATGCCCCTGAACTATACGGTGCCTGTCAAGGAATGAGCCCGGTGACCTGAGCCCCAACTACGATCCAGTTAATCGTAGAATCTCGGTCGAGCGTGCCATCCAATCTTAACCGAATCATTAGCAATTTTGAAAATCGCTAGTTTGACTGCATTTATAGTCACAACAGTCAAGTGATTTTAATTGACTTTTAGAATTAGTTATTCTAACTTTTAACTAATTGAGGCATTGGGCAAATATCTAAAAAATGGAGAGCTTCAGGCGGAAGGAAAAGTTATTTTCTTATTGTCTTGTGCCATGATCCCAGCGAGTTCACTGTGCGGAGCTGCGACGGACAGATACTAAGTGTCTCAGCACGAGTAACTGTCAGGCGGGTGGGGCCAACACGCCAGACGAGCCCTTCCATTTTGCGAAGGGCGCTCGGCCAAATCACAATAGCTAGTACTGCTTGATTCTGGAGGAGTGAAACATGACTCAAATCAATGTCTAACAACACTATGAGTTTATCAATCGGATGGACGAGCAAACTCACAATCTGAAAAGGAACCATATATCATGAAGAACTTAAGGGCAATTTTGGTTGTTTCTGGTGCTTTGGTGGCCGCCACTTCGCTTTATGCAAGTGTCGCAAACGCCCAATCGGCAAGCATTAAAAGCTGCATGGCAGGCGGTGTGACTGAAGCCGAATGCGCCTGCGAGGCCGCTTTGGAAAAAGGCACCAGACAGGCAATCCGCAGTTTCCTGAGAAATTATCGTGGGCAGGGCACGGCCTGCGACGCCACAGCTTTCACAGGCACGAGTGGCAATATCAACGACAATAGCAGTTCAAACAGGTCCACCACCAGGCCGAGTCGGCCCACCGAAAGTCCGGAGGAACATGAGTGTAACTACTATGACAAAAAGTCCAGCTAAGAAAACCAACAGCTGAGACGAGCAGTGCGGCGGCCTCTATTGGTCGCCGCGACTCTCTTTGAACTGCGTCAACGGAACTTGGTCATAGCCAGTTTCTCATGCTACATCCAGACCGCATCCTCAGCGCAGGGCAACTGCCGCGCAACTTGAGATGAAGCGGCTTGCGTAGGCATAGTCCATCTTGATGAGCTGCTTGGAGAGGCCGCCCTGTCCAGAAATCCAATTCCGGACCCAGCCAGGATATTTCTTCATCATGAAGGACTGCGCCACGCGAACTGCGCGTGCATTGGCGCCAGACGGCGAATGGAACCTGAAATATGCGCCGGGATTGATGCAAATTTGATTCTGCGGCAAACTTAAGAATAGCGTGCAGGAGGAATCGCATCTGCCGGAAAATTTGACGAGCGTGCCCGCATCCCGGTATTCAGCCACCTTGAGGGCGTATTGAACAACAACCCCGCCGCCGTTGTTTGTAATTGAAACCGAATTTCCAGTCGCTGCCTGCGTTCCGACGCTACCCGCGTTGATAGCCCCAAGAACTGCGCATCCAAATAAGAATGACTTAAAACCTGCTGTCTGCATCGACCCTCGACAAACGCTCCGAAATCCAAAATCCCGGCCGTCGTCGAGAATCATAGAAATGAGTTGTTAAGAAATGGTTAGCACCCACTTGGTGCCGCATCGGCTGCTTAGCCCATAGCAGCAGCACAATCAATAAAACCATAAGTTGTTCCGCAGCAAGGTTAACTTGCGAAAGAAACTTTAACTGACAATGATAAGCTGCCCGGTGATGGCGCCTTCAACGCTCTTGGCATAGGCCAGACCCACGCGGGCCGACGAAACTGTTTCGTGGCCGGGGAACGCGCCCGCATATTTCTTGGCGGAGGCTTCCAGCAATCCCGGGCTTACGACATTGATGCGAATGCCCCGTTCAAGTTCGATCGCCGCAGCGGTGACGAACCCTTTCAGCGCCGCGTTCACCGTCGCCGCGTTTGCGCCCTTCCGAACGGGGTCACGGTCAAGAACGCCACTGGTCAGCGTAAATGATCCCCGGTCATTCACATAACGGGTTCCCAGCAAGACAAGATTGACCTGCCCCATAAGCTTGTCCTTCAAGCCGACCATGAACTGCTCTTCCGTCATGCCGGCAAGCGGGCCGAAATGCGCATGCCCGGCGCAGGCGACAATGGCGTCAACCTTTCCAACTTTCTCAAACATGGCGGTGATCGAACCCGCATCCATGAGGTCCACCTGCTCATCGCCGGTTGTTCGGCCAGCCTTGATGACTTCGTGGCGCACGCTCAATTCGGCAACCGCGGCCTTGCCCACATCGCCATTCGTGCCGACTACAAGAACACGCATTATTCAGTCTCTTTTTCGAGCTTCAATCCCTTGAGCTTGGCGAAAACTGAATCGGCGCTATAGTGCTTGTCATCATTTTTCACGGTTTCTGCTGAAACAGCTTTTTCGGCTTCCACCGCCGCAGCGGCAACAGCGGCCACATTGGCGGCTGTTCCCAAAACTTCCGCAGCCGGAATGAGCGTGCGCGCCGGCGCTGCATCTGGCACTTGCCCCTTGCCAGCCTTGCGCGCCGCTTTCTGAACCGCGAAATCCAATTCCAGCTGCGAACACAACCCCAGCGACACCGGATCAACCGGCTTGATGTTGGCGGCATTCCAGTGCGTGCGGTCACGAATGGCCGCGATGGTGGACTTCGTCGTCCCCACCAGTTTCATGACCGTTGATTCTGGCAATTCCGGATGATTGCGCAGGAGCCACATGATGGCATCCGGCCGCTCGCCTCTGCGCGACACCGGCGTATAGCGCGGGCCACCCGTTGATTTCTGCACCGGGATATTCACCTTCGAAATCAGAATCTTGAGTGTGTAATTCGGGTCCGCCTCACCCTTCTTGATTTCGTCGCGCGTAAGCTGGCCGCCCGTTACCGGGTCCAGTCCCTTGATTCCCGTCGCCACATCACCATCAGCGATGCCTTTCACTTCAAGCTCGTGTAGATTGCAGTAATCCGCGATCTGGCGAAACGTCAGGGCCGTGTTTTCAACCAGCCAAACGGCGGTTGCCTTGGGCATCAACGGGGCATTGGACATAATTTTTTCGCTCCTTCAGAACCGCCTCGGGTTCCGTCACTTTCTTGAAAATACGCGGGGAATGACCGCTATATAGGCGCTGCCCGCCAAAGATGCAACGCGTTTCATGTCGTCAGCACAATCTTGCCCACATGCTGGCTGGACTCCATCAACCGGTGCGCATTCCACGCTTCAGCCAGCGGAAATGTTTTGTAGATAACCGGCTTGCATTCGCCAGCTTCAAGCAACGGCCAAACCTTGGCCTCCAGCGACCGCGCTATTTCGGCTTTCTCCTCCACACTGCGCGGCCGAAGCGTTGACCCCGTGAGGGTCAATCGCTTCAGCATGAGTGGCAAGAGATCAATCTCCACCTTTGCGCCCTTCTGAAAAGCGATGTTCACAATGCGCCCATTCAACGCCACACACTTCAGGTTGCGCGCCACATAGTCACCGCCCACCATGTCGAGGATGACATCCGGCGCGATGTTGGCAGTGTTGAGCTCCTCGACAAAATCCTGGCTGCGATAGTTGATGGCAAGCTCGGCTCCGAGACGTCGGCACTCCGCGCATTTTGCGTCACTTCCCGCAGTAACCACCACGCGCGCGCCAAACGCCCTGGCCAGCTGGATGGCTGTTGTGCCAATGCCGCTGGAGCCGCCATGGATCAGAATGGTTTCTCCCGCCGCCAGACGCCCACGATCAAACACATTTGTCCAGACAGTGAAGTGTGTTTCCGGAATGGCTGCGGCCTCGATCATCGACAGGCCAGCAGGCACGGGCAGCGCATTGTCCTGCGCCACAACGCAATATTCCGCATAGCCGCCGCCGGGCACGAGCGCGCAAATCCTGTCGCCAATCCGGTGGCGCTTCGCGCCTTCCCCCAACGCAGCAACTTCACCCGCAATTTCCAGGCCCGGCGTTGCGGGCGCGCCTGGCGGCGGTGGATAGCCGCCAAGCCGCTGCAAAACATCCGGCCGATTGACGCCTGCGGCGAAAACCTTCACCAGTATCTGCCCCCGGGAAGCCACAGGCACCACTAGGTCAACTGGCTCCAAAACCTCCGGTCCGCCGGGCGTTGTGATCGCTATTGCCTTCATGCTGCTCATTCATGTTTGCCTTTGCGGGGCACAATGGGTTGCAGAGCCATGGCTTGCAATGGCAAAGTGCGGGAGTTCAACAGGAGGACTTTCGCCATGGAACTTGATGAGGCTCCCAAAAAGCCGGCAAACATGGTTATCGGTGAAAATCTCGATGCAATTTCGGTGGCCGAATTGGAACAGCGTATTCACGCTTTGCAAGAGGAAATCAGGCGGGTTCACGCTGAAATTGCAAAGAAGCAGGCCAGTCGCAGCGCCGCCGACTCATTTTTTCGCAATTGAAGCGATCTTGTTAACCATTTGGTAATGAGTTTTGTTTACCTTTGATACTCGAAATCCAGTGATTTGGATTCTCCGAGTGGCACTTTTCCACTCTGTTTGACGCCTCCCTGTTAGACTCTAAGCCGCGACATTTCTCGCGGCTTTTTTTTGGCCCCATTCTTGCTTCGCTGTTAAGGAAATAAATTGCAGCGGGATATTGACCCGAAATGAAGCAAGCTTCATGATCGCCCAGCTTGTTGCAAATAATTTTAGGTGTTTGAGCAAGAGGAAATTAAGCATGCAAAGCTCCAGTAGCAATGTTTCAACTGTCAATTTCTTCGCAAAATTCACCAGCTCGGAGCAATTTGAAAAGGTGTTCAAGGAAGGCATGTCACTGGTTGAAGAGACTGCGAACTACCTGGATGGACCCGGCCGTTTGGACGCGCGGGCCCTGGATCGCCACGGAGCAATAGCCTACGCCACGGAAAGCATGCGTCTCACCACCCGCCTCATGCAGCTCGCCTCCTGGCTGCTGCTGCAGCGCGCCATTGGCGCTGGCGAACTGACCCAGGCGGACGCAAGCAAGGAAAGTCATCGCATCAGCTTGGGCGACATCGGCAAGGGCCACGATCTTGCCGGCTCGGAGAACCTGCCGGAAGACCTGATGGCGCTCATCAACCGGTCTCTGGCGCTTCATGGACGCATTTACAAGCTGGATAGAATGCTGACCGCGCAGACCTCCGAAGATGAGGCGGCCCCAAGCCCGGTGAATGAGCAGCTGGACCATCTGGCCTCAATGCTGAAAGTATCCCGGGGATAAGCAAAAAGCCCGGCGAGAGTGACCGGGCTTTTCGAATGTCTGCAAAACTTCCTACTTGTTGAGGAAGCCGAACTTCTGCTTGAAGCGCGAAACCCGTCCGCCGCGGTCAAGAATTGTCTGGGTGCCCCCGGTCCATGCCGGATGGGATTTGGGATCAATATCCAAAGACAGGGTGTCGCCCTCTTTGCCATAGGTTGAGCGGGTTACAAACTTGCTGCCGTCAGTCATCACCACATTGATGGTGTGATAGTCCGGGTGAATGCCTTCTTTCATCGTCAAATCTCTCAAAGTAAGCGGGAAAGGCCTGTGGCGCGCCGCTATTGTTAAATTCGGAACGCGCTTTATACAGGAACCCCAAATGCGAGGCAAGTAGGGCGAAATGGCGGAAAACACGGCTGCGGAAACGGGCGGCAGAAGCTTGCGGCCCCTGTCCCGAATGATGCCATTCCTCCTGCGTTATAGGCTCCAGATCGCCCTCGCCCTGACCGCCCTGATCGTCGCGTCGGTGGCGACACTCATCGTGCCGTTGGCCGTGCGCAGTATAATTGACTACGGTTTTTCGACCGCCAATGCCGATGTTGTGGACCAGTATTTCGCCATGATGCTGGGCGTGGTGTTCCTCCTCGCGGTCAGCTCGGCCACCAGGTTTTATTACGTCATGTGGCTGGGTGAAAAAATCGTGGCGGATGTGCGCGACGTTCTCTTTGAGCATCTGCTGAAATTGAGCCCGGCGTTTTATGAAACCCAGAAAACCGGCGAAGTTGTTTCCCGCCTCATAGCCGACACCGCACTGATCAAATCTGCGTTTTCTTCAACGGCGTCCATAGCGCTCCGAAACGCTGTCATGCTGGTGGGGGCCGTCCTTATGATGACCGTGACAAGTCCGAAACTATCCGGGCTTGCGGGCCTGGCAATTCCACTCGTGGTTTTACCCCTGGTCACCTATGGCAGAAGGGTGCGCAAGCTTTCACGTGCCGCTCAGGACTCACTGGCAGCTTCCGCTGCCTTCGCCCAGGAGCGCCTGTCGGCCATCACGACCGTGCAATCCAACGTGCAGGAGGCCAACACCAATGGTGAATTTGCGCGCGCCACGCTGTTTGCGTTTTCCGTGGCGGCGCAGCGGACCCTGGCGCGCGCGGTTCTCACTGCCGCAATCATATTTGTGGCCCTGGGCGCTATCGTCGGCCTTCTGTGGTTTGGCGCCCAGGAAGTGATGAATGGCAATCTCTCCGCAGGCGTCCTCAGCCAGTTCGTGATCTACGCCATTCTGGCCGCAAGTTCGCTGGGCCAGCTCTCCGAAGTGTGGGGTGAAATTCAACAGGCCGCCGGGGCCGCCGAACGCATTTCGGAATTGTTGGACAAGAGGCCCGAAATCACATCGCCCGGCAACCCGGCTGTGCTGTTGTCACCCCTGAAAGGCGAAGTGAAATTTGATGGCGTCACCTTCAACTATCCAACGCGCCCCGAAGCCCGCGCCCTCAAATCCCTGAGCTTTGTGGCAAAGCCCGGCGAAGTCACCGCCATCGTGGGGCCATCGGGCGCTGGCAAGACAACCCTGTTCGCCCTCATCCAGCGCTTTTATGACCCGGTGACAGGGCGCGTGCTGATTGATGGAACCGACATCAAGGCGCTTGACCCGCTGGACTTGCGCAAGCACATCGCGGTCGTGCCGCAAGAAACCATCATTTTCTCCGGCAGCGTTCTCGATAACATCCGCTTTGGTTTCCCCGGCGCGTCACGAGATGACGCCATGGCCGCCGCCCAGGCTGCCCGTGCCGATGAGTTTGCGCTCAAACTCCCAAAAGGATTTGAAACCGAAGTGGGTGAGCGCGGCGTCACGCTTTCCGGCGGCCAGCGCCAGCGCATCGCTATTGCCCGGGCCATTCTGCGCAATGCCCCCATCCTGCTTCTCGATGAGGCCACCAGCGCGCTCGACGCGGAAAGTGAGGCTCTGGTGCAAGAGGCCTTGGAAAAACTCACCGCCAACCGCACCACCCTTGTCGTGGCCCACCGCCTGGCAACGGTCCGCAATGCCGACCGTATTCTGGTGTTTGATGGTGGCAAGCTCGTTGCCCAGGGCACCCACAGCCAATTGGTGAAAGCCAATGCCCTCTACGCCAAGCTCGCGAAGCTGCAGTTCAGCGCTCCGTCAACTTGAGCTCGATGCGGCGGTTCTCCGATTTTGCGTCTTCTGAAGTTCCCGGGTCGAGCGGCTGAAATTCCCCGAACCCGGCAGCAACGAGATGGTTCGGCGCAACACCCTGCGCAATCAGGTATTTAACCACAGCGATCGAGCGCGCCGATGAAAGTTCCCAGTTGGATTTGAAGAGAACCGTGTTGATGGCATCAATATCCGTATGCCCGTCGACACGAAGAACCCACGCAATATCCGGCGGAATTTCTTTTTCAAGCTGTTTCAACGCATCCGCGAGTTTCAGCATCTCTTGTTGTCCCAAAGGGCTGATAGTGGCCTCGCCCTTGGCGAACAGCACTTCCGATTGGAACACAAAGCGGTCACCCACCACCAGGATGTCCGACCGCTGGGACAGAATTTGCCGCAAGCGTCCGAAGAACTCCGAACGGTAGCGCGACAACTCCTGCACCCGCTGGGCCAGCGCGGAATTCAGACGCTTGCCCAAATCGGCGATCTGCGCCTCGGAGGATTTGTTGCGGGTTTCCGCATCGGTGAGAATATCATTCAATTGGGCAATCTGGCGGCGCATGGCGGCAATCTGCTGGTTGAGCAGCTCAACCTGTGCCAAGGCCTCGGATGTAATTGACTTTTCCTTGTCCAGCGCGGTCTGCAGACCGCTGATCGCCGTGCTGGCGGAAGAGCCTTTGACATTTTCAGTCGCAAGACTGGCGAAAAGTTCAGTGCTCTTCATTTTCTCGGCGCTGAGATCATCATTGAGCGCCAGCAGATTGGCTTCCACTTCGCTCCTGGCCGATTTTTCCATAGCCAGAAGCTGTGTGAGCTCGGCGATCTGCGAGCGCAATTGCCCAAGGGCCGAGTCTTGCCCGGATATTTCACGCGCCAGCAAAAACTGGGCCGTCATGAATATGGAAAGCAAAAACGTGATGACCAGCAGGAGCTGCGCCATGGCGTCCACAAAGCCCGGCCAATAGGGCGCGTCTTCCTGCCTGCGGCGCCGTGAAAGTGCACCGGCCATGGCGTTTACTCTTCAGCCCGCGAGCGGCCCCGCGCGGGCGCCTGCCCCGTGGAGCGAATGAGCAGCCGCTGAATTTCATTCTGCTGCACCTGCTGCGACTGCGCCCATTGGCGCACCATTTTCTGTTCCTCGCGCATTTGCTGAACGAGGCTTGCGACCGCGTCAGCCAATTGCTCGATGGATTCACCTCCGCCGCCGCTGCCATTTGAACCTGCGGCTTTGGCGCTCTCAAGCTGCTGGCCGATCTTGTCCAGCCCGCGCTGCAGGCCCTGCATGTCAAAGCGCAGATAGTTTTGATTTCCCGTTTGTCCGCCTTCGCCAACCTGGATATCCGTGATGGTGGAAAGCCAGTCTTCCAGATTGTGATAGAACCTTCCTTGCGCCTGGCTGGCTTTGAGGTCAAAGAAACCAAGAATAAGTGATCCCGCCAAACCGAACAGGCTTGATGAAAACGACAGGCCCATGCCGGCCAGCGGTTTCTGCAATCCGGTTTTAAGCTCTTCGAACATGGAACTGGATTGCCCCGCCGTCACGTCCAGGTTCTTGATGGCGTCCCCCACCGAAGTCACCGTTTCAAGCAGGCCCCAGAATGTTCCCAGCAAGCCCAGGAAAATCAGGAGCCCCACGAGATAGCGCATGAGGTCGCGCGATTCATCAAGGCGCGAGGCCAGCGAATCCAGCAGCGAACGCATGGTGTTGGTGGACAAGACCATGCGGCCTTGCCTGTCGCCCAGCAATGATGCCATCGGCGCCAGCAAAACCGGTGGAACAGAATTTTCATCGACCGATTGGCCCAGCCTGAACCCGTTGACCCAGTCAATTTCCCGGCCAAGCCGCCAGACCATGCCGTAGCCATAAATCACGCCGCCCAGGAGGGTGACGATAATCAGGGCATTGAGGCCCACATTGGCCATGAAGGCATTCTTGATGTTGGGAAACAGGATCGCCGCCAGAACCACGACAACAAGCGTGAAAACTCCCATATGCATGAGGTGGACGCGCGGATGCTCGAGCACTGCTGTATCGCTGGGTTCCGCCATTGCTTCCTCTGGTCGTTTCTAAGGGCCTCTAAGTGCCAGCAAATCTAGACGATTGCGTGGCCGCAAGCGAGAGGATGTTTTCAACAGCGGAGCCTTGGCCGCCTGGCCAGCGATTGCTGGTGCTTGATCGCCCCATCGGCCAATCCGGCCTCGACCACGGGAAAGCGTTGTTGATGAACTGCTGCTTCACTTTATTGCCACAATCAGCCACCATGCCCTGCCTATGAGTCGAACGAGACCAGACATGGTGAAACGATATGCCGCGCTGTTGGCGTGTGGGATATTGTGCGTTTCGGGTTCGGCAGCGCAAGCCCACCCGCATGTCTGGGTCAGCATGCGTTCCGATATTGTCTTCACCGACGATGGCCTGATCAAGGGTGTCAACCTCGAATGGGTTTTCGATGACAATTACACCCAGATGGCTCTTGATGGCCTCGACACCGATGGCGACGGTGTTTACAGCCAGACAGAACTTGATCCCCTGACCAAGGAGAACATCAACTCGCTGAAGGATTATGATTATTTCACCGTCATCCGTGGCGGCGGCAAGAAGCTTGAAATCGGCGAGGTGACGGAATTCGGCCAGATATGGAGCAATGAGAGGCTTTCCCTGCATTTTCATGTGCCCCTGAAAGCGCCCCTTGATCCGCGCAAGGATGAGTTCATGGTCAAGGTTTACGATCCCGATTTTTTCATCGCCATGGATTATTCCGCAGATGATCCAGTGAGCGTGATTGGCGCAATTCCGGCCTCCTGCAAGCTCAATGTGAAACCCGTGCCAACCGACGCCGAGCTTGAGCAAACCCGGCTCATGCTTTCGACCAAAGGCAAGGACTGGAAGCCCGAAACCGAGGAAGATTTTGGCGCCATGTTCGCCCAGCCAGTAGCCATTGCATGTGGCGCCTGATCCGCTGTCTGCTTGGAGTTCTGCTTGTCTCCGGATTTCTGCTTGGGCCAGTGGCAGCTCAAGTGACGCCAGAACCACAAGTCACCATCGACAAACGCAAACTGCTGGTGCAACCACGCAATGCTGACGGTACCTTGCAGGCAGTATCTTTCTGGGAAGACCCGGTGCTGTGGGCGCGCGACCAACAGCAGAGTTTCTACAGTTCAATGTCCGGTGCCATCCGTCAAATCAAAACCGGCGCACCGCTCACCGCCGCCTGGACCCTGATGCTTTTGAGCTTCGGTTATGGCGTGTTTCACGCCGCAGGACCTGGCCACGGCAAGGCGGTGATTTCAAGCTGGTTGCTGGCAACGGAAAGCGACCTGCAGCGCGGCGTGTTGATCGCGCTGATGAGCGCCATCATCCAGGCGCTGTCCGCCATCCTCATCGTCAGCATTCTGTTTTTCTTTGTCGCAAGCGTAGGCGCCTCTGCGCGCAATGTTGCCAGTGTTCTGGAAAGCGCCAGCTACGGGCTTATCGGCCTGATGGGTTTGTATCTTGTCTGGACAGCCTTGCGTCCCGGACATTCCCATCACCACCACGATCACCACACTGAGTCATGTGGCCACTCCCACGCGCCGCAAGCCAAACAACTGAAAGGCGAATGGTCACTGGCCAAAGCCTTCTCGCTCGCCTTCGCAGTGGGCATAAGGCCCTGCACCGGGGCGATATTGGTTTTGGTTTTCGCCAATGCGCTGGGGCTCTATTGGGCGGGCATCGCGTCAACTTTCGCGATGGCGGCGGGAACTTTCATAACTGTTGCAGCGATTGCCGCACTCACCGTCTACGCAAAACAACTGGCCATGCGCCTCGCGGCAGGCAATGCGAGCTGGATTGACAAGGCGGGATTTGCACTGCGTATGGGCGGTGGCGTCGTGATCACGATTCTAGGAACGATCCTGTTCCTCGGATCACTTGGACAAACCAACGCCATGTTATGAGGCACCAACAATGAATAAAAGAAAATGGCTGGCATTGGCTGGATTTATGCTGCTGTGCCTGGCCGTGGGGGGGCTGGGTGGCTGGCTCACCGCCCCGTCGGTCATCACATGGTATCCCACCCTCAACAAGCCTGACTGGAATCCGCCCTCATGGGTGTTCGGCCCCGTGTGGACGACACTCTATGTGATGATGGCTGTCGCCGCCTGGCTTGTTTGGCTAAAGCCTGAAACGACGAGAACGGCGCTGATCCTGTTTTTCATTCAATTGGCGCTCAATAGCCTCTGGTCGTTTTTGTTTTTCGGCGCGCAATCGCCCGGCCTGGCGCTGATTGATATTCTTGCCCTGTGGCTTGCGCTGGCGCTCACCATCCATGCCTTCTTCGAGCATTCACGCACCGCCAGCCTGTTGCTCCTGCCATATTTGGCGTGGGTGAGCTTTGCGGCTTTTCTCAATTTCAGTATCTGGCAATTGAACTGACAGCCGCCAACACAACACACGAGCGCCAAAATTAAATAATCCCAATGTGTGATTTTAGTCCTTGACAAGTTTCGGCAGCGTGCCTATCTTCGCTTCGTCCGTCCCGAAAGGGGTTCTGATCATGACAGTGATCTCAATCGGGGGATGTGGCGCTTGGCGGTTTGGGGCGTAACGTTCCCCCAGCTTCCAAGAGCTTCCGGTGAAAGTCTTTCACCCCGCTGTTTGACATTGTGAAATCCACCACCGCGGAAGGGAGTTTCCCTTTTTACCGGTAGCGGGCCAACATCCAATTCGTCTTTCCGGCGCACACCGGAATCTCATCACAATTTACGCTCAAATCAGATTTGTAGAATAATTCAGTACGACAACCAGATTCCGGCTTTCGCCGGAATGACGGAAATAGGAAAAAATTCGTATAATTGAGTTCAAACCAATCAGCTCCGAAAGAGATTATGAAAATGCGCTACAGGAATTTGAAACCCTGTGGGGCGCCAAAAGCCGAACACCAAAAAGCGGCCGGCTCGATGTGCTCGCAACGCTGATCGACGCCTGGGAGGCGGTCCATTATCCGATGGATCCGCCAGACCCTATCGAGGCGATCAAGTTTCGCATGGAGCAACAGGGCCTGACGCGCAAGAACCTGGAAGGCATCATCGGCACCCGCGCCCGCATCACCGAGGTGCTTTCAGGCAAGCGCGAACTCTCTATTGCTATGATCATGCGGTTGAATGAACAATTGGGAATTCCAGCGGATGTACTCATAAAACCTGCTAAGAAGAGAGCCGCCTAAGCAAATACCTTCGCCTCGCCACAGTAGGAAAAGAAATGATACAGTCAGTTCGAGAAATACTTGCACTGCGAATGGAAGCGACTGAAAAATTCATTCGATTGGTCTGGATCGTGTATTTGGCCACGGAGGTCTACACTTGGTTGTCGTGGATTTGGCATGCCTATCCAAACATTTGGCATCAGGGGCTTGGTGCAACAGCAGTGACAATAGCCCACCTCATTCGGCAACTTGCATATGTCACGATTGTCTACTTTATACTACAGCTTGCCAGAAAATTGCTGACTGAAAATCAAAAGTGAGGGTTGAACCGATCACATCGATTTAACGATCTGCTCCGTCATCTTCTTGGCGTCGCCGAACAGCATCATGGTGTTGTCGCGCCAGAACAGGGAATTGTCCACGCCCGCATAGCCGCTCGCCATGCCACGCTTGATGAACATCACGGTGTTGGCCTTCCATACTTCCAGAACCGGCATGCCGTAGATGGGGGAAGCCGGATCGTCCTTGGCGGAAGGATTGGTCACGTCATTGGCGCCGATCACGAAGGCCACGTCGGCTTGCGCGAATTCCGAGTTGATGTCTTCAAGCTCGAACACTTCATCGTAAGGCACGCTGGCTTCGGCCAGCAGCACGTTCATGTGGCCCGGCATGCGGCCAGCGACGGGATGAATGGCGTATTTCACCGTGACGCCGGATTTTTTAAGGTGATCGGCAAGTTCGCGAAGCGCGTGCTGGGCTTGCGCCACGGCCATGCCGTAGCCCGGAACGATGATGACCGAGCCGGCATTCTTCATGATGAAGGCGGCGTCATCAGCCGAGCCCTGCTTCACAGGCCGCGTTTCTTTCGTGCCTGCAGGACCGGCAACTTCGCCGCCAAAGCCACCGAGAATAACTGAGATGAAAGAGCGGTTCATCCCCTTGCACATGATGTAGGAGAGGATGGCGCCTGACGAACCCACCAGCGCGCCGGTGATGATGAGCGCTGTGTTGGCCAGAGTGAAGCCGATGCCAGCGGCGGCCCAGCCCGAATAGGAATTGAGCATCGACACAACGACGGGCATGTCAGCGCCGCCAATGGGAATGATGAGCAGGAAGCCAAGCGCGAAGCTGATGAACACGATCATCCAGAAGCTGATGTCATTTTGCAGGACAAAGAATTCGCCAATGAAGAACACCAGCGCCAGGCCAAGCGCGACATTGATGTAATGTCGAAACGGCAACATGATGGGCGCGCCACTCATGCGGCCATCGAGCTTCAGAAATGCGATGATCGAGCCTGTGAAGGTGACAGCGCCGATGGCAGCACCCAGCCCCATTTCAATGAGGCTCTGCCCGTGGATTTCGCCATCGGTCGCAATGCCAAAGGCATCGGGCGCATAGAAAGCCGCCGCTGCGACAAACACGGCTGCAAGTCCGACAAGAGAGTGAAACGCCGCCACAAGTTGCGGCATGGCCGTCATGGCAATGCGCTTGGCAGCGAACGCGCCGATTGCGCCGCCGATGGCGATGCCCGCAATGATCAGCAGCCAGACGGTCGGATCGGAGGGGGCGGCAATGGCAAGTGTGGTGAGCACAGCAATGGTCATGCCCACCATGCCATAGGTGTTTCCGGCGCGCGCACTCTCAGGATTGGAAAGCCCCCGCAGCGCCATGATGAACAGGGCGCCGGCCACGAGATAGAGCAGTGCTGCGAAGCTGGCTGACATTTATTTGCCCTTCTTCTTGTACATGGCCAACATGCGGCTGGTGACCAGGAAGCCACCGAAAATATTCACGCTTGCGAGGATGAGCGCCAGAAAACCAAAAACCATGGCGATGATGGAGCCGGAGGCAATCGCCCCTGCCCCCACCGCGAGCAAGGCCCCCACGACAATCACCGAAGAGATGGCGTTGGTGACCGACATCAGCGGCGTGTGCAGCGCGGGCGTGACATTCCAGACGACATAGTAGCCAACGAAGACCGCGAGCACGAAAATGCCCAGCAGCGACACAAATGGATCAACGACATGTTCCATGGTTTCAGGCCTTATACATTGGGTGAACGAGCTTGCCATCCCGGGCGATCAACGTGCCCTTGATGATTTCATCTTCAAAATTGATATTGAGAGCGCCATCGGCGGTGATCATCAGGTCAAGGAAATTGGCGAGGTTCTTGGCAAACAGCGGCGAGGCGTTGCCAGCCAGCCCGCCCGCCAAATTCACCGTGCCCAAGATCGAGACACCCATGTGCTCAACAATCTGGTCGGGCTTTGACAGCGGGCAATTGCCGCCGCGTTCAACAGCGAGATCAACAATCACCGAGCCGGATTTCATGCTCTCAACCATGTCCTTGGTGACCAGCACCGGCGCTGGCCTGCCGGGAATGAGTGCTGTGGTTATGACAATGTCCTGGCCCTTGATATGGTCGGCCACAAGTGCGGCCTGCTTGGCCTTGTCTTCAGCCGAAAGCTCCTTGGCATAGCCGCCAGCCGTTGCCGCATCGGCCACATCGGCAAACACGAATTTTGCCCCCAGGCTCTTCACCTGTTCTTCGGTGGCCTTGCGAACGTCGGTTGCCGAAACGATAGCACCCAGGCGTCGCGCCGTGGCAATGGCCTGCAGGCCTGCCACACCCACACCCATCACAAAAACTTTTGCTGGCGGCACAGTGCCCGCCGCCGTCATCATCATCGGAAAGGCGCGGCCAAAATGGGCGGCGGCGTCAATCACCGCCTTGTAGCCCGCGAGATTGGATTGCGACGACAGAATATCCATGGATTGCGCCCGGGTGATTCGCGGCATCAGCTCCATGGCAAAGAGTGTCAGCCCCGTCTTAGCCATCGCGTCCAGCGCCTTGCGGTCGCCGTAAGGGTCAAGTCCGGCGGCCACCACAGCGCCCTTTTTCAGACTCTTGAGAGCAGCCTCAGATGGTCTGCGCACAGACAAAACAACGTCAGCGGTTTTGAGGCCGACATCTGTTTTGATAATGCTGGCCCCCGCCGCCACAAAGGCGTCATCAGAAATATGCGCCCCGGCGCCAGCGCCAGCCTGCACCACAACGCTCAAACCCTTTTTGACGTAGGCCTTGATTGTATCAGGCGAAGCCGAAACCCGGCGCTCGCCTGACTTGCCTTCGGCAAGAACCGCAATCTGCATTTATTTCGGCCTCTTATGAGACGTTGACGGCAGTGATCAACCCAAACAACACCAACAAACCGCCCGACAGATACCACTTGCCTCCGGTGCGCACATCGGTCAGCACTGCGACAAGCCCGATGATCAACCCGGCAAATCCCGTAAGTACGTTAAGCGTCTGCGCGAAGCGGAACGCCACCAAAGCCACCAGCACAAACCCGCAGATAATTGAAAGCGCCACCGCGCCGGTCACAAACCCGGAGTAGGTGTTGTTGTGTTCTTCCATGCCATGCGATGAGTTGTCTGAAGAATGGTCAGCCATGTCTAAATCCCCTTGGAAATCCCGTGAAACTCTGGCGTGATGTGTACCCAAGGCCCGCCCGGCCCGCAAGCGTGGCGATGAGTCACGGAACTGGTCAAAAAAATCGGTAGAGAGAATTTGCTGGCATGCAATGCTGCGTTGCGGCATTGTATCGCAATGCAGCAAATAGGGACTGACCAGACATGAAGCCAGAAAACGAAAAACTGGTTCTGGTGCTCCAGGGCGGCGGTGCCCTGGGCGCTTACCAGGCGGGTGCCTATGAAGCTCTTTCCACTGCGGGCCTTGAGCCCGATTGGATAGCGGGCATTTCAATTGGCGCCATAAACGCAGCACTTATAGCAGGCAATAAACCCGAAAACCGGGTGAAGCGCCTGCGCGCATTTTGGGAAAAACTGTCATCTGGCCTGCAGGGGCATTCATTGTTGCCGGGTGATCATGGACGCTCAATATTCAATGAAACCAGCAGCTGGATGGCGACACTTTTTGGAATCCCCGGCTTCTTCACGCCGCGCCTTCCCCCGCCCGCGTTTGCGCTGCCCGGAACAGATGCCGCCCTGAGCTTCTATGACACGGGGCCTTTGCGCGCCACATTGGCAGAACTGGTGGATTTCAATATTCTCAACACCAATGGCATGCGCGTAAGCGTCGGCGCGGTAAATGTTCAATCGGGCAATTTTCGCTACTTCGATACCACCAAGGAAAAATTCAGCGCCGATCACATTATGGCGAGCGGCGCGCTGCCCCCGGGATTTGCGCCTGTTTTAATTGACGGCCAGCCCTATTGGGATGGCGGCCTCGTTTCCAACACGCCCCTGCAATACGTGATAGACGAGACCCATAATGGCAAGAACCTTTGCATCTTTCAGGTCGATTTGTTCGCAGCCCGGGGCGCTGTTCCAAAAACCATTTTGGAGGCAGCCGAGCGCGAAAAAGAAATTCGCTTTTCAAGCCGCACAAGACTCAATACCACAGCCGCGCAAGACTCGCAGCGCATGCGCAAAGCCGCCCAGCGCTTGTTGGCCAGTTTGCCGCAGCCTATGCGCGACGATCCTGATGCAAAACTATTGACGGCAAGCGGGTGCGAGGCCGCCATAACTGTGATGCATCTTATCAAACGCGTGACCGGTCATGACACCCAGTCCAAGGATTATGAATTTTCAAGGTTAAGCGTTGAAGAGCATTGGGAAGCTGGGCGCAAGGATGTCGAGGCATCGCTCGCTCATCCGGACTGGCGCAACCGAGAACTGCCCGAGCAGGGCATGATAACTTTCGATCTCACAAGGAAACCCGATCATGAATCTCGCTGACAAAATAGCAATTGTGACTGGCGCCGCAAGTGGCCTTGGAAAAGGCATCGCCGAACGCTTTGTCGCGGAAGGCGCGAATGTTGCCATCGCGGACCTCAATGCCGACGCGGCGAATGCCACGGCCCGGCAATTGAGCGCCAAAGGCCCGGGGAAAGCCCTGGGACTTGCAATGGATGTAACCAATGAGGCCGCTGTCAATGCCGGCATCGCGTCGGTCGTTGCCGCATGGGGCGGCGTGGATATTCTGGTCTCAAACGCTGGCGTGCAGATCGTCCACAAACTTGAGGAGTATCCGTTCGAAGATTGGAAAAAAATGCTCGCAATCCACCTTGATGGCGCGTTTCTGACATCCAGGGCCTGCCTCCCCCACATGTATGCCAAGGGATCAGGCGCGATCATCCTGATGGGGTCCGTGCATTCGAAAGAGGCCTCGCCCCTGAAATCGGCCTATGTCACCGCAAAGCATGGTCTTATTGGCCTTTCGAAAGTGATCGCCAAGGAAGGCGCCGCGCATGGTGTGCGCGCAAATGTCATTTGTCCCGGCTTTGTGAGAACCCCGCTGGTTGAGAAGCAAATTCCGGAACAGGCCAAGACGCTTGGCATTTCTGAAGATGAGGTCGTCAAGCGCATCATGCTGGGCAACACCGTTGACCAAAAATTCACGACAATTGAGGATATCGCCGAGGTGGCCTTCCTCTTCGCTGCATTCCCCACCAACGCGTTGACGGGACAGTCGCTTGTGGTCAGCCATGGCTGGTTTATGCAGTGAGGCTGGCTGGTGCGCAGGCTGGCGCGAGGCTCGTCAAAAGCGGTCCGCGAATTCATTCGCAGGCAAATTCGCTACTCCAGCGCCTCCAACTCATCGATCATCCCAGAGATCACCGACAGGCCCTTGTCCCAGAACTTGGGGTCCGCTGCATCCAACCCAAATGGCTTCAGCAATTCCGAATGATGTTTGGTGCCGCCTGCCCTTAGCATTTCAAAATACTTCTCCTGGAATCCGCTCGCGCTTTCCTGATACCGCGCATAGAGTGAATTCACCAGGCAATCACCGAAGGCATAGGCGTAGACGTAAAACGGCGAATGGATGAAGTGCGGAATATAGGTCCAGAAGGTTTCGTAGCCCGGCCCGAATTCAATTGAATCCCCCAGGCTCTCATGTTGCACACTCATCCATATTTCATTGATTTTATCGGGAGTTAGCTCGCCCTCTTTACGTGCCGCGTGAACCTTGCGCTCGAATGTATAAAACGCGATCTGGCGCACCACCGTGTTGATCATGTCTTCAACTTTCGAGGCCAGCAATATCTTGCGCTTTTTGGCATCTGTCGCCTGCCGCAGCAGGGCCTGGAAGGTCAGCATCTCGCCGAACACACTTGCGGTTTCGGCAAGCGTTAAAGGCGTTGAAGCCATCAGCGCGCCCTGCCCTGCCGCCAGGACCTGATGCACGCCATGCCCCAGTTCATGCGCCAGCGTCATCACGTCCCGCGTCTTGCCCAGATAGTTGAGCAAGACATAAGGGTGCGCCGACGGAACCGTGGGGTGGGCAAAGGCCCCTGGCGCTTTGCCCGGCCGCACCGGCGCATCAATCCATTTCCTGTCAAAGAAGGTCTTTGCGATCGCCGCCATCTCGGGCGAAAATTCTCCGTAAGCCGACAACACAGTTTTCTCCGCGTCGGCCCACGGCACTTCATGTGTATCCTCGGCGGGCAACGGCGCATTGCGGTCCCAGTGCATGAGCTTGTCCTTGCCCAGCCACTTCGCCTTCATCTTGTAATAACGATGCGAGAGTTTGGGGTAGGCCTCGCGCACGGCGGCAACCAGCGCATCAACGACTTCCGGCTCAACCCGGTTGGCGAGATGCCGCGCCTCGGCGATATCCTTGAAGCCCCGCCAGCGATCGGAAATATCCTTGTCCTTGGCCAGCGTGTTGGTGATCAGTGTGAACAGCCGCAAATTTTCCGTGAAGGTTTTGGCCAGCGCTGCCGAGCCCGCCTTGCGCTTTTCTTCATCCGGGCTCTGCATGAGATCAAGCGTGGATTCGATCGCTAGTTGCTCGCCATCCACTTCAAACCGCAGGGCGGCCATCGTCTCATCAAACAGCCGATTGAAAGCGCTGTAACCGGTTTGCGATTTTTCCAGGAACAATTCTTCAAGCTTGTCCTCAAGCTGATAGGGCTTTTCCTTGCGCAGGTTTTCAATCCACGGGCGATAGTGCCCAAGGGCTGGAACCTGCATCGCTTTTTCGAGGGCCGCGTCATCGATGCGGTTCAGTTCAAGCTCAAAGAAAAGCAATTGCGTCGAGATATCCGTGAGCTTCGAACTCACATCGCCATAGAATTTGCCCCGGGCTGCATCCGTCGTATCGCCGACATAATAAAGCTGGGCATAGGAACCTGTGCGGCCAAGCAAATCTGACAATGATTCGTAAACTTGCAGCGCCTCGGCCAGTTCGGAACCCGAAAGCGTGGCAAGCCTTCCCTTGTATTTTTCCGAAAAACTCCTGGCCTCCTGGTCTCCGCGCTGCATATCTGCGGCAAAGGCTGCGGCATCAGGGTTTTCATAAAGATCGGCAAGGTTCCACTCCGGCAAAGCACCAAGGACATTTGAAGCCATTTTCAGTTCCCAAAAAATTGAACACCTGATATGGCCCATGCCCGCAATTTCGGCAACTGCCTGAAATTGTCCCCAAATATGCCCTCCCATTAACATGGCCTTTACCCTTCGCTGCGAAACTGCGGTGGGAACAGGGCAAACAAGAAGAGCAAACCAATCAGCATGGCTTCACGCATACTTATTGTCGAAGACGATCCAGCGCAGCGCCGTATATTGGAGGAACTCGTAAGGCGGTTTGGCTTCGAGTCATTCGCCGTGGATGGTGGTCTCAAAGGCCTCGAAGCCCTGAATGGTCCAAGTGGCGGCGGCATCGAACTGGTGATCCTTGACCTCATCATGCCGGGCATGGATGGCATCGAATTCCTCGAAAAAATGCAGGCCGTGCGCGGCGATTTGCCAGTGATCATCCAGACCGCCCAAGGCTCCATCGAAACCGTCATCAAGGCCATGCGCGCCGGCGCCGACGATTTTGTCGTGAAGCCAATTTCACCCGAGCGCCTCAAGATTTCCATTCAGAACCTGCTCAAGGTCAACGCCCTGACGGAAGAAGTGAAGCGCCTCAACAAGAAGGTCGGCGGCTCTCTCCGCTTTGACGATCTGATTGCCTCTTCGCCTGCCATGACAAATGTTCTGCGACTCGGCCGGCGCGGCGCTCAATCCACCATTCCAATTCTGATCGAAGGCGAATCGGGCGTCGGCAAGGAAATGATAGCGCGCGCCATCCAGGGTGAAAGCGATCGCGCCGGCAGGCCTTTTGTCGCGGTGAACTGCGGCGCGCTGCCGGAAAACCTGGTGGAATCCATTCTGTTTGGCCACGAAAAAGGCGCCTTCACCGGCGCCACCAACAAGCATCTTGGCAAATTTCAGGAGGCCGACGGCGGAACGCTGTTCCTCGATGAGGTCGCCGAATTGCCCCTCGATATGCAGGTAAAACTGTTGCGCGCCATTCAGGAAGGTGAAGTTGATCCGGTTGGTTCGCGAAAATCCGTCAAAGTGAACATCCGTCTCATTTCGGCGTCCAACCGCAACATGATTGAAATGGTGAAGGCCGGCCAGTTCCGCGAAGACCTTTATTACCGGCTGAATGTCTATCCCATGATGGTGCCGCCGCTGCGCGATCGCAAAGACGATATTCCAGCCCTCGTGGATCATTTCATCACGCGTCTTTCCGCCGAGGAGGGCCGCAAGGTTCGCGGCATTGCGCCCAAAGCGCTCACCATGCTGCAAGCCTACGCCTGGCCCGGCAACGTCCGCCAACTCGAAAACACGGTTTTCCGCGCCATCGTGCTCTGCGACAGCGACGTTTTGGATGTGCAGGATTTCCCTCAAATCGCCTCGCTGGTGGAGGGCTATGACGTTATCGTGCCAGCCGCCCCCCAGCTTGCCCCAAAACCGGTCTTGCCAGCCGGCCCGGCGATGACCGGCGGCTATGCGGTTGGCCGATCAACTGGCAGCCAGGTCAGTGATGGCATGGCGCTGGGCATCCCCGCCGTCACCGATGGCGGCCATATTCGCAAGCTCGAGGAAGTTGAAGCTGACATGATCCGGCTGGCGCTCAACCGCTATCGTGGCCAGATGTCGGAAGTTGCCCGCAAACTGGGCATTGGGCGCTCAACGCTTTATCGCAAAATGCGCGATTTGGGGTTGGAAGAGGGAACTGGGTAACACTTTCGGCATATTCACAGGAATGCGGCCAAAGCCAGTTGAATTTGCGACCGACCACCGCTATTTTGACTTTCGGAATTAAAAAGGTAGATAAATTATGGGCAAGCTTCTTCTGAAGCTATCTGTTGCAGTGATTGCTTTGTCGGTAGCCGGGTCAACGGCTGAAGCTGATTCGTTTTGGTTTAAGAAGAAAACCAAATCCCCAGACACGTATGGCACCTACGGCACGCAATTCAAAAAAAAGCGCAAGTCCATCTTCCCATGGTGGAAGAGCGGTATTCAAGATGACATCATTTTCGACGAGCCCGAAAAAATTCCGGGCAAAGGCATGGGCAATCTCACCTATTTCTGGCCCAAGAACGTGCCTATCGCTGATCTGTCATTCGCCAAGCTTTCAGCTGCGGACGACCAAAGCCGCGCCATTCTCGCTGAGCTTTTCGTGAGTGATTCCGAAATCCGCGCTCCCCAGGCTGAGCGCCAGCTGATACTTGACCACTACAAGGCTAGCGGATTTAAGCCGCTGTGGCTGAAGGATGGCGCGCCAAGCGAACGGGCCCAGGCCTTGCTGGAGTTTGCTGGAAAGTCCTACGAGGACGGTTTGGATGCGCCGTCCTACCTGCCGCAAGGACTGAGCAATTTTGACGACGCTGCCGGGCAACTCGGCCGCGATCCTGAAAAATTGGCCCAGTTCGATATTGCCCTGACCGCGGCAGCACTCAAGCTGGCGCTGCATATTTCTGGCGGACAGTTTGAGCCAAACCGGTTGTCCCTCTACAATGATATCAAGACCGAACCCATTGATTCTGCAAAGGCCTTGCGGGTTTTGGCCTGGTCGCCCTATCCGGCGGAATATCTGCGTGATCTGGCGCCCAAGCATCCGGCCTATGCCATCATGAAAGCCGAATTGGCCAAGCTCCGGGCCAGCGAAGAAACGGTGGTTTACGAAAAAATTCCCGACGGAAAGCCGGTAAAGATCGGCGGCCTTGATCTCCGCATGCCAATGGTGAGACAGCGGATGGTGACACTCGGCTTCTTGAGCGCCCAAGAGGCCAGCGTCGAAGCGGCATTTGCGCTCGAGTTGGACTTGGCGCTGTCCGAGGCCCTGAAAAAATATCAGGCGTCTGTCCAAATCTCGCCAACCGGCACGTTCGGCCCGAAAACACTGAGAAGCCTGAACGCCGTTGAAGACCAGAACAAGACCCAGCAACTTGTCTACAACATGGAACGGCTGCGCTGGTTGCCCAGGGATATGGGTGACCGCCATGTGTTCGTAAACCAGGCGGCTTTCAATGTCCGCGTGATGGATAAAGGCAAAGAGGTCTGGAAAAGCAACGTGATTGTCGGAAAGACGCTCAATCAGACATCGGCATTTCACGATGAGATCGAAACGGTCGTGTTCAATCCTTCGTGGGGCGTGCCGCAGTCGATCATCGTCAATGAATACCTGCCTAAACTCTATGCCGATCCAGGCTATCTTGATCAGCAGGGCTTCCGGGTCAGCGACCGCAACGGCAATGTCATTCCGTCAAGCGAGATTGACTGGTTTGCCTATGGCAGCCGGCCACCCTTTGATGTGCAGCAGCCACCGGGCCGGGGAAACGCGCTGGGCGAACTGAAGTTCCTGTTTCCCAACAGCCATGACATCTACATGCACGACACCCCCACTAAAAATCTGTTCTCAGAAACCAGCCGCGCTTTCAGCCATGGCTGTGTGCGCGTCCAAAATCCACGCGAATTTGCCACCATCCTGCTGGGTTGGGACCGCGATGAAATTGACAGGAAGACCGACAGCCGCGTGAGCCAGTCCATTCCGCTTCCGCGCAAAGTGCCGGTTCACATCACCTATTTCACGGCTTGGCCTGATTCCTCAGGAAAAATTACCTATTACAGAGATATGTACAAGCGCGACGAGACAATGGAAAAGGCGTTGACGGCATTAGCCAGCGCCAGGGCCGCGAATCTCGTGCAGAAACTCGTGCAAAACTGATATTTTTCAGTGTTTTTCGGCTTGAGTCGGTGCCTTTAAGCCGCTGTTAATCATAATTATTCATTGTATTTCTTTACAATGGTGCCTCATGGTGGCCATATTCTTGTCTGAAGTCCGTTTAGCGTGTAAGCTGGTCGAGGTGGACGGCGCGAAAACGGGGAAACCAAAGGGGGGTCGGAGTTTTCCGCCCGGTGTGTATGAGTATGATTTTGTGTGGGCAGGACCAGGGGTATTTCAGGATATTGACTGAGCGCGGGAAAAGATTCATATCGACATTTGCCATTGTCACAGCGCTCGCTGTTGGCATTTGGCTGAGCCTCGGTGCGCCGACAATTGCTGGCGGCGAAACCCGCACCCTATCGATTTATCAAGTCCATACCAAAGAGAGCATCACCGTCACCTACATGGTGAAGGGCCGCTATGTTCCCTCCGCCATGAAAAAAATCAACTACCTGATGCGTGACTGGCGTCGCAATGAAGTGATCAAGATCGATCCCAAGACCGTCGATCTCATGTGGGAACTTCATGCCGACCTGGGTTCGCACGCACCAATTCATATCATCTGCGGTTATCGCTCACCCAGAACCAACGCATTCCTGAAAAAAATAGGCCGCAATGTTGCAGGCAAAAGCCAGCACATGATTGGCAAGGCCATAGACCTTTACTTCCCGGATGTCGCTGCCAAGAAAATCCGCAATAGCGCGCTCGTCAGAAAAGTTGGCGGCGTTGGCTATTACCGCAGTTCCGGCGGGCCAACGGGCTTTGTCCATCTTGACTCGGGCAAGGTCCGCCACTGGGGCCCAGCCATCGGCAAGACCGAAATGGCCCAGATTTTCCGCGACGGCAGGAGAACTTTGGGCGCGCGTCTCAACCGCAAGGATGCAACCGCTGTTGCAGCCTTGGATGCGGCCGAAGAAGCCGCCGTCCTCCAGGCCAACTACCAGGGTGCCGATGAAGATTTGGCGACGCTGGCTGAACAGGCAAGCAAAACCAAGCCCGCGCTAGAAATTCCAAAAGAAATCGTCAGAGGCTATCCCGTTCCAAAGCCGCGGCCCAAGCCCATTGAAGTTCTCATAATGGCCGCAGCCAATATGAAAATTGAGCCCGCGTCGGCGCCGCCGCCAACGCAGGTGATCAGAACCAGGCCTTCGATCATTTCTGACAGCATGGGCGTTGTTGAAGCTGCGGAAACCATGGTCCAAGAACCCGGTCTCACGCAAACATCGAACCTTTCAGGTAAAGGCAGTTTTGCCGCGGCGCTGCGTGATGGCACCGCCATTGGCGCTCCTGTTATTCCCCCTCTGATGGCGACAGCGAGCATCACGGAAGCCAGCTGGTGGCCGGAAATACTCAACTTCAGCGTTGATAAAACCATCCGCCGCGACGGCGCGCCGCAAGAGTTCAGCACCGGCGATAATTCGCTGATACCAAGCGCCCAGGCGCAATCCGTATCGCAAGAAGCCGCATCCGGCAAGAGCGACATGCTGGTGGTCGTCAGAGATGGCAAAGGCGATATGCCGACAAGCATTCCGGAATTGCTGAGCGCGAATAATTAAGCCGCCGCCTCGGCCTCTCCCGGGATCATCCCCAGCGCCTGCAAATAGAGATCGAGCATTGACTCTTCTTCTTCGCGCTCGTCGGCGTCTTTTTTGCGGAGCGAGATGACCTTGCGCAGAATCTTGGTGTCAAAGCCATTGCCCTTGGCCTCGGCATAAACTTCCTTGATGTCGGCGGCGATTGTCTTTTTTTCTTCTTCAAGCCGCTCGATGCGCTCAACGATGCTTTTCAATTGCCCCTGGGCAAAACTGGATTTTGTAGTCACGCTCTTGTCCTCCACCTAAACTAGTGCTTGTGATCTTTGCTGGAACCCGTCTGGTATTTGGCCTTCCATTCATCCTGCGGCATGCCGTAAACCATTTCCCGGGCGTCCGCGCGGGCAATCCCGATCCCCCGCGATGTGGCGGCCTCCTCGAACCAGTTTGACAGGCAGTTCCGGCAGAACCCCGCGAGATTCATCATGTCGATGTTCTGCACGTCCGTACGCTTGCGCAAATGTTCCAGAAGCCTGCGGAAGGTCGCGGCTTCAAGCTCAATTCGCGTTTTCTCATCGAGTTCCATGGGCCCGTACCTAGCGTTCCAAGCGCCCTTATTAGCGCTTTATGGCAAGCTTGCCAGCGCGGCTTGCGTGTCATCCACACTTGATTTGGTAACCTTGAAATGTTCATGCTATAGCCTGAAATCAAGGCGATTATGCCAATATGTTAACTATACGTGACCTAAAAGGAGCGCTATGAACGAATCGAAGCTATCGCTGGGGAGACCATAAAATGGTTCGAGCAATTGCCGCTATCCTGGGCGCTGCGGCATTAGTGGGCTTTGCCGCCACCCCGGCATTGGCCGATCTGAAGCTCTGCAACAACACGTCAAGCCGCGTGGGCGTGGCCATTGGCTACAAGGACAAGGACGGCTGGGCCAGCGAAGGCTGGTGGACGGTTGAGCCGAACAAGTGCCTGCCCCTTCTCAAGGGAACCCTGATTGCGCGTTACTACTACGTTTACGCGGTGGATTACGACAAGGGCGGCTCCTGGGGCGGCAAGGCCATGATGTGCACCCGTGACAAGATCTTCACAATCCGTGGCCTTGATAATTGCGTGGAGCGTGGTTATCAGAAGTCCGGGTTCTTCGAAGTCGACACCGCTGAGGAAACTGACTGGACAATTTCCTTGTCTGGCGAGAAGACCAGCCAAGGGCAATAACTTCCTGTGCGCAGAAATCGTAAAGTCAAAATCCTGGCGACCCTAGGACCAGCGTCGTCCAGCCCCGAAATGATTGAAAAACTGTTTGTGGCCGGCGTTGATGTATTCCGCATCAACATGAGCCATACCAGCCACGAGATGCTGGCCCAGCTTCACGGCCACATTCGCAATGTCGAAACCAGGCTGCAGCGCCCCATCGGCATTCTGGCCGATTTGCAAGGCCCCAAAATCCGCATCGGCACCTTCAAGAACAAGGAAGCCGTGATCAAGGCGGGCGACAGTTTTGCTTTTGATACAGACGCAACGCCCGGCGACGCGACCCGCGTGCACCTGCCCCACCCGGAAATCTTCGCATCGGTGAAAATTGGCGATTTCCTGCTGTTGAATGATGGCCGTTCGCGGGTGGAAATAACTGGCGTTTCTCCCACCCGCATCGACACCACCATCATATTTGGCGGCACACTGTCAAACCGCAAGGGCGTCAATCTTCCCAACACGCTGCTGCCCATCCCTGCCCTCACCGGAAAAGACCGCGCCGATCTGGAAGCCGCCGCCAAAATCGGCGTGGACTGGATCGCGCTATCCTTCGTGCAGCGACCGGAAGATGTGATCGAGGCCCGGGGCCTCATCGCAGGCCGCGCTGGCGTGATGGCCAAGATCGAAAAGCCGTCTGCTCTCCTTTGCCTCGAAGATATTCTGTTGCATTCCGATGGCATCATGGTGGCCCGTGGTGATCTGGGTGTTGAATTGCCGCTCGAAACCGTCCCCGCCCGCCAGAAGCAGCTCACGCGGGCGGCGCGGCGCGCCGGCAAGCCCGTAGTCGTTGCAACGCAGATGCTGGAATCAATGATCGTCGAACCGGTTCCCACCCGCGCTGAAGTTTCAGATGTCGCCACCGCCGTTTATGAGGGCGCTGACGCCATCATGCTGTCAGCCGAAAGCGCCGCAGGCGCCTGGCCGGAAAAAGCCGTGGAAACCATGGATAGAATTGCCCAGTCCGCCGAGGGCGACAGCTTCTACCGTGGCATCATGAATGCCCAGCGCAACGATCCGCAACCCACGACAGCGGACGCAATTTCAACGGCAGCGCGCTCCATTTCCGAAACGCTGCAGGTCGCCGCCATCGTGAGCTACACGGAATCCGGTTCAACCGCCATGCGTGTTGCCCGCGAGCGGCCAAATGTCCCCATCATCACGCTGACCCCCATAGCCGCAACCGCGCGGCGGCTGGCGCTCGCCTGGGGCCAGCACTGCGTATTGACACCCAACGCGAACTCGCTCGAAGACATGATCGATACCGCCTGTGACTTCGCGTCCTCGCAAGGTTTCGCCGAAGAAGGCCAGCGCATCATCATTACAGTGGGGGTGCCCCTGGGCGAGCCCGGCGCCACCAACATGCTGCGCATTGCCCAGGTTGGAAAACCCCGGGCGACAAAAAACTAAATATCCTGCAACCGCTTTTCCAGCTCTTTGATTGCGGACTTCACTGACGGCATGTTGGGATTGACCGCCAGCGCATCCCGGTAGGCATCGAGCGCCAGACCCCACTCCTCCTGCGCGTTATAGATCATGCCGCGCCCGGCAAGGGCGCCAAAATGCCGGGGCTCCAGATCCAGGACTTTTTCAATGTCATTGAGCGAAGCCTTGTATTTGCCCACCACGAAATTCAAGGTGGCCCGCTTGTTCCAGGCTTCCGCATAATTTGGATAGGACGCGATCACGCGGTCCAGAATGGCAAATGACGAGGCGCTGTCCCGGGCGTCCATGGCGGCAACCGCCTGCCCAAGCAGAACATCCGCCGTTGGCGAATCAGACTGGGACCACAGGGTCCAAATCTTCTGCTCAACGTCCCTTGCGGCTTTTTCACTGGTCGGCTGTTGAAGTTTCGCAAACAGGACATCCAGCGATTCTTCGCGCAATTGCAGGGGTGTGAGTTTTTCAGCGGCAGCGCCCGCGTCATCGCCTTCCTTGGCAAATGCCGGTTGAGCCAAGACAGACAGACCGACAACGAGCGCGAGAATCTTGGGATGTGTCATGGGCCGAGCATAGCTCAAAGCGCATCCTCTGAAAACATTTACCGCGCCCGAATAAACGGGCGCAGCATCAATTTTTCGTCAATCGGTGAAATCAGCCTTGGCGGGCTTTAAAGCGCGGGTTGGTCTTGTTGATGATGTAAACACGGCCCCGGCGGCGCACCAGCTTGTTGTCGCGGTGGCGCTTGATCAAGGATTTCAGGGAATTGCGGACTTTCATGACTTCACCTAAACATGGGGCAACGCCCCTTCGAATTTGGACGGACCATAGTCACCACGCACCCAACTGTCAACTTAAACACCAAACCCATGATTATAGAACAAAATACCGTTGAATTGATAATCACGGGCGGTGCCCTGTTGGCAGGCCTTGTCTTGGTTGCCGCAATGGTCTGGGTCGAACGCCGACCGCGGAAATCCATAAACCCCAGCCTGATTCCCACCACGCCATTGATGTTTACGGGCGCTTTTGTTTGCCTGGTCGCGGTCGTTCACCTTGTTAATTTGTATGGCATTCACACCGGCCGGTAAACCGTGAACAAGCTCTTGTAAGTTTCGCGCATCTGGTTTTTCTGCACTTTGCCCATGGCATTGCGCGGCAACTCGGTGACCGCGATGATACGCTTCGGCACCTTGAATTTGGCCAGGCGCTTTTGCAATTCACTGACCATTTTCTTCTCATCAAAAACCGCCTTTGCCAGAACAACAATCGCCACCACCCCCTCGCCCAGATCCGGATGCGGCACGCCAATCACCGCAGATTCAAAAACCTCCGTGAACAGATCAATCTCTGTTTCGATTTCCTTGGGATAAACATTGAAGCCGCCGGAAATCACCAGGTCCTTGCCCCGCCCTGATATGGTGAGATAGCCATCGCCATCAAACGAACCGAGATCGCCCGTTATGAAAAAGCCATCGGGCCGGATTTCCTCAGCCGTTTTCTCAGGATTTCGCCAGTAGCCTTTGAAAACATTGGGCCCCCGGACTTCAATCATGCCAATTTTACCACGCGGCAATGCCCCGCCCGTGGCAGGATCAGTGATGCGAACCTCGACACTGGCAAGCGGCATCCCGACGGTTCCAGCCCGCCTTTCCCCATCATATGGGTTGGATGTGTTCATGCTGGTTTCCGTCATGCCATAACGCTCAAGAATGGCATGGCCTGTTTTTTCCCTGAAAGCACCGTGGGTTTCCGCCAGCAAGGGTGCGGATCCTGAAATGAACAGCCGCATGGTCCGCGTGAGTTCGGGTGTCAGCCCGTCGTGCTTGAGCAAGCGCGTATAGAATGTCGGCACCCCCATCAGCGCCGTGGCCTGCGGCATTAGGGATACAACATCATCCACATCAAACTTCCGGCGGAACAGCAGGCTGCCGCCGCTCAGCAAGACCGTGTTGACGGCCGTGAACAGCCCATGGGTATGATAGATCGGCAGGGCATGAATAAGAACGTCCTCCGCCGTGAATTTCCAGGCCTCGGCCAGCGTCAGGGCATTCGACGCCAAATTGCCATGGGTGAGAAGCGCGCCCTTGGATTTTCCCGTGGTGCCCGATGTGTAAAGGATGGCGAGCGGGCTGTCCCAATTCAGGGAAACGCCCGGCACAACATCTGATTGTGCTCGTGCCGCCGCCAGAAATCCATCAAACATATGGTCCTGAAAAACCACCTTGGGTTCCGCGTCGCCCACAAAATAGGCAACCTCGTTTGGCGTGTAAGCGGTGTTGAGCGGCAGAAATATCGCCCCCAGTCTGGCGCAGGCCAGAAAGATCGCCAGCGCCTCCACACTCTTCTCAACCTGCGCCGCAACCCGGTCGCCAACACCCACGCCTTGTGCCGCAAGCGCATTGGCAATCCGGCCTGCGAGTGACCAGTATTCAGCGTAGGAGAAATCCCGTCCATCATCGCAACGAATGAATATGGACCCGGGTTCCGCTATTTTGGCAATCACCAGTTCCGGAAAATTCCTGGGCAATTCTTTCAGCCGTCGCAGCTCCGTGGCAATGACACCAAATGCGTCTGAATGCGGCGACACCATATCGAAATGGCCACCACCCTTGACGACGCGCAATTCGCTACCGGCAAAATTCTCGCTCTGCGACAGCGGCACAATGGGATCGCGATCGCCATGGATAAGGATGACAGGAATGTTCAAAGGCGGCATCCGCGCGGGATCAGCCTGTGCCCAGCGCTCCGGCTCGGCGCGCGAATTGCCGCCCAGCAATTGCGGCAGCGAAGCAGCGCATTCATTGCCCAGCGCCTCATAATCCAACAGATCAGAAATTCCGGCTAACGCAATGATGTCATGGATTTTTACCTTCAGGTTAGGGCGGCCCGCCAGCCACAGCGCCAGGTGCCCGCCGGCCGAATGTCCCATCAGCATCACATGATTGAGGTCAAGCCCGTGCTTTGGCGCAATATCAGCGAGCGCCTCGACACAGGCGGCAATATCGTCAAATGTCCCCGGCCAGCCGCCGCCCGCGTCACCGATCCGCCGGTACTCCGGCGTCCACACCCCGTAGCCCAGATCAGCGATGGCCCGGCTCACCGCCCCGGCATGCGCTACGCCAAATTTGTTCAGCCAGCAGCCGCCATGGATGAAAACAACAACCGGATGCGGACCCGGCAATTTGGGTTGCCGCAACTCGCCAAACTGCAAGGAGTCACTGCCATAGCCCAGGCGAAAGTCAGCCACATCTCCGGCCAGCGCCACAATATCGGCCCACGACACATTCAAGGCAGAAGGTTTATGCACAATGAGTTCCCTGGAAGCCAAGACAACCGTGAAATGTTTAAGGGGAAAATGGTGGGCGGTACAAGGATCGAACTTGTGGCCACTACGATGTCAACGTAGTGCTCTACCGCTGAGCTAACCGCCCACTCATGTGGGGCGGGATATAATGGGAAGTCTAAGCTCTGGCAAGCGATTAAGCCGCCATCATGCGGTCCACTTCGGCCACCAGATCGCGCAAGTGAAAGGGCTTGGATAGAACCTTGGCGTCCTTCGGCGCCTTGGAATCCGGATGCAGCGCCACGGCGGCAAATCCGGTGATAAACATGATCTTCAAATGCGGGTCGAGTTCTGCGGCGCGTCTTGCCAGTTCAATGCCATCCATTTCAGGCATGACAATGTCGGTGAGCAGCAAGTCAAATGTTGTCTGCTTGATTTCTTCAAAGGCGCTGGCGCCTTCGCCAAACGCGGTGACGTGATGGCCGGCCTTCTCCAGCGCCTTCACGAGGAAGCGCCGCATGTCATCATCATCTTCTGCGAGAATAATTTTCGCCATGGCGTTAACTTGCATACTGATATTTACCCACCCTGTTTATGTACCATCTCTCGCGTCCCTGCAGGTTAATAACTGTTGACCGGTAAACAGGGTGTGAACTCGGCAAGTGTGGACAGTTTAGGCCGCTTGGTCAATACTGTTAAAAAGTGATGACCAAATCAGTCCCCGATCCCTATTTTGAAATTTTGGCGCCTGCCGCGTGGACGGCCCCGGCTGTTTTCAATTCAGCCCACAGCGGCAAGCGATATCCGGCTGAACTCCTGCGCATGACCAGGCTGTCGGCCGAAACCTTGCGCAAATCTGAAGATTGTTTCATCGATGAACTGTTCATGTGCTGCGCCGACCTTGGCGCCCCCATGTTGTGCGCCCACATGCCGCGCGCCTACATTGATCTCAACCGCGAGGCCTATGAATTCGACCCACGCATGTTTTCAGGTGAATTGCCGGGTTTCATGAATACGGGTTCACCCCGCGTGGCGGGCGGCCTGGGCACCATTCCCAGAATTGTGGCGGAAGGCGAGGAGATTTACCGCGAGCGCCTGAGCCTGAATGATGCCTTGCAGCGCGTTGAAAAGATCTATCGCCCCTATCACCGCACACTGAAGGCCCTGATTGACGAGGTGATGAACAGCGCAGGCCAAATGCTGTTGCTGGACTGCCATTCCATGCCAACCAGCGCCACGAGCCAGTCGTCAGTTGATGTCGTGATCGGTGATCGCTATGGCGCTTCGTGCGGCGAGGAAATCACGGTCTGCCTCGAGGATATTTTGCGCGCCGAGGGTCTACGGGTTGTTCGCAATAAACCCTATGCGGGCGGCTTCATAACCCAGAATTACGGCGCGCCCAATTTGGGCCGAAATGCCTTGCAGATTGAGATCTGCCGCGGTCTTTACATGAATGAAGCCCGGTTTGAGAAAACCAAAGACTTTGAGTCTGTGCGGGCAATGTTGCGGCACGCCATGAAGACCCTGCTGGAATCCCTCACCCAGCTTGCCGCACCGCTGAAACACGCCGCCGAATAAAAAAGGGGCCGATACACTAAAGTGATCGGCCCAAGTCTAGGGAGGAAACGCCCAAGAAGGGCTGTGAGAGAAGACCAAGTCTCGATCTCACCACTTGAATATGGCACTGCAACATAGATGAATCAAGGCGGCGAGTAGAAAAACTTTCCAAATGATCAAGAAAATGATCACCAAAAAACTTGAATACGTCTCATAATATATTGATTTCATTATGGGTTAGGTAACGACCAGACCCTGTGGCATTAACAACACAGTTACCATGCAAAATGCACATGACTCGAAAATAAATTGTGCGATGCAATGTAAACCCGACTCACTGACCAGCTTGAGCGGCACACAACATTCCTATAGGCAAGATAAGATCATGTGGCGGGGTTTCAATGGGCGCACCGACTGACTGGACTGACCTGACAAATTTTGCCGTGGAACTGGCGCACGCTTCCGAAGCTGAAATCCTCCCCTTTTTCCGGCGCAACACGCCAATTGAAGTTAAGCCCCACGTCGCCTGGGATCCCGTCACTGAAGGTGACCGTGCCGGCGAGCGCATTATACGCAAGATGATTGAGGAGCGCTTCCCAGACCACGGCATCAATGGCGAGGAGTATGGCGTGAAGGAGGGCAAGTCAGGCTTCACCTGGGTTCTTGATCCCGTGGACGGAACCCGCTCGTTTGTGTGCGGGCTGCCAACCTGGGCAACGCTCATTGGGCTCACCTTCGAGGGCAAGCCGGTTGTGGGTGTCATGAACCAGCCCTTTGTGGGCGATCTATTTTACGGCAATCCCCATGGTGCCTGGAACAATTACCAGGGAACCATCGAGCCAATTTACACCCGAAAGGGCACTGGCATTGCCGGCGCTGCCGCGGGCACGACGGCGCCCGAACTCTACCGCCACGAAACAGATCAGAAAGCTTTCCGCAATTTGCAGAAAGCCGTGAAGCTCATGCGCTTTGGCGGCGACGCCTACTTCTTTGCGCTCGTCGCCGCTGGCCACATGGACATGGCTCTTGACGCTGGCCTGCAAGCCTATGACATTGCAGCCCTCATCCCCATCATTGAAGGCGCAGGCGGTGCGGTTGGCAGCTGGAGCGGCGACAACCCGGCTGATGGCGGCAACGTCATTTGCGCAGGTTCAAGGACCCTGCTGGATGAAGCCATTGGAGTGATGTCGCAATGACCGGGCTCAAATCCTGGCAGGAACTGGCTGCTGCCCTGATCAATGTCGCCGCAGGCCGCGCAACCGCCGACATGGTGATTAAAAACGGTCGCTGGGTGAATGTGCATTCCGGCGAGGTCATTCCAGCTACAGACATTGCCATCACTGGCGGGCGCTTTGCCTATGTGGGCCCCAATGCAGGCGCCATGATAGGGAAGGATACCGCTGTTGTCGATGCGAGGGACCGCTATCTCATTCCGGGTTTCTGCGATGGCCATATGCATGTTGAAAGCGGCATGGTCACGGTGACGGAATTTGCCCGCGCCGTCATTCCCCACGGCACAACCTCCATGTTCATTGACCCACATGAAATCGCAAACGTCTTGGGGCTTGCCGGCGTGAAATTGTTGCACGACGAGGCCATGGGCCTTCCCATCAACGTGTTCGTGCAAATGCCAAGCTGCGTTCCAAGCGCGCCCGGACTGGAAAATCCCGGCGCTGCCATCACCCCTGAAGATGTTGCCCTCGCCATGACCTGGCCGAATATCATTGGCCTCGGCGAAATGATGAATTTCCCCGGCGTCGCGAACTGTGATCCAAAAATGCTGGCCGAAATCGCCGCGACCCAGGCGGCGGGGAAAGTCGTGGGTGGGCATTATGCTTCACCAGATTTAGGCGCCCCTTTCCACGCCTATGTCGCAGGCGGCCCTGCTGACGATCATGAAGGCACCACCGTCGATGACTGCGTAGCCCGCGTGCGCCAGGGCATGCGCGCCATGCTGCGACTGGGTTCCGCCTGGTATGATGTGGCGGCCCAGATCAAGGCCGTGACCGAACGCGGCATCGACAGTCGGAACATCATTCTGTGTACGGATGACTGCCATTCCGGAACGCTGGTCTATGAGGGCCATATGAACCGGGTTTTGCGCCATGCCATAGCCCAGGGCCTGAAGCCCATGACCGCCATCCAGATGGCGACCCTCAACACCGCCCAGCATTTCGGCCTCGAACGCGAGCTTGGCTCCATCACGCCAGGCCGCCGGGCTGATGTTGTCATTTCATCCGACCTGATTTCGCTTCCGATTGAAATGGTGATCGCGCGCGGGCAAGTCATGGCTGAAAATGGCAAGCTCACCCGCGAGCCGCCAAAATTCAGTTATCCCGCAACCGCCCGAAATACCATGAACGTCGGCCGAAAGTTGAGTGACAGGGATTTTGAGATCGCTGCTCCCAAGGGCGCCAACAAGGTTGAAGCCCGCGTGATCGGCATCATCGAAAATCAAGCCCCCACCAAGGCCCTGCAGCTGCCCTTGA
This sequence comes from Rhodobiaceae bacterium, assembly GCA_009885825.1. GTDB lineage: Bacteria > Pseudomonadota > Alphaproteobacteria > Rhizobiales > Aestuariivirgaceae > Aestuariivirga. The sequence goes on along the minus strand of VFJY01000043.1, from coordinate 42,285 downwards.
ATGTGAAATCTGGTCTCGTCGAGATGGACCGTGAAAACGATGTCTGCCAGATTTCCATTGTCGAACGCCATCGCGGATCGGGCACCGTCGTCAATGCCTATGTGTCCGGCTTTGGCTATGATGTTGACTGCGCCATTGCCAGCACCGTGGCCCACGACAGCCACCACATCATCGTGGTCGGAACCAATCGCGCCGACATGGCGCAAGCCGCCAATGTCCTGAGTGAAATCGGTGGAGGCGTGGTCGTCGTCAGCAAAGGCGAAGAACTCGCCCGCATTGAGCTGCCAATCGCCGGCCTGATGTCAATAGAACCAGCCGAAATTGTTGCCGCAAAGGCTGAGAAAATGGTTGCCGCAATGAAGGCTTGTGGCTGCAGCCTGAACAACGCCTACATGCAGCATTCCTTGCTGGCGCTGGTTGTCATCCCCGAACTTCGTATTTCCGATGTGGGGCTGATTGATGTCACGACTTTTGCAAAAGTCGATCTCTTCATCAGTTCACATTGAGCAGTCAGTCGTCCCTGTAAACCCGCTCGCGGCGCTCGTGACGTTCTTGCGCTTCAATGGAAAGTGTGGCGATGGGCCGCGCATCCAGGCGCTTCAGGCTGATGGGATCACCGGTCTCTTCGCAATAGCCATAGGAGCCATCATTGATGCGCTGCAAGGCTGCTTCTATTTTGGATATCAGCTTGCGCTGCCTGTCGCGCGCCCGAAGTTCAAGGGAACGGTCGGTCTCCGAAGAGGCTCTGTCCGCCAAGTCCGGCAACACATGGTTCTCGTCCTGCAGATGGGAAATGGTTTCCTTGCTTTCGCGCAAAAGCTCTTCTTTCCAAACATTCAGCTTATTGCGGAAGTAGGCCGTCTGCCGTTCGTTCATGAACGGCTCGCTGTCACTAGGCCTGTAATCAATTTCGACTAGAACATTCATAAAGAATCTCTCCAACCTACTGTCGCGGCGGCGCTTATAGCGAGCTTGCGTTGCTTCGACAATAGCCATGAATTTGTTAACTTTTTCTGATTCGGAACGGCTCGATCTTTGATTGGGATTTGTGGCGGTCCTGTAAACAGGGCTTAAGATCCAGCCTCGTCAATCCTGTCGCGAAGCTGCATCCACCAGTAGGACGCCTGCACCCCCAAACGCCCGAACGGACCCCCGGCCCAGGCGGGTTCATAAGGCGCAAAACGGCGGTATTCATCATCTCCTTGGGCAATAGCCGCAGCCAGGAGTTGGCCAGCCATTGCAGTGGTATTCATGCCATGCCCGCCAAAAGCCGTGGCAAACCATTGGCCTCCCTTGTCCCTGCCGATAAGGGGCATTTTGTGCAGCGCATAGGCCATCAGCCCGGCCCAGGAATAGTCAATGCGGGGGTTTCCCAATTGCGGGAAAGTGGCAACCATGTCCCGCTTCATCTGTTCAGCCAACCGGCCGGGCTCCGAGATTCGGGTCGTTATGCTGCCGCCCCATAGAATTCTGCCACCGTCAATCAAGCGGTAGTAATTGCCCGCCCGCCGCGTATCAGCAACCGCCGCAGATGTGCGAATCGCATCCTGCTTTAGAGGTTCAGTCACCGCTACATAGGTTGCAACCGGCAACACAGCCCTGCCCGACACCGTATGGATAGTCCGGTCCAAGGATGACACGCAATGAACCACATGGCGGGCGACAACTTCGCCGTCCCCCGTGCGAACCCGCCATTCTGCCCCTTGTTTCTGAACCGAGAGCGCTGCCGTATTTTCGTGTATGATGGCGCCGCTGGCTTCAGCCTTCCCGGCCAGCATCAAGGCATAGCGCAGGGGATGAAAGTGCAGGGCTTGGGGGTTTGAGATGCTTTCAAAATAACGGCTCGAATTCAGCTTTTCCCGCGTTTGCTCTGCCGGCAGAAACGTGAAGTTCTCATCATAGTCTCGCGCCATCATATCGCGATATTTTTGCAAATTCCCATCATCGCGATGGCGAAGGGCGACAATCCACCCATCTCCCATCTTGAGCGATGGGTCACCCTCGGCTATTTCACGCCGCACATATTCGCTGCCGCGCTTTGAAAGCGCATAAAGCCCGCGCGCCGCCTCAAGCCCCACGCGTTTCTGAATGTTTTCAATCCCCTGGGCGTACCCGTTTGAAACAAACCCGCCATTGCGTCCCGACGCGGCCCAGGCAACATTTTTTGCCTCGAGCAGCACCACGTTAGCTCTCAACCGCGCCAATTCAAGCGCCACCGTCAGCCCTGCCAGCCCGCCGCCAATCACACAGATTTCAGCCTTTATGGCCTCACGCAAGGCTGGCCGCGGTGCCCCACGCGTTGCTGTGGCCTCATACCAGGTAGGAAAATCATTAACGCGCTGTGTCATTTTGAACTTTCGGTTATGTCGCCTCATCTATAATAATACGGCCATTGCGCCAAATCCCAGAGCTCGTATCTCACAGCAATTATGCGGTCCCCCGTTGCCCTTTCACCCCTGCTTCGGCTAATCACTTTCCATGCGCTTTCAATCCGCCGCGGAATTCCGCAAATTGCCCGCCAAAGCCGTGACCATTATGGGCATGTCGGGCGTTGGCAAAACCACGCTTGCCATCATGCTGCAGCAGAGCGGCTGGTTTCAATATTCCGTCGATTACCGCATTGGCACCCGTTACATGGATGAGGCCATTGTGGATAATTTCAAGCGCGAGGCCATGAAGGTGCCGTTCCTGGCGGAGCTTCTGAAGTCCGATTCGATCTACATCCGCTCGAATATCACCTTTGACAATTTGAGCCCGCTGTCCACCTATCTGGGAAAACCCGGAAACCCGGCCCTGGGCGGCATATCCTTTGCCGAATACAAGCGCCGCCAAAGCCAGCACCGGGATGCCGAAATCCGCGCCCTTCTCGATGTGCCCAATTTCATTGAGCGCGCCCGCGAAATCTACAGCTACAGGAATTTCGTCTGCGATTCCGGCGGCAGCCTGTGCGAAGTCGTCAACCCCGATGACCCCAATGACGCAGTCCTCAAAAGCCTCAGCGACAGCACGTTGCTGCTCTATATCGACGGCAATCCTGAACACACAAGAATGCTGGTTGATCGCTTCCGCAAATATCCAAAACCCATGTACTACCAGCCGGAATTTCTCGATCGGAAATGGGCCGAATACAAGGATCTCAAAAAAATTCGCAACGACGACGACATTGTGCCAGACGATTTTCTCGTCTGGGGCTTTGAGCAGCTGCTGCATCACCGCATTCCTGTCTACAAGAAAATCGCATCGAAATATGGCTATGAAGTGCGCATGGAAGATATACCGGCGATCAAGTCGGAGGATGATTTCATGGCGCTCGTTGGCTCCAAGATCGACAAGCGCTAGAGCCCATGCCCATCAAGATTCCCAATGATCTGCCAGCACGCCTCACGCTTGAAAAAGAAGGCGTTATGATCATGACCGAGGATACGGCGAGCCGTCAGGATATTAGGCCTCTGCGCATCGGCCTGCTCAACCTGATGCCCAACAAGATCCGGACCGAAACCCAGTTTGCCCGTCTCATCGGTGCAACACCATTGCAGGTGGAACTGAGCCTGATCAAGATCACAAGGCATGTGTCCAAAAATACCTCCAACGATCACATGATCGCCTTCTACAATGATTGGGAAAGCATAAGGCACGAGAAGTTTGATGGCCTGATCGTAACCGGCGCACCCGTTGAATTGCTGGAATTTGAAGCCGTCACCTATTGGGACGAGTTGCAGCAAATTTATGACTGGACCCAAACCAATGTTCAATCAACCTTCAACATCTGCTGGGGTGCCCAGGCCGCCCTGCACCATTTCCATGGCGTACCCAAGCATGCGCTGGCGAAAAAAGCATTCGGCGTTTACCGCCACAAGAACCTGAGCCCCGTCTCGCCCTATCTTCGTGGCTTTTCGGATGATTTTTCCATGCCCGTATCAAGGTGGACGGAAAACTGGCGTTCCGAGCTTCCCAAGGATCGTGGGCTCGAAGTTCTGATGGAGTCGGACGAAGCGGGCCTCTGCTTCATCGCCGACAATCCCCACCGCCAGCTCTACATGTTCAACCATATAGAGTATGATACCAACACGCTGGGCGAGGAATATTTCCGCGACACCGAAGCCAGAAAAGCCATCTCCATGCCCGCCAATTATTTCCCCGGTGACAATCCCAAAAAGCCCCCCGAAAACCGTTGGCGCAGCCACGCCCACCTGCTGTTTGGCAACTGGATCAACGAAGTCTACCAATCAACGCCCTATGCTTTGGAAGATATCGGCAGAAGGCGGCGGGACTAAGTATTTCTTGCCATTGCGCGCCTCTCCCCCCAACTGTGGTTTTTTGTGGAGTGAAACAAAACAGTGAAATTTCGGGACGTTATAGATGCAGGGCGGATTGCTGCGGGCGGCCTGAAAGACTTCACAGCAGGCCTGGTAAACCCCACCCTGCGCCTGGGTGTGACAGGATTATCGCAGGCGGGAAAGACTGTATTTATTACCGCCCTTATCCATTCCCTCACCAAAAATGCGAGGTTGCCCCTGTTTGAGGCCCAGGCCAGTGGCCGCATAACCCGTGCCTATCTTGAACCCCAGCCCGATGATGATTTGCCACGCTTCGCCTACGAGAAACATCTCAACTGCCTGACATCCGAACAGCGCGTGTGGCCGGAAAGCACGCGGCGGATCAGCCAGCTCCGCTTGACCTTGGAATATGAGCCGCAGGGACTCATCGCCAGAAATTTTGGCAGGGGAAAGCTGCATGTTGATATTGTTGATTATCCAGGGGAATGGCTTCTTGATTTGCCGCTCATGCAGATGTCCTATCGTCAATGGGCCAAGGCAACCATCGAGGCCAGCCGTCAGGAGCCCCGCAACGCCCTTGCAAAAAACTGGCATCGCCACCTCGCGACACTGGATGCCAGTTCACAGTCCAACGAGCTTGCGGCCGTCGAAGCCGCAAGCCTGTTCACCGCTTACCTCGCGAAGTGTCGTCACCAGGACGTGTCACTCTCCAGTCTGCCGCCGGGGCGATTCCTGGTGCCGGGCGATCTTGCGGGAACCCCGCTCCTCACCTTTGCGCCGCTCGACATGACACCGGGTCAGCCATTGCCGCGCGGCTCTCTCGGCAACCTGATGCAGCGGCGTTATGATTCCTACGTTTCAAAAATTGTGCAGCCATTTTTCTTCGGCCATTTTGCCAGGCTTAACCGGCAAATAGTTCTGGTGGATGTCCTGTCTGCGCTGAACGCCGGCGCCGCAGCTGTGCAGGATTTAAGGACGGCGCTGACTCAGATCATGGTTTGCTTTCGCACTGGATCCAGCTCGCTTCTATCCGATATCTTCGGTCGCAGGATTGACCGTATTTTGTTTGCCGCGACCAAGGCCGACCTCCTGCACCAGACAAGCCACGACCGTCTTGAGGACATCTTGCGTCTGATTGTAGAAGAGTCCAGCGCACAGGCCGAATTTTCCGGTGCAAAAGTGGAGGTCGCCGCCATCGCGGCCATTCGCGCCACGCGCGAGGCCAAGGTGCAGCAGAAGAACGAAGAGCTCTTATGTATCGTCGGCACTCCCCAGAACGGGGAAATTATCGCAGGCAAGATCTTTTATGGCGAACGGGAAGTCGCGATATTCCCCGGGGATTTACCCGAAAGTGCAAGCGATGCCCTGGATGGTACGATGCAGGGAAAGCTCAGGTTTGTGCGCTTTCGTCCACCACCCCGGGGTGACGCTGCTTTCCCGCACATCAGACTCGATCGGGCCTTGGAGTTTCTCTTGGGAGACCGTTTTTCATGATTGAGAATTATCGCAAACCGGCAGCTTTTGAACTGAACGATGACGAGGCGTCGAGATCGCCGCGGGCCAAAACAAGACAACGCGCGTCCCACAACATAAAGTTTGAGGCTGACGTACGGGACGGCGAAGTTGTTTGCCCTCCATCTGTTCCACGCCCATCATCTCGAGGGTTTCGCTGGGGGTCTATTTTGCTCTCAGCCCTCGCAGCGCTGCTAAGTCTTTGGGCGGGATTTGCCATAGTGACACTGGTTGAGGAGTTTTTTCGACGCTCGCAGGCGCTCGGATGGCTGGCCCTTGCCATTGCGGGCCTTGCTGGTTTCGCCGCCCTTGCCATCATCATTCGTGAAATCTGGGCATTGCTGCGTTTGAGGCGCATTGAGCACATCCAGACAGTTTCAGCGCGCGCCATAAATCTTGATGAGAAATCCGCCGCAGATGAAACCATCACAGCGCTTTCGGCAATCTATTCCAGAAGGCACGACGCATCATGGGGCTTGCGGTCCTTTGAGGAACATCGGAACGACATTATGGATCCCAAAGACCGCGTCAAGCTTTTCGACCGTTTGGTGATGCAGCCACTTGACGAAGAGTCGCTCCGTATAATTGCGCGCCGGGCCAGACGGGTTACCCTGCTGACAACGGTCACGCCCGTCGCTGCCCTTGATATTCTGTTTGTCGCCGCCCAGAACCTGCGCATGCTGCGCGAGCTCGCGGAACTCTATGGTGGAAGACCCTCAACCCTGTCGACCCTGAAGCTTGCAAGGATGGTCATTGCCCACCTGGCGGTTACCGGCGGCCTGGCGTTTTCTGATAACCTCATTCAACACATCGTCGGCAAGGGGGTGCTGGGAAGGCTCTCAGCCCGTTTTGGCGAAGGTGCGGTAAATGGCATCATGACGTCGCGCATCGGGCTTGCGGCCCGTGACGTGTGCCGCCCTGTTCCACAGGCCGAATCGGCCAAAGAATCGCTCGCAAGCCTGTTGCGTGAGCTTGTTAAATTCGGAACCGGCGCAAACATTACAGAGAATTAATAGCCAGCTGCGACGGAATCTCTGGCAACTCCTCGTCTTTCATTTGTTGACGTGGGACTGAACAGGAGAAACCAATGCAGAAACGTACAAAGATAGCTCTCATCGCACTTGCAGGCCTTGTGGCCGTGGGTGGTGTGGCCGCAGCCAGCCAGGGTTGGAAGCATGGCATGCGCGGCCAGGGCCATGTGGAATTCACGGAATTGGCCGAGCGCTATGATGCTGACAAGGACGGCAAGATTTCGCAAACAGAAATTGATACGAACCGGGCGAATTGGCTCACCGAGTTTGATGCGGACAAATCCGGATCGTTAGCTCTGGCCGAATTCCGGAATCTTTGGCTCAAAGCTCAAAATCAGCGTATGGTCCGCGAATTCCAGCGCTTCGACACAGATGCCAATGGCCAGGTGACGATGGAAGAGTATAAGAATCCACTTGCTGGCATCGTAGCCCGGATGGACAGCAACCAGGATAGCGCGCTCTCCAAAGACGACATGCCGACACGCATGAAAGGCAGGAAAAAGGGCCACGGCGAACACGGTCAGGAAACCGGCACGCAGTAATTGAGAATGGCCCGGACATCCCCTGTCTGGGCCACTTCCGGTTTATGCGGCGACAGGCCGCTGGCTGAGCATTTTTTACCAGCCAAACTCCTATGTTTTTGAAGACCTTGGCAAGCCCATGGACTGAGCCGCTTTGGCCAATTATGGTTAACCAAGACTTAATTATAAGTCTTTATTTTTCCTTAATTTTCGGTCTAAGATCGCCCATGCGGAATGGACATGGCGAAGGAGTTTGTGATGAGTAATTTTGGGAAAGCAGGCCTTTTTACGACTGTGGGATTCTTGGCGTTTGTGGGCGTCGCGGTGCCAGGCAGCATCGCTGCCGAACTGTTGACGCCGGAGCAAATAGTCAGTGGCTTCCAAAAAATTGACCGCGATGCCAACGGACAGATTTCATTGGATGAATACAAGTTGTCGATGGAAGGTGTTGTGGCAAAGTCAGATCAAATGGACGCCACTCTGCCCGTCTATATCAATGGCTATGAAATGCACTACCCGCGCGACAGAATAATCTATCTCTCCGGCGGTCAGGTTGTTGTGGACCCGGGGCCGTCACGTTTCTATCAGTAACGCAAGCCGTTGCATGATCTTTTGATCGTCGCGCCCGTGGGGTTCAAGCTCCGTGGGCGCGCCGATCTCACCGATCAATCGCCTCTCTATCAGCGAATCGACCATCGCGGAAACATCGCGCGGTGGTTGCAGCAAACCGGTCCGCGCCAGCCACGCGCCGAAGCCCCGTTTTCCACTCCACCTCAGTTGAACTTTGGCGGCACCTAATTTAAACACCGCAACTGGTTTCCTGCTATTGATCAGCTCACTGATCATTGAGACGCTGTCCGACGTCACAACAAACCCGTCGCACATCGCAATGGCCGCCCGGTAGGGATTGTTGTTCCTGTCAAATTTGGCATAGGCCACATGTGGGATATTGAGGCCGGCCCCGATGCGCGCCACAACACCCTCGGCGGTGCGGGGCGAAGCGATCAGCAGCAACGAAACCGGCGCCAGTTTGTTCAACTGCTCGGTGAGGCGATGAATTTCTGTGGAACCAAATACCAGGGGATATTTGCCATTGCCTACCATGACGCCAACAAGCGGCTTGGGCAAATGACGCCACAGTTTTTGCCAAAGCTTGTGCGCTTCATTGTCGGCCTTGGTCGAAGCGGCAAAAGGCAGGGGCACCTCTATCACATTGGCATCCAGCGGCAGATCATACTGCGGTGTCGAAATCACCAGATCAAAAGCCGAAAGCCTGGCCCGCGGCCGCCCAAGCATGACGATCCTGCTGCGCCCGCCCGATTGACGTTTAATCCAGCGCGCCACCGGAGCCATTCGTTTGCCAGTCGCAATTACCATGTCAGGCCAAGGTGCCTCCAGCATTTTGCGTGAACTGTTTTGCAAGGTTGCAGTCGATGCTCCAAGCGCCCAGTTAGGTGCCACGTGCAACCTGTTGAACTTCAAGTCCTTGTACACAACCCGGGCGTCGAGACGCTTGGCCAGCTCACGGGCCTGCGCATTGTCGCCAGCGCGCGCTCCCTGCAAAACCCATATCATTTTGGTTGATGGCGCTTTCATGCTGTTCCCATAGCCTGAAGTTGCGCCTAATGTCATGATCAAGTAAAAGAGGAATTCATGTCACCAACAGAATTTACGCCCGTTTCGGGTCTTATGGGCGGAACACTTATTGGCCTTTCGTCCATCGTGCTCATGCTCAGCTATGGCCGAACTGCCGGCGCCAGCAGCATATTCAGCGGCCTGTTCACCGGGGAGTTCAATGCCGATTTTGCATGGCGGCTGATCTTTATCGTCGGCGTGCTGATTGGCGCCGCGTGGTCCGGCCTATTCTTCTTTGAAGCGTCATCAGTCAGTTTCAGCGGCAATTCCACGACCATTATCGCCGGAGGGGTGATCGTGGGCGTGGGAACAACACTCGGCGGGGGCTGCACCAGCGGCCACGGCATTTGCGGCATTTCAAGGCTTTCCCTGCGTTCACTCGTGGCCACGATCATTTTCATGGCCGTAGCCCTCGTGACTGTGTTTGTCACCCGGCATGTGTTGGGAACTTGACATGGACAGGCTCGCGATTTTGATTTCCGGCGTGTTGTTTGGCGCAGGCGTTGCAATTTCTGGCATGGTGAACCCGTTGAAAGTCCTGAACTTCATGGACATCTTTGGCCAATGGGATCCCACTCTCATATTGGTGATGGGCGCTGGTCTCATCGTCACGTTTGCAGGCTACCGGATCGTGTTCAAGAGGCCAGCACCCCTGTTTGCTCCGGAATTCAAATTGCCAACAAACCAGCTCATTGATGCCAAACTGCTGGGTGGCGCCGCATTGTTTGGCTTGGGCTGGGGAATGACCGGATTCTGCCCTGGGCCTGCCGTGGCAAGCCTTGTTTTCGGGCGAACCGAAAGCATGATGTTCGTTGCTGCAATGGCCATCGGGATGGTTGCAACGAGACACCTGTTGTTGCGGGCCAAGCCAGCCCAGGCATGACATGACACAGTCGCCCAATCCAAAAGTTCACAGCTTCTTCGACGAGCCGACAAATGCCGTGAGCCATCTCGTGGTGGACGAAGCAACGAAATCCTGCGCCGTCATCGATTCGATCCTGGACTATGACGCCGCTGCAAGCCACACAGATACCCATTCAGCGGACGCCATCATTGCTCACATCAGGTCCAGTGGCTTGAAGCTGGAATGGATACTGGAAACCCACGTCCACGCTGATCACCTTTCTGCGGCGCCTTACATTCAGGAAAAACTCGGCGGCAAGCTCGGAATCGGTGAAAACATAAGCATCGTGCAAGACACCTTCGGCAAAATATTCAACGAGGGCAGCGAATTTCAGCGTGCCGGCAGCCAGTTCGACCGCCTGTTCAAAGATGGCGACATTTTCAAGATTGGGTCGCTGAACGCCCGCGTTATGCACACACCAGGACACACGCCAGCCTACATCACTTTCGTGATCGGCGACACCGCCTTCGTGGGCGACACCCTGTTCATGCCAGACTATGGCACGGCGCGGGCGGATTTTCCGGGTGGCGATGCGCGCCAACTCTACCGCTCGATTCAAAAAGTGCTGGCGCTGCCGCCGCAGACCCGCCTGTTCCTGTGCCACGACTACAAGCCGTCAGGCCGCAACGAATATGTTTGGGAAACAACCGTGGCTCCCGAGCGCCAAGGCAATGTCCACGCCCACGCCGGGATCGGCGAAGATGAGTTTGTGAAAATGCGGACCGAACGGGATGCGACATTAGGCGCGCCCAAACTCATCATCCCATCCATTCAGGTCAACATGAACGCCGGGCATTTTCCCGCCGCCGATGGACAGGGAAATGTCTTCCTCAAAGTGCCCGTCAACAAGCTTTAGATGCGCTTGTATTTTTTCATCAAGTCCAGCAACTGATCAACAGGCAATGCGACTGACATATTCCCGTCCCGCCCTGTCATGGTTTCGTTGCACACTATGGAATCAATCACCGCCTCTTCCACCGCCTCAACAACGGCATTAAAAAGCGAGTCTAAGACATTGTTTTGCAAGAATAAAGAATTGCGAACATGCGCCTCGCCATTTTCATAGGCCCGCTCATTCGCTGTCGAGAATGCCAGAAAAATATCCCCCGAACCATTGTTGCCAACGGTTCCCGTGCGGGCCAATCCCATCGGAACACGGCGCGCCAGCCGCTTCAATTGGTGCGGTTGCAGCGGCGCGTCGGTTGCGACAATCGCAATGACTGAACCCTGGTCCTTGCTGCGCAATTTATGCGCGGTGAGATGCAGGCCAACCGGAACGCCAAGCACCGTCATCTGTTCGCGCGCTCCAAAATTTGCCTGAACGAAAACTCCAACCGTGTAGTAGGCGCCGTCTATCAATACGCGCCTGGACGACGAGCCATTGCCGGCCTTGAAGTCATAACAGATCATGCCGGTTCCGCCGCCGACACTGCCAAGCTCGACAGCGCCGCCGCGCGCCGCATCAAGGGCCGCTAGCGCGTGGCTGGCGGTGACATGAAATCCGTTGATGTCGTTAAGGTCGCCATCATAGGTTTCAGCCGCAACCGGCAACCCCCAATCCTGCCCCGTGCCAATCCTGTTGGCCACCATCCAGCGAATGGTTGCGTCGCGTGTGACACCGCAGGAGTGCGTATTGGTGATGGTGATGGGCGTTTGCAACTCGCCCGATTCTTCAATCCACACAACACCCGTCATCTCGCCATTGCCGTTGAGCGAATAATATCCCGCAGCACAGGGAATATGCGCCATGGCCCGCCCGCGTGGAAGAATGGCCGTAACGCCAGTGCGAACAGGACCATGGCCGACGACAAGCGGCCCTTCGCCGTCGATCAATGTGACCGTTCCAACCTCGACGCCAGCCACATCGGTGATCGCATTCTGAGGCCCGGAATGACCCGGAAACGGCAGCCCAAGCTGCCGTCCACGTTGCTTGCTGTCACCCATGAAACTGCCTCTTTCCAAATCTGTTGCAATGCAACACTATGTCAAAAACTGCGCGTGAGGTCCATGGAATCGACAGGCTTAGCCCACTACAAGGAGTTTCTGATTATTCTGGCGGCGGCCGGATTGATCGTGCCCCTGATGGTTCGCATGGGCCTGAATTCCATTCTGGGTTTCCTGTTGATTGGCTTCCTCCTCAGTCCCGATGTTCTGGGCATACTTGCGGGCCATTATCCAATTCTTGATGTGTTTGTCATCTCCCACGGCGAGGAAATTTCCTGGCTGGGTGAATTGGGCGTGGTGTTCCTGCTTTTCCTGATCGGTCTGGAGTTGTCGCCCGAACGGCTGCTGACCATGAAACGATTGGTGTTCGGGCTGGGCGGCTTGCAGGTTGCCGTGACAACCCTGATCATCACGCTCGCTTCGGGTTACTTCGGCTTTGCCTGGTCCCAGTCAATTGTCATCGGCATGGCGCTGTCCCTGTCTTCAACCGCAATCGTCATCCAGCTCTTTTCCGACGAAAAACGCCTGGGCTCGCAGTCGGGCAGGACAAGCTTTGCTATCCTCTTGTTTCAGGACTTGGCCGTAATTCCAATCCTGATCACGGTCAACATATTGGGCCGTGAAAGCTCAGGCCCCATTCTTGAGGGCGTGGCCATGGCGCTGGCCCAGGCTGGCCTGGCCATTGTTCTGATTATCGGCGTGGGCCGCTTTGCGCTTCGCCCGATTCTGCGGCTGGTGGCCGGAACCGGCAGCTCCGACCTTTTCATGGCCGCCGTGCTGTTGATCGCCGTTGGCACCGGTGTGCTGGCCAATGTCGCCGGACTCTCCATGGCGCTCGGCGCATTCATAGCGGGCCTCACGCTCGCTGAGACTGAATATCGCAAGGCCATCGAGTCTATCCTTGAACCCTTCAAGGGGCTGCTGCTCGGCACTTTTTTTATGGTCGTTGGCCTCGGCATTGACCTCGATGGCTTCATCGCGTCTCCGCTTCGGATACTGGCTCTTGCGGCAATCCTCATGCTCGTGAAATCAATCGCCATTTATGGCCTTGCGCGGCTGATGAAAGTCAACCATGCCGCCGCATTGGAAAGTTCCCTGTTGCTTGGTCCTGGTGGAGAGTTCGCTTTCGTCATCCTGAGCTCGGCGGCGGCGCTGGCAATCATCGACCAAGCGCTTTTCAGCCAGCTGCTGCTTGCGGTGACCATGACCATGGCCGCCATTCCATTGCTTTCGGGGATCAGCAAGCAATTGATCAGGAGAAACAGGCACCTCCCGTCAGTATTGCCTGATGGCCTGGCCACGCCACCCGCCGACAATCAACCTCGCGTTATCATTGCAGGCTTCGGCAGGGTGGGTCATCTCATTGGCTCCATGCTGGACGAGCATAAGATCGCCTATATCGCGGTTGACTCCGATGCAAACGTGGTTGCGCGCGAACACAAGGCAGGATTTCCGGTTTACTATGGCGATGCCTCCAATCCGGAATTCCTGAAGAAATGCGGACTTTCAACCGCGCCAGCAATTGCTGTCACGATGGACAATGCTATTCGCGTTGACGACGTTGTGAAGACGGCCAGGGGCCAGCGCGCTGATTTGAAGATAATTGCCCGGGCAAGAGACGAGCGTCATGCCATTCAACTCTACGCTGACGGCGCGACGGAAGCCGTGCCTGAAACTATTGAATCAAGCCTGCAACTGGGTGAGGCCCTGCTGGTTGAAACAGGCATACCCATGGGACTGGCGGTAGCCTCGGTCCATGAGCGCCGCGACCAATTCCGAAAACTTCTCGGGCGCGCCAACCGCCGGGAAATTCTAAATCAGCAGCGCAAGACCTTGCGCAGCAGGAAACCTGCCTAGTTCACGCCAAGCTTTTTCTGCAGGCTGGAACTCGAAGTTGTATATTGGAACAACAGCCGTTCACCCGGATTGATATAGCGGAAAGCCTGCTGCGCCAGAAGTGCGGCTTCATGAAAGCCCGACAGAATGAGCTTCAATTTGCCGGGGTAATGATTGATGTCGCCAATGGCAAAAATGCCAGGCGTGGAAGTCTCAAATTTTTCCGTGTCAACCGGAATGACATTTTGATCGAGATTGAGCCCCCAATTGGCCACTGGCCCAAGCTTCATGGTCAATCCAAAGAATGGCAGAAGCGTATTGGCCTTGATTTCATATGCCGCCCCATCGTTGCCTTTCACCTGCACCGACTGCAAATTGCCACCCTCGCCAGTCAATCCCGTAACCTGGCCCAGCTTCAGCTGCATTTTGCCCTGTGCCACAAGTTCGCGCATTTTGTTGACGCTGTCAGGGGCCGCCCGAAACTCGTCGCGCCGGTGCAGCAATGTCATGCTGCCGGCAATCGGGGTTAGATTATTAACCCAGTCCAAAGCTGAATCACCGCCACCCACAATCAGGATATCACGCCCGCGAAACGCTTCCATTTTCTTGATGGAGTAAAACACTGAAGTGCCCTCGTAGGCATCAATGCCCGGAATGGGCGGCTTCTTCGGCTGGAAAGAACCGCCGCCGGCGGCAATCACCACAATCTTTGAACGGAACACAAGTCCGCCATCGGTCTTCAATTCAAAATCATTGTCGCCATGTTTGACAAGCTCAGTCACCATTTGGTTGAAATGATACTGCGGATGAAACGGCTTGGCCTGTTCCATCAAGCGGCCAGTGAGTTCAGCGCCCGTTACAATCGGCAGGGCTGGAATGTCGTAGATCGGTTTTTCCGGATAAAGCTCGGCGCATTGGCCGCCAGCGCGGTCAAGAATATCGATTACGTGGCACTTGATATCCAGCAAACCCAGTTCAAAAATTGCGAATAGCCCACAAGGGCCGGCGCCGATGATCACCGCATCGGTCTTGATTTCGTCAGACATGCGTAACTCCAATGAACTTAGAATTGCTTGGCGGGAACGCGAACACGCAAACCGTTGATCGCGTCGCTGATCTTGATCTGGCAGGAAAGACGGCTGGAGTCCTGAACATCAAAAGCGAAATCAAGCATGTCTTCCTCCATGGCGGCGCGCTTTCCGACCTTGTCCTGCCACTCCGGTTGCAGATAGACGTGACAGGTGGCGCATGCGCACGCACCGCCGCAATCCGCGTCAATGCCAGGCACCATGTTCTTCACCGCGGCCTCCATTACACTCATGCCAGGAATGCCATCCACGGTTTGCTCCACACCGTTATGGAGAATGAAGGTGATTTTTGCCATTTCGCACGCTCAAGAATGTGTTGTTCGTTTTATCGAACGCTACATAGGATATAACGAATGGAAAGGCAAGCTCAGCGGCAGTAAAGTCTTTGGACCAGCAGTTCAAATTCCCGTGCGGCCTCATCCAGCTCTAGCAGCAGCTTTCGGCGAATGTATTCATCACAAAAAGCCTCTGCTGCCTCCATCTCTTTAGCGAGATCATTCAATTTGCAAGCTCCAATGGCAGCCGCAGAGCCTTTAAGCGTATGAGTTGCGAACTTCCATTCTCCCTGAGAGCATGTCTGCCGAATTCGGTCGACCAATATGGGCAGCTGCCCCCGAAACAGGGCAATAATTTCCCGCTCAAGCGCCACATTGTTCATCGTGTAATGCGACAAGTGCACCCGATCAAGCACGCTGTCCGTGCCCTCCGGTTGTTTGGCGGAAACCCTCTGCTGTCGTGCCAATGCGCCCTGCCCTGCCCCGGTTTGGGACATCAAACCTCATCAAACTGCCCGAACAAGGTTAAAGCCTTCAGGTAAATATGGAATTTTGTGAATCGATTCAATTTGATCCATGATTTTAACCAAATCTTTAATTAAAGTTGTTGGCGGCCAAAGAACTGGTTCAATCCCGGCGCTTGATCAGTTATGGTAAACAAAGGTTAAGGGTGGATGGGGCCAATCTGCATCAGAAAAGCGGATTATTCGCCAGCCTTGATTTCTCAGCCGGATTTGCGGCGCCGCTGAGCAACGGTAAAGAATGTGGGTAATAGTATGGCAAATGGAACAGTGGATACGCGTCGCAGGGACAAGCGGCCAGTTGATCGGCAACCGGATGTGAGGTCAGCCACGCCCCAGGAGGTGGCATCCGTCCGCAGTCGCCCCGCCAACGAGAATGATCCCGTTTCATCCCGGTTATTGGCAAAACTGCATCGCAAGCCATCATACAGCGTCTATGCCGTTGCAATTCTATTAACGGCCATCTGGGTATTTGGGTGGTCAATGAACTATGCCGGAGCATTCGCAAGCCAACCGCCAGCCGAAATGATCCGGATATTGGCCCAGCTGGTGCTTCCCATAGGTTTCGTATTCGCCATAGCCGCTCTGCTCTGGCGCGCCCAACAACTGCGCCTGGTTTCGGAAGTCCTGATGCAATCGGCCATGCGGCTGATAAAGCCGCAGGACATTGCAACCGAGGGCCTGACGTCTATTGCCCAAACCGTGCGTGCCGAGGTTGATCTTCTGGTGGGTGGTGTTGAACACGCCGTCCAGCGCGCAACAGTTCTGGAAGAAATTGTGCACAAGGAAATTTCCGCCATTGAGCGTGCCTTCGGGGGCAATGAAGAGCGCATTCGGAGCCTCGTGACCGGCCTTGAAAACCAAAGATCCGCTCTGCATCAGGCGGGATTGGTTGTCGGCAATGAATCCACC
This sequence comes from Rhodobiaceae bacterium, assembly GCA_009885825.1. Lineage (GTDB taxonomy): Bacteria > Pseudomonadota > Alphaproteobacteria > Rhizobiales > Aestuariivirgaceae > Aestuariivirga. The sequence goes on along the minus strand of VFJY01000043.1, from coordinate 25,829 downwards.
CCCCTCCTGCTCCGCCTCGAAAGCAATACACAAAACCTCGATGGTGTGATCAACAATGCCGAGTCAATTCTGTCGCGGCTTGAACAGGGCCTGAAAACGTCAACCGTAGAACTGACCCGTACCATCGATGAAGTGTCTTCTCGCGCCGCGATCGCTGGCGATGAAATTGGCGGCCAAACCGCGCAGATGGAGCGCATGTCCGGAATGCTTGTGGGTGAATTGCAAACATTCTCCCGCCACTTGCAGGACCAGATTCAAACCTTGTCATCCGCCGCCGGTCACCTCAATTCAGAAACCACGAACTTTGGCAAGAATGTGCAAGGCATGGAGTCCAATGTCGTGCAGCTGCTCAAGCAAAGCGTTGAACATCTCACCGGCGTGAATCTGGAGCTCGGCCGCACGATAGACCGCGTGTCAGCCACGTCTGTCGATCAGATCAAGCAGGTTGCCGCCGAAATGGCCGATGTCGTGCAGAATTCCAGCGGCAATATCACCTATCACTTGAAAGCAACATCCGCAGAGGTCGCATCTCTGATAGAGCGGTCAGGCGTTGACGCCGCTCAAATGATTGAACAAAGCCGCGGTCATGTAACCGATGGGCTGCAAGATGTTGCCAAGGACTATTTGGACAAGGTTGAGCGCGCCAACGCCGAATTGACTGATCGCATGTCGTCAACCAGCCTGCAGTTCCTGACTGGGATGGACCAATCTGCCAATCAAATGCTTACCCAATTGACGGCGTCTGGCTCGGGCCTGGCGGGCAAGGTTGAGGAAACCACCAACCGTCTGTTCGGAGAGATCGCTCAAAAGACTGACTTGATCAGCGCCAAGCTTGGCGAGGCAACGACAGGCGTTTACGCCCGCATGGCAAACGTCGGTTCGCAGGTTGTCGAGCAATTGCAAATGACCAGCGCCAACATCAATGACCTGCTGGTGACGACCAGCGGCACAATTTCGTCCCACTTGAAAGAAACCTCCGACATCGTCGGCCGCCAGATGCAGGATTCGGGCATTGCCCTTGCCCAGAACATCGAAGGTTCAGGCGGCGTTGTCACCGACAAGCTCATCAGCATTTCCGGTGATTTCGTCAAGAAGGTCAACACGGCCCGCGAAGATCTGTATTCGTTGCTGCAGCACTCCTCAACCGAGATTACGGCAAGACTGGTCGACACTTCGGATTCAATCACGGACAAGGTGGTCTCAGTCACAACCAGTCTCACAAAGCAGATTGATACATCATCAGGCCAGCTTGGCGATCTCCTGGAAACAACCGAAATCAAACTGGGATCAAAAATCAGCGAGATTTCGGGAAGATTGCAGGGAACCAGCGCCAAGTTTGCCGAACTCCTCGATAGCGCCGGCAGCCAGATGATGGTTGACCTTGGCAAAGCCAGCGAGGCATTTGCGGAGGGACTGGGCAATACGACCCTGCAAATCAGCGGTCGCTTCGAGCAGGAAACCGGGTTTCTTGTTGATCGCATTGACAAGGCTGTCAAGGAACTCGACACCGCTGCCACCGCATCCAACAGCAATCTGGGTGAGGCTCATCGCAAATTCTCGAAGCATGTTGAAACGGCCAACATCTATTTGTCTGACCAGCTTTCAACTGCGGCAACCTCGCTGGACGATCGCCTTGAGAGCATTTCAATGCAGCTCACGGGCAAGCTCGAAACCACTGGCGGCAAAATTTCGGAGCGTCTGGAGGATGTGTCCGATCTGGTGGAAAAATCCATCGACAAGTTCAACAACGAAATGGAGCGCGTTCTCATTAGCCGCAAGAGCGCTCTCGACAACCTGATCGACGATGCCGCAAAGCGCGCGCAGGATGTCGATGTGGTCATGACGAGCTATATGAGCCTCATTGAGGAATCCCTGGCGGCGGCAGAGGCCCGCTCGAAAGACATCAGTCGGATTATCGCCGAGCAAACCACCATGGCAATCGTCAATTTGGAGCAGGAAGTTCGTAAACTTGAGGCAAGTTCCGGTGGCCAGATCACGCAGGCCTCGCGCGTGCTGCGCGAGCAGCATGAACGCGCCATGGCGTCGATGAACGAGATGTTGTCATCTACCGCAAGCGACTTCCAGCAGACCGCCCAGGACATGCGCATGACCGCTCAGCAGGTGGTCAAGGATATTGACAGCGCCCGCTCTGATCTCAAGCGCGCGATCTTCGATTTGCCGGAGGAAACCAAGACCAATGCCGACGCCATGCGCCGTGTTGTGGCCGATCAGATTGCAGCGCTCAACTCGCTGGCCGATGTGGTGAAGCGGCAAACCGGGGTCACCGATTTTTCCGGCCCGGGCTTCACGTCCCAGCGAAGCGCAAGGGAACCCAGCGCGGGAAAATCTGAGGGCGCCACGTTCCAAGCACCCGTAACCGGAACGTCAAGCGCCCTGAAAAAAGCCATCGAGCGCCTTGAGATCAAGGCACCGGCTCCAGTGCCTGCGGCCGACAGCAAGGGCATTCAGCGGGAGATAGAAAACCTGACTCAAAAGCTCAACACAGTCGCCAGGGATATTGTGGAGGTGATCGAGGACGGGCTGCCCGACAATCTGGAAAAGCGCTACAACAAGAATGAAAAGGATGTCTATACGCGGCATTTGTTCGAAGGCCGCGGCAAGAAGCTGGAAAAGGCCATTGGCTCGAACTATGAAGATGACCGCGCCGTGCGCGCGCGCGTCGATTCCTATGTCCGCCTGTTCGAACGCCTGCTTGATACGGTCTCCGATGCGCCCAAGGGGAACCAGTTGGTTGAGGCCTGCCTGGAGTCCGAGTCGGGCAAGATCTACGTGATGTTGGCAGAAGCCAGCGGACGTATTTCACCCACCTAACGCAAACCATGATAAATCTGGCGGTCGCCCATGAGTCCTGGCCCATCGCCGGAAATTTTACCATCTCGCGCGGCAGCAAGACAACGGCTGAAGTCGTAGTCGTAACTCTGCGGCAAGGTGAACACACGGGCCGCGGTGAATGCGTTCCCTACCCGCGCTACAATGAAACTGTGGAAGGCGTGGTTGCATCCCTTGAGGCTGCGAGAGCCGGAATTGAGGCAGGCATTGACCGCCGTGATATCGCCAGCCTCGTCGTTCCCCGCGCCGCGCGCAATGCGCTGGATTGCGCCTTGTGGGACTTGGAAGCAAAGCGAACTGGCAAGCCGGCCTGGCAGCTTGCCCTGCTGAAACAACCCCATCCACTGGTTACAGCTTTTACATTGAGCCTGGATACGCCAGAAGCAATGGCGGAAGCCGCCGCCAATGCCGCTCATCTTCCACTGCTGAAACTGAAGCTTGGGCGCGAAGATGATGTGAAGCGCCTAAGGCTCATCCGCGATGCCGCTCCCAAATGCCGCCTCATCGTCGACGCCAACGAGGGTTGGACGCCCAAACAGCTGCCGGAGCTTCTCGCGGCATGCGCAGAGGTCGGCGTCGAACTTGTTGAACAGCCCCTCCCCGCAAATGATGACGAAACATTGAGGAGCCTGAAACATGGCGTGACAATCTGCGCCGATGAGTCAGCCCATGACAAGGCCGGCCTCCCTGGACTTGTGAGGAAATATGCGGCCATCAATATCAAGCTGGACAAGACCGGCGGGCTGACAGAGGCCTTGGCGCTGGCAAAGGCTGCAAATGAACTGAACATGAAAATCATGGTTGGCTGCATGCTGGCCACATCGCTCGCCATGGCGCCCGCCATGCTGGTGGCGCAATTCGCCCACGTCATTGATCTCGATGGCCCCCTGCTGCTGGCGCGGGACCGCAACCCCGGCATTAGATACGACAACAGCCTTATGTATCCGCCAACGCCTGACTTGTGGGGCTGAGCCGCTTCAGGGCGAGACCAAGGCCCAGTGCCACCAGTGAAATTCCGGCCATCGCCAAGTATGTGGTTCCATGCAAGTGTTCAAACAGCAGGCCTGTCAATCCCATGACTGCCGACATGGCTATGCCGCCAGACATCTCCGCGTAAAGCCCCTGCGCTGAATTTCGCAGGCCATAAGGAACATTCAACCGGATATAATGCATGGCCCCAAGGTGCAGCATTGCAAACGACACCGCATGCAGTGCCTGTGTGGCGAATGTGATGACCGGACCGAAATCATTCGCCATCACCAGCCAGCGGAACGCACCGCCCGAAATGCCGGCAATGATCAGATTTATGGGGCCAATGCGATTGACCAGGTTTTGTGAAAACGCAAAGAGCAAAACTTCGGCCGCAATTGAAACCGCCCAGAAACTGCCGATTGTGAGCTTGTCAAAGCCCAATTCATGCCAATGGACAGGCCCGAAGGAATAAAGCATCCCGTGGCTTGCCTGCCCCAGGCCCACTGCAGTGACGAACAGAACAAATGAGCCCGCCATCAAAAACCGGGCGATATGGGCAAGGTTCACTGGGCTGCAGGTTCCCAACACGCGCGCATCAATCTCGGGATCAGTGGGCAGCAACAGGCCCGCAAGCGCCGAAATTCCCTGGGCGCTCGCCACAAGAAAGACCACAGAGTTAATAGGAAGTAACTGCAGCAGGAGTCCACCCCCAAGGCTGCCGGTCAAAAAACTCAGTGACGCCCACAACCGTATTCGCCCATAGTGAATCCGGTGGGCAGCGCTGCCGTCAACGCTGAAACCCTCTGCCAGGGGAAAAACCGGAGCCCAGTAAAAGGAGGCGAGCAGGCTGAAAGAAAGAATTAACCAGAAGCTTGCCGCAAAGGCCAGCATCAGAAACGCTGCAAACGCGGCGAATCCGCAAAGGATGATAACGCTCCGTCTGTTGCGGTATCTGTCAGAAACAAACCCTGCCAACGGAATCGCCAATACTCTCATCGCCGTCATGCCCGCGACAACGAGTGCGATTTCACCAATTGTTAACCCTCGGGCATGGAGCCAGAGCGGCAAAAACGGCAACTGAATGCCTGCGCCAATTGCCATGAACGCATAAAAAATTGAAAATCGGAGGCTGAAAATTCTTGCGGGCATGATCCTGAACGCCCGCTTCTAAACCAAAATTTCACTAGTTTCCATGATAGTCCGTTAGGATTCGTGCGTATTGCGGGTCAGTTTGGAGTTTGCGTAATGTCTGTGCACGTTGAAGCGTTTCACGAAGACAATTTCGAGAGTTTGAAGGCCGCGGTTTCGCAAACGGCTCAAGGACGCTGGTTTCTCGAGGAATTCGCCAAACGCCAACGGTCGATAGAGACCCTCGCTATTCTGGAGACCATTCGAAAATTGGAAAATTCACTAAAGAGCAGTGGATTAAATCCATTCCTGCCGCCAGTTGAAAAGGCCAAGCTATTGAGCCCGCAGCAGCTCAAGTTTTTCAAGCAGGATGAAGAGCTCTTCGTCGAGCCAAGCATCGCGCCCCCCGCATTTCAGGTTGTGGGAACAACTCCAAAAAACGAAACCAAAACTGCAACTGAATCCAAAGGCGCGAAACTGAAAATCCAGCGCGTTCCGCCGGCGCCGTTGGCGGGTGAAACGAGCGTTGAAAACAGCTATATGTCAACCGAGGAGCTGCTCGCCGCCACCCATCCAGAAATCTCCGCCGGGACTAAGCAGCGCATCATCATAATCCGCAAGCCCTCAAGCGAGATCGCGGATGTGTCTTTGATGGAAGAAGCCCGGCCCGAAGCAGCTGCCTGAGCGCCATGCTTGGACGCCGGTGAGCCGCGACCCGCGCTACGATATCCTGTTTGAACCCGTTCGCATCGGCCCCGTCACCGCGCGCAATCGCTTCTATCAGGTGCCTCACTGCAACGGCATGGGTTGGCGCGATCCGTCAGCTCTGGCTGCCATGCGCGGCATGAAGGCCGAGGGCGGCTGGGCCGTCGTCTGCACGGAAATGACAGAAATCCACCCCACTGCGGATGTGACTCCCTACGTGGAACTCCGCCTGTGGAGCGATGATGACATTCCGATGCACCGGCGCATCACCGAAAAAATCCACGAACATAATTCCCTTGCCGGCATTGAACTTTGTCATTCGGGCTACACGGCGGTCAATCTCTGGTCGCGCGAAATTCCTTTCGCCCCCAGCGCCATGCCGGCGGCCAGTTATTTCAATGATCCTGTTCAAGCCCGCGCCATGGACAAGCAGGACATCAGGAACCTGCGCCGCGCCCACACGGCGGCAGCCCTGCGCTCCCGCGCAGCCGGTTATGATCTGGTCTATGTCTATGCTGGACACGGCCTTGGCATCTTCCAGCATTTTCTCTCGCGCGCCACCAATTTTCGCGCCGACGAGTACGGTGGTTCCCTTGAAAACCGTGCGCGCCTTCTGCGTGAGGTGATTGAGGAAACCAAGGAGGCCGTGGGCGACCGCTGCGCCGTTCCCGTCCGCATCGCCATGAATGAATTTCTCGGCGCTGATGGCCTGGAGCCAGCAGAGGTGGAGGATGCGATCGCCATGATGGCGGAAATGCCTGACCTCTGGGATCTCTCGCTCTCCAGTTGGGCCAAGGATTCCCAGACATCGCGCTTTTCCGAAGAGGGCTTTCAGGAACCCTACATCAAGGGTGTCAAGAAGCTGACCACCAAACCCGTTGTCGGTGTCGGGCGTTACACGTCACCAGACACCATGGTGCGGGTGATCAAGCAGGGCATCATGGATATGATCGGTGCGGCCCGGCCCTCAATCGCCGATCCCTTCCTGCCGAAAAAAATCGAGGAAGGCCGCCTTGATGACATCCGCGAATGCATCGGCTGCAATGTCTGCGTCACAGGCGATTATACCATGTCGCCCATCCGCTGCACCCAAAACCCCAGCATGGGCGAGGAGTGGCGGCGCGGCTGGCATCCTGAAAAAATCCGCCAAGCCGAGGGCGCAAGGAAAATACTCGTAGTGGGTGCGGGTCCATCCGGCCTTGAAGCCGCGCGTGCCCTGGGCCAGCGGGGATACGAGGTAACGGTGGCTGAAGCGGCCAGCGAAGCCGGTGGGCGTGTTGCCCGCGAATGCAAATTGCCGGGCCTTGCGGCCTGGGGCCGGGTGCGTGACTGGCGCATGTTGCAAATCAACAAACTGCCAAATGTCAGCCTCTATCTCGAAAGCCAGATGACCGAAGGCACGATCGCCGAATTCGAGGCTGATCATGTCGTCATCGCAACGGGCTCAAGCTGGCGCCGCGACGGGATCGCCCGCCATCACTCCAGACCAATTCAGATCGACCCAGCGGCCGATGTCCTGACGCCCGACGACATCATGGATGGCCGCCGTCCCAAAAATAAATCCATCGTGATCTTCGATGATGATCATTACTACATGGGCGGTGTCATCGCCGAACTGTTGCGCAAGGAAGATTGCGATGTAACCCTCGTCACCCCATCCTATCTCGTCTCGTCCTTCACCAAAGCCTCCCTTGAACAAAGCGCCATTCAAACCAGCCTGTTGAAGCTTGGCGTCGAAATTGTCGCCAACACCGCCGTTCAAGAAATAAGCGCCGATCACGTCGATTTGAGTTGCGTGTTCACCGGCAACATCCAAAAACGCGGATCCAGTTCACTTGTTCTGGTCACTTCACGGTACCCGAAAGACGAATTATTTCATTCATTTGCCATTAAAACCTCATCGACCACGCGAATTGGCGATTGCTATAGCCCGGGAACGATTGCAGCCGCTGTGCATTCTGGCCGCAAGTTTGCAGAAGACTTCGGCGCGCCGCCAAAAGACTTCCTCGAAATGCCCTATCGTCGCGAGGTTACCAGGCTCTCTTGAATAAGCTGTGCGGGACGACTATCTCGCACCAATGAGCAACGATTTGACTTTCATCCATCATTTCGAAAAAGGCGCGTCATCTCAAGCGCCTCTGCTTCTCCTCCACGGAACTGGTGGCAGTGAGCATGATCTCGTCTCGCTTGGCAAAGCGCTGGCACCCGAGCGATCCCTGCTTTCGCCCCGGGGAAAAATTCTCGAAAACGGCATGCCCCGTTTTTTCCGGCGATTGGCCGAAGGCGTGTTTGACGAAGAAGACCTCCGCAACCGCGCCCATGAGCTGGCGGATTTCATTCTGTCAGCGCAAGACACCTACGGACTGGCCAAACCCATAGCGGTGGGCTTCTCAAATGGCGCCAACATCGCAGCGGCACTGTTGCTGCTGCGGCCTGAAATCCTGAGCGGCGCAATTCTGCTGCGCGCCATGGCTCCCCTGGGCGAGCCGCCAAAAGCGGAACTCGGACAGACTCCCATCCTGCTCATTTCAGGTGTGAACGATTCCATTATCCCCCTTAACAACGCCACGCGACTTGCGGCCATGCTCACGGGTGCCGGGGCCCTTGTGCAGCATGAAATCCTGCCAATTGGCCACAACCTCACCCAACAGGATATGACCATCGCCAGCCGCTGGCTGAACCCATAGGACACATCAATGCAACTCAATGGCCTCCATCACCTCACCGCCGTCACCGCTGACGCGCCCAGCAACCACAATTTCTACACCAAAACCCTCGGTCTCCGCATGGTCAAGAAGACCGTGAACCAGGACGACACCAGCGCCTATCACCTGTTTTACGCCGATGGCTTGGGCTCCCCCGGAACCGACATCACCTTCTTTGATTGGCCCGTGGGCCGCGAGCGTCGTGGCACCCATTCCATTTGCCGCACGGGTCTGCGCATAAAGGGCGAGGCCGCTTTCAGGTGGTGGTCTGATCATTTCAAGGAACGTGGCGTGGCATTTGAGAAGGCCGCCGAAAAAGCTGGCCGCCTGACACTTGATTTCGAGGACTTTGAAGGCCAGCGCCTGAGCCTTGTCGATGATGATGGCCTGGGCGACGCCCACCCCTGGGAGCAAAGCCCGGTTCCCGCCGAGCATCAAATCCGCGGTCTCGGCCCCATCACGATCAGCGTCCCCGACCTGCTGCCCACCGAAACTGTTCTCATGCAGGTTATGGGAATGACCAAGGCCCGCGAATTCAGCAACACCAGTGTTTTCAAAATGAATAGCACTGGCCCCGTGGCAGAACTCCATGTGCGCGTGGACAAGGGCCTGCCTCCTGCCCAGCAAGGCGCAGGCTCCGTGCATCACGTAGCGTTCAACATTGCAAGCGCCAACTATGAGGCATGGGCTAAAAGGCTCAAGGAACTTCGCATTCCCAACAGCGGCCCGGTGGACCGCTTCTGGTTCAAAAGCCTCTACTTCCGCGAACCCAACGGCATCCTCTTCGAAATCGCCACGGATGGCCCGGGCTTTGCCACAGATGAATCCCTCGAAAACCTCGGCAAAACATTATCCCTGCCGCCATTCCTGGAGGCCAAAAGAGCCCAGATCGAAGCGGGCCTGAAGCCGCTCTAAGGCAGATTATCCCGCATGAAAATATCGATGCGGATGCGTTCCTGGCTTTCGATCAGCGGCAGCTTGTCGGCCTTGGCCATCAGCACGCGCACGGCGCTGCGAACCTCATGGCCCGTGTCCTGGTTGATGATGGCGTCAATCGTGCCCTTGATCAGCGCGCGGCGCGATGGATCAGTCACCTCATGGGCAATGAACACAATATCCTTGGCACGGCCCCCGGCTTCAAGCCCCGCCACAATCCCGCGTGTGCCGCCACCCACATTGTAGATGCCAATGAGATCCGGATGTTCCGCCAATAACTGCTGCGTCATCTCCTCGATGCGCTCCAGATCGTCGCGCGACTCCCGCACCGGCAAAACGGTCAGGTTCGGAAACTCATGGGCGGCCACCTGCTCAAAGCCAAACTGCCTTTCAATGTGATCGCGCAGCGCCAGCGATCCGGCAAACACGCCAACTGTCCCCTTCATGCCGCGCAGGAAGCGCCCCATCAGATTGGCGGCGGTGCGCCCGGCCGAAGAATTATCAATGCCCGCATAATGATCACGCTTCGATCCCGGCACATCGGAAACCAGCGTCACCACCGTGATGCCCCGCGCCACCAGCGCGTTGATGGCCTCGCGCACCGCCGGATGATCAAGGGCCACAACAGCCACACCATCCATGCCGCGATCAATTGAGTCGAGCGTTTGGGCCAACAACTCACCGTCAAAAACATCAACCCGCTTGACGATGATCGAAACCCGCTCCGCTTCCATGCGTTCTGTCGCCAGGCGCACTTCATCGGCGATTTTCATGAAAAAATCCGCCGTGCTGACCGGCAGCACAAAACAAAAGCGGTATTCCCGCGACCGCGCCAGCCGCGCCGCAATGCGGTCTGGCTGATAATTCAGTTCGCGGATCGCCGCCTCAACCTTGGCGATGGTGGGAGCCCGAACCCCATGCCGCCGGTTCAAAACCCGGTCGATCGTTGCAACACTGACGCCCGCCAATCGCGCCACGTCCTGAATCGTGAATTTTCCCATGAGCTGCTATCAAGCCCAGAGGCTTTGGCTTGTCAATTGATCACGTCACAGCCTTCAGCGCCATAAATTCCGGCCTGTCCCACAACCTGCCATCCATAATGCTGGTCAGAATTTCAGCTGCATCCCAAATATCCGCATAGCTTGTGTAAAGCGGCGTGATGCCAAAGCGGATGAGATCGGGCGCGCGAAAATCCCCGATGACGCCCTGCGCAATGAGAGCCTGCATCACCGCATAGCCTTGCGGACAATGAAATGAAACATGCGAACCCCGCTCATCCATATTGCGCGGTCCCGCCGCTTTCAAACCATGCCTACTGCACTGTGTTTCAACCAAATCAATCAAAAGCTGGCATTGCGCCTTCGCCTTGGCGTGCAACTCCGCCATGTCAACGCCATCCCAAACATCAAGGGCTGCATCAAGGGCTGCCATCGAAAGAATGGGTTGCGTTCCGCACTGCTGGCGAGTGATGCCGGGTGCTGGAACAAATTCGAGGTCAAAGACAAATGGCTGCGCATGCCCCCACCATCCCACCAGTGCGGGTTGAACCATGTTCTGCAACTCTGGCCGCACATAAAGAAATGCCGGAGCGCCCGGGCCGCCGTTCAAATACTTATAGGTGCACCCCACCGCAAAATCCGCACCGCAGCTCTTAAGGTCAATTTGAACAGCCCCCGCCGAATGGGCCAGGTCCCAGATTATCAAAGCACCCGCCGCGTGGGCGAGCTTGGTTATTGCCTTCATGTCATGACGCCGTGAAGTGCGGTAATCCACCTCCGTCACCATGACAACTGCCACATCTGGCGTGATGGCAGCCGCCACATCTTCCGGAGCCACAATCCTAACCTCATGGCCGTCAGCCATGAACTCAGTAAGCCCTTGCGCAACATAAAGATCAGATGGAAAATTCCCCGAGTCAGACAGAACAATTTTGCGGTTCCGCCGCAGTCCCAGCGCCGACGTAAGGACTTTGAAAACATTAATCGAAATGGAATCGCCAACCGCAACGCTGTCCGCTTCCGCACCAATCAGCTGCGCCAGCCGATTGCCAACCTTCTGGGGCAGGTGAAACCAGCCATGCTCATTCCAGGATTTGATCAGCGTCTCGCCCCACTGTTTTTCAACGACGGCAGTCACCCGTGCTGAAACATTGCGCGGCGGCGCGCCAAGCGAATTGCCATCCAGATAAATCACGCAGTCTGGCAGTGAAAACAACTCACGCCTTGCGGCGAACCGGTCAGCCGCATCCAGTTTCAGGCAGTCGTCACGGGTCCGGGCCAATTTTTCTAATGCTCCATGAAGATTGCACTTGACTCAGGTGGGCGTTTTGCCATCGATGTACCCTCTAAGGACTGGGAGAACCAAATGAAATCTCGCGCCGCCGTGGCATTTGAAGCTGGCAAACCGCTTGAAATTGTCGAAGTTGATTTGGAAGGCCCAAAGCAAGGCGAAGTGCTGGTCGAAATCAAGGCCACCGGCATCTGCCACACGGACGAGTTCACCATTTCCGGCGCCGATCCGGAAGGCCTGTTCCCGGCCATCATGGGCCACGAAGGCGCAGGCATCGTTGTCGAAGTGGGCCCCGGCGTCACGTCCCTCAAAAAGGGCGATCACGTCATCCCGCTTTACACACCCGAATGCCGCGAATGCGAGTATTGCCTGAATCCCAAAACCAACCTGTGCCAAAAAATCCGCCTGACCCAGGGCCGGGGAATGATGCCGGATGGCACCTCGCGTTTTTCCTACAAAGGCAAAATGGTCTACCACTATATGGGCTGTTCAACCTTCTCAAATTACACCGTGCTGCCCGAAATTGCGCTGGCCAAGGTGCGCGAGGACGCCCCCTTCAACAAGATCTGCTACATCGGCTGCGGCGTCACCACAGGGGTCGGCGCTGTGCTCAACACCGCGAAAGTTGAAACCGGCTCGACGGCAATAGTCTTCGGCCTCGGCGGCATTGGCCTCAACGTGATTCAGGGGCTGCGGCTCGCGGCTGCCAGCCAGATTGTCGGCGTTGACCTCAACGAAGAGCGTAGCCAGTGGGGCAAGCGTTTCGGCATGACGCATTTTGTCAACCCCGCAAAGGTTGAAGGCGATCTGGTGGCCCATCTCGTCGCCCTCACCAATGGCGGCGCCGACTACACATTCGAATGCATTGGCAATGTGAAAGTCATGCGGGTGGCTTTGGAAGCCGCTCACAAGGGTTGGGGCCAGTCCATCATTATTGGCGTTGCGGGCGCTGGCCAGGAAATCTCAACCCGCCCGTTCCAGCTTGTCACCGGTCGGTCGTGGCGCGGCACCGCCTTTGGCGGCGCCCGCGGCCGCACCGATGTGCCCAAAATTGTGGACTGGTACATGAACGGCAAGATCGAGATTGACCCCATGATCACCCACATTCTGCCGCTCGAAGAAATCAACACCGCTTTTGATCTCATGCACGAGGGCAAGTCGATCCGTAGCGTAGTCGTATTCTAAAACCACCAACCAGGAGGACAACACATGGCCAAGAAATCCGCGAAGAAAAAATCTGCCGCCAAGAAACCAAAAGCCAAATCCAAAGCAATTTCCATTCACCCCATGATCGACAAAGGCGTATTTGCCAAAGCCAGCAAGAAATTTGCTGGCGGCACGTTAACTTGCAAGTGCTCGGTTGATCCCGTGATCGTGAGCATTGGCGCGCAAACCGCCCATAACCATGCCTGTGGCTGCACCAAATGCTGGAAGCCCGCTGGCGCGTCGTTTTCAGTTGTGGCCGTTGTGGGCCGCGATCATGTAAAAGTCACGGCAAATGAGGGTAAATTGAAAATCGTTGACCCCAGCGCCACCATCCAGCGCCATGCCTGCACTGCCTGTGGAACCCATATGTATGGCCGCATTGAGAAAACCAGCCACGGCTTCCACGGCTTGGATTTCGTCCATACGGAGCTCTCCAAGGATAAGGGCTGGTCGCCACCGGAATTTGCCGCCTTTGCTTCGTCGGCAATTGAAGGCGGCGTAGACCCGGCCAACATGGCGGCCATCCGCTCCAGATTGAAGAAAGTGGGCCTCGCCCCCTATGATTGCCTGTCGCCGCCTCTGATGGACTATCTGGCAACCCATGCGGCCAAAGCTTCAGGCGTTTTGAAGTAAATCACCAAAAAGGCGGCGGGACAGGAGTTCCGCCGCCTATATTTTTCTCCGTCACCCGGCATGAACGGCGGCAATATGGCGCGGGAACTCCGCAGTGGCCATCAATGCCTTGCAGCGCTCGAAGCGGTTGATGGAGTAGGCCCAGAAATCATCAACAGGATTCCTGTTGGCGTGTTGGATGAGGCCCCACAGCGTCCACAGCAAATCACACATGGCCTTGTAGATCACGAAGCGGCCGCGCTCGGCAGCTGATGGCCCACCGCCGCCAAAATAAGCCGCAATCATTTCCTCTTCCTGTTCGGGCGAAAACAATCCTTCAACCGCCAGATCGCCCAAGTCCCATAAGGGGTCATTCATGCCCGAATACTCCCAATCCACAATCCACATCCGTTTGCCCGTATCAATGAAATTCTCGCACAGCGGGTCACAGTGGCATGCCGCCAGCGGCAGTGGATGCGCTTGAAGGGCGGCGCGCACCGACTCAGCGCTTCTCACCACCTCCGCATAGCCCTCCGGCAGTTCAATATCTTTGGTTGCCAATATTTTGAGATACTCGTCAATCATCGAAAACAGCTCAAACCGGAAATTGAACTCGGTGGCTGAGCTATGCAGTTTCTTGAACGCTTCCCCAGCCCGCTTCGGCGACCCGTCCCGGTCTCTGAAGCCATCGGGCGACATGGTGACGCCATGATCGATGAAGCGGGTCACCATGACACCGCTCTTGGCGTCAAAATACAGCACATCCGGACTGACCTTGGCCCGAGCCGCTTCCCGTGCGGCCTGCCCTTCATTTGAACGGTTGATGTATTCCTCGGTGCCCTTGCCCGGAATGCGCAGCACATATTGCTCGCCATTGAGGCTGACGAAGAACACCAGGTTGGTGAGCCCGCCCAGCCGCCGGACTTCAATTTCCGTGTCATTAAGACACCAGAAGAGCTGAATGTGCTTCAGCGCCTCCCGCGCCAGCCCGATGCCCTGGTCATCCATTTCTGTTTCCCCCGGTAACTGCTCTTGTTCCTATGGGCTGGGACATTCGCAGGAAATAGCCATCAGGGTCCATAACAATAAATTGCCGCACGCCAAGCAGCACGTCATCTCGCCGATACCATTTTTCTTCAAGTGGCAAAAATATCCTCGCGCCATGCTGAACACATGAATCGTGAAGCCTGTCTACCGCTTCAACTTCAATTTCCAGATTTATCCCACGGCCATAGGGATATTGCAGTTCTGCTGCAATCCAGTCGCACTCTCCATCATCACGTCGCTCGTCAATCATGAGGTGTGCGCCATTGCGATTGAGAAACGCGAAGCCTTCCTCAACCCGCCCATAAAGTTGAGAAAATCCAAGCACTTGCGTATAGAATTTAAGACTCTGCTCAAAGTTGGAAACGATTAGTTCGGGAACCAGCATTGCAACTCCCGGCACGTTGTCCCTACTCAAGATTTTAGCCTTTCCATTTTCGCATCATAAAGGCAGCGAACTCCACGCCGGGCTGAATATGCCTTGCCAAACGCTTCAATGGAAAATTCTTTTTCCCTCGCCAAGCCAGTCGGCATATATCCGAAAGCAATCGTCTTGCCCAGCGTATGGCCAAAGCCCACACTTGTCGTTGATCCCAAAACCTTGCCATCAAACAGTATCGCTTCACCGCCATGCAGGGGAGCAAATCCATCAATGGTGAACGAGCACAGCTTGCGGGAATTTCCAGCGGCTTTGATTTTCACTAAGGCTTCCCGCCCGATGAAATCACCCTTGTCCATCGCCACGCAAAATCCAAGCCCCGCCTCGAAGGGATTGTAGTCCGGCGAAATATCGCCCGACCAATAAAGATAGCCCTTTTCCATCCGGCATGAGTCAATGGCGCGGTACCCCGCATCGGCAATTCCGTGAGAGACGCCCGCAGCCCACAGGGTTTCATAAACATGGGCTGCAAATTCCTGGGGCACATAAAGTTCATAGCCCAACTCCCCCACATAGCCGATCCGAACCGCCAGCACACTCGCATGCCCCACATCCAACCCGCGCGCCGTCAGAAACGGAAACATCCCATTGGAAACATCCGTGTCCGTCACACTCTGCAAAATCGCGCGCGACTGTGGCCCACAAACATTGATGACGGCAAAGGCATTGCTCACATCCCGGATATGAACTGATGCCGGCAAATGCTTCGCCACCCACCCGCTGTCGCGCAAGCCAAAGCTTGACCCCGTGATCAGATAGAACATCTCCGGCCCCGCGTGAACCAGCGTCACATCAGCCTCGATACCTCCCGCTTCATTGCAAAGTTGCGTGTAGATGGCCTTTCCCGGCGGCCCCGACAGATCATTGGCCGCAATCCGTTGAAGCGCAGCCTCCGCCCCTATCCCGGAAATTTCAAACTTCGAAAATGAGGTCTGATCAATCAGCGCCACGCGCTCACGAATAGCCCGGTGTTCTTCGGCCACATGGGAAAACCAGTTCGGCTTGCCCTCGAATGAGGCAACATCAACCGGCTCAACCCCAGCAGGCGCAAACCAGTTCGCCCGCTCCCAGCCAGCCCGCGATCCAAATACAGCACCTGCCCGCCGCAAATGTTCATGAATGGGCGAAAGCCGCAGATTGCGCCCCGATTGGGTCTCTTCCAACGGCCAATGCACCATGTAATAGGAGGCATAGGCTTCAATGGCGCGAGCTTCCAGATAACGGGGTTGAGCATGAACCTTGCTGAAGCGCCTGACATCAAACTGCCAAAGGTCCATGCCCGCATCGTCATGTAAAATCATGTTGGCCATGGCAAGGCCCGCCCCGCCTGAGGCTGCAATGCCCGCCGTAAACCCGCAAGCCACATAGAAATTATCCAGTTCTGGCGCCAATCCCATGATCGGCTCCCCGTCCGCCGAAACCGGAATGGGGCCATTGATAACGGTCTGAATGCCCGTCTCGTTCAAAATCGGCAGGCGCTCGGCCACAGGCAGCGCAAATTGTTCCAGCCGTTCCATATTGGGAGCAAAAAGCTCGCGGCCGAAATCCAGGGGCGGCAATCCCCGGTGAAAGCCCTGCGAACCTTCCTCCCATCCGCCAATCGCAAATGATCCCGTATCCGGCTTCAGATAGAAATTCTTGTCCGGGTCCCGCAGTGTTGTGAGGCCCGCATCAAACGACAGGGTCTTCTCGGTCAAAAAATACTGGTGTTCAACAATGCCGGCAGCCAGCGCCACACCCGCCATATTGCCAACACGCTTGGCCCACAGCCCCGCACAATTCACCAGAATATCACAGGAAATATTCCCGGCATTGGTCACCGCACCAACCGCCCGCCTGCCTTCGAGAATTATCTCTTCAACGCAAATGCCCTCTTCAATCCTGGCACCATTCGCCCGCCCTCCCTTCGCGTAAGCCATCGTCAACGAATAGGGATCGATGTATCCGTCACCCGGAATGTAAGCGGCACCCTCAACACCCTCAGTCGAAATATAAGGAAATAATGCCTTGGCCTCAGCCGCAGAAAGCGATTGGCATTCCACGCCAAAACTTTTGGCCTGCCCCATCGATCTTTGAATCTCGCTCCACCGCGGAGCACTTGATGCAAGCCGCAACGAGCCAACTTTTTTCCAGGAAATGGCCTGCCCGGTTTCAGCCTCAAGGCGATCAAAAACCGCGACGGAATTTTGCATCAGCCGCGTGAGGTTGCGCTTGCCCCGAAGCTGGCCAACCAACCCCGCCGCATGCCATGTGCAACCATGCGTAAGCTGTGCTTTTTCAATCAGCAGAACATCCTTCGCACCATCTCTTGCAAGATGATAGGCCAGCGACGTGCCAATGGCGCCGCCACCAATAATGAGAATATGCGCATGACGGCTCCACTGCACCGTCATGCCTTCACACGTTCATTCTTTGGATCATAAACCGCTTCTAGGTGTATGTTGCATTTTATAATTTCGTTAGCAGCAACAAGAAGGTAATTCCCATCCCTGAGATAGTCTTCGGTAACGCCCGCAGCATCGCGCACATATCCAAAGCCAATGGGGTTGGCCACAGTGTAGCCATAGCCGCCACTCGTGAGATAGCCCGCAAACTTTCCATTCCGCAAAATTGTTTCGCGCCCCGAAAGCACAATATCCTCTCTCTCGGTGGTGAAGCATGCAAGCATTTTTGTAAGCGGCATTTGCGAAATTTTCTCAATTGCTTCACGCCCCAAAAACGGCTGGTTGGTTTTCATTTTCACAGCCCACCCCAGCCCCGCATGCAGCGGCGTATCATTGGGCGTAATATCAGAACTCCACGCGCGGTAGCCCTTTTCAAGCCGCAAAGATTCGAGCGCCCGGTAACCCACCGGCGCCACACCATAGGCCCTGCCCGCGGCCATCAGGGCATCGAACACGTCGCCCGTGGCGGCAATCGGCATATGCAGTTCCCAACCAAGTTCGCCCACATAAGTCACACGCAGTGCGCCAACCTTGTGGCCAGCGATCACAATCTCTTTGACCTCGCCAAACTTGAAGGCAGCGTTTGACATATCTCTGGACGTAACCGCCTGAATGACAGCGCGTGAGTTTGGCCCCATCACCGAGAGCGTGCCGTAAGCTTCCGTGATGTCAGTGAGCTTGGCATCAAGGCCGGGCTTGATGTGATCAGCAATCCAGGCAAAATCATGGGTGCGAAATCCGGTGCCAGTCACGATATAGAAATGATCTTCGGCGATGCGAGCCACCGTCAAGTCGCACTCAATGCCACCCCGCGAATTCAGCAATTGCGTATAAGTCAGCTTGCCAACCGGGCGGTCAACCGTGTTGGCGCATATCCAGCTCAATGCCTGCGCAGCATCTTTTCCCCGCAGTTCATATTTCGCGAATGACGACTGGTCAAAAATGCCAACACGCTCGCGAACACACTTGTGTTCTTCGCCCACCGCCGCAAACCAGTTCTGCCGCCCCATGGAATAGATATCGCGGGGCTCCACGCTTTTGGGCGCAAACCAATTCGGCCGTTCCCAGCCAAGCTTTGAGCCAAAGCAGGCGTTCAGGTTTTTCAGCCGATCATACAACGGTGATACAATCCGGGGCCGCCCCGACTGGTATTCTTCATGGGGAAAGCCAATCGAGTAATGCTTGCCATAAGCCTCCAGCGTGCGCTCGGATGTCCAAGCCCTGTCCTTGTGCAGGTCCGAAAAGCGGCGAATATCCACCACCCACAAATCCATTGGCGCTTCGCCGCTTGCAACCCAATCCGCCAGAACCCAGCCGGCGCCGCCGCCAGAGGCAATGCCAAAGGCGTTGAACCCGGCCCCCACAAAGAAATTCTTGAGTTCTGGTGCCGCTCCCAGAATGAAATTCCCGTCCGGCGTGAAGCTTTCTGGCCCGTTGATCATTTTCTTGATGCCCGTCTTTTGCAAAGCTGGAACCCGGGCCATGGCCTCGCCCATATGTTGCTCAAAGTGGTCCCAGTCATCATCGAACAATTGAAACTCAAAATCATCGGGAACATCGCCTTGCGTCCAAGCAATGGGATTTGGCTCATAGCCGCCAAACACCAGCCCGCCCACCTCTTCCTTGAAGTAGGTGCGCCGGTCCGGATCGCGAATGGTGGCTGCAGCCGGGGAAAGCCCATCAATTTTTTCAGTAATCAGATACTGATGCTTGACCGGTTGCAGCGGCACGCTGACGCCTGCCATCACGCCGATTTGCCGCGCCCATTGCCCACCGCAATTCACAATTTTCTCGCAACTGATTTTGCCGAGTGTCGTGTTGATGGCGATGACGCGGCCCTCAACAATGTCAAATGATGTAACGCGAGCGCCTTCAATCAACTGCGCCCCGTGCATGCGTGCCCCCTTGGCAAGCGACTGTGCGATGTCGGAAGGTGACGCCTGGCCATCGGTCGGCAGATATGATGCCCCCACCAGATCATCAACATTCATCAAAGGCCACATTTTCTTGACGTCTGCTGGCGAAAGCAGATGCATTTCCATGCCAAAGCTCTTGGCCGTAGTGGCCAGCCGCTTGTATTCAATCCAGCGGTTTTCATTGGTGGCCAGCCGCAAACAACCCGACATTTTCCAGCCCGTGGCAAGCCCTGTTTCCGCATCAAGTTTTTTGTAGAGATCAACTGAATATTTCAAAACCTGCGTGATCGAGGCCGACGAGCGAAGCTGGCCCACCAGCCCCGCCGCATGCCAGGTGGAACCAGACGTCAATCTGTTTTGCTCCAGCAGAACCACTTTCAATTTGTGGTCCCGCGCCAGATGATAAGCAGTTGAGCAGCCAATAATGCCGCCGCCAATAACAACGACATCCGCATGGGTCGGAAATTTCTGTGTCATGTCAATCCAAATTCAGAGTTGTAATCAGCCAGCACGTTGGCGTAGCGCGCCAGATATTCCTGTGCATAGGCAACATAATCGACGCCCGGCGCATTGAGGTGAATTTCCGAGACCATTCCCCACACTGCTTCCCTCAAAGCGCTGGCTGTTTTCATCGCATAGAAGCTGCGAAGTGTGGCCAAATCTGGCTGGCGCTCAAAATACTGGGCCAAAAGATCATGCTCGGCCTGGGCGTCAAACTGATTGTTGGATGCCATATTGGCGAGATCAAACATGGCCGTTCCAAAGCCGCCATATTCCCAATCAATCAGCCACAGCCTTGTGCCATCATCCATGAAATTAGTGGGCAAAAGATCATGATGGCCAAAAATGATCGGCAGCGGAATTTGCGCTGCCTCCAGCCGCTCCACCTCTTTCATCCAGCCCGGAATATCAGGAACATGGGCGTGCCTCGCGGCGGCAAGTGTTCGCGCATAATCGCGCAGCACATGAAACACCCAGAAAAAATTGGCGCGGCCCGAAACCCGTGCGGCCATGTCCCGGTGACACTTTTTAACGATCTCAACGCAAGCAACCGAATTCCCGCGCACATCTTTCTCGGTGTAAGTGCGGGCCTCCATGAAGCGCACCACCATGATGCCAGGTTCTGTATAGACAACCTCCGGCGAAAGCCCGGCCTCAAAGGCCGCCGCACTGGCAATCACTTCCGCCTCGCGGAACACATGATGGAAGGGATAATCCTCGCCAACCCGCGCCACAAATTTCTGGGTCCCGTCACGAACCGTAAAACTTGCATTGCTCACCCCACCCTTCAGCGGAACGAGATCGATTGGCCCCTGCCAAAACGGCAATGACCGGACTCTGGCCTCTGCTGTCATCAAAAAACCTTTCTGATACCGCGAATTGATGGCTTCTAACGGCTTCTGTCAATCAAAATGTTGTTTTATGTTGTAATTTTATCTTATTACTGTGGTTTTATGACCGATATTAGGTTATTTTATTGAATAACCACAAAAATAGGCTATGATTGCCACATGACCCTCGACCTCAGCAAGCGGCAATCCGGGATTCTCGCCCGCGTCCGCGAAACCGGAACCATTTCCATCGCCTCTCTCGCTGAAACCCTGGGCGTTTCCCTCGAAACCATTAGGCGCGACATCAAATCGCTGGTCGAGTCCCGCGAAGTTCTCAAGCGCCATGGCTCCATCGCCATGCCCTATGAAGTGGGCGAGGCGCCCTTTGAACGCCGCCTGCGCGAGCGCGTCGCCGCCAAGCGCGCCATTTCCCGCCGAGCTGCCAGATTAATTGAGGATGGCGACAGCCTGATGCTCGACACCGGAACCACAACCAGCATCTTCGCCCGCGAGCTGCTGAAAAAACGCAACCTCACCATCGTCACCAACTCGTCAGATATCGCCCGCACACTGGCAACTGTGAACGGCAACAAGGTTTATATGGCGGGCGGTGAATTGAACGGCTCCAATGGCGCAGCGTTTGGCCCTTCCGCCATAGCCTTTGCCGCCAGCTTCCACGTGCGCCACGCCGTCATTTCAATCGGAGCACTCGACGCCGAGTTTGGCCCCTCCGACAGCTATCTCGCCGAAGCCGAATTTGCCCGCATGGTGCTGTCACGCGGCGAAAATCGCATCATCATTTCCGACAGTTCAAAATTTGGCCACACAGCCTTGATCAAGGTCTGCGATTTCAAGGACATCAACCGCCTGATCAGCGATGGAATCCCCGATGCCAAACTCTCCGCAGCCCTGCAAGAAGCGGGCGTCAGCGTAAATGTCGTTGCCCCCTGAAGCGGTGTCGCAGGGCAGCCATGATTTATGTGTAGCGACCAATAACACCGTTGACCAAGCCAATTGGAATGGGCCAAACTAGCCAACGAACTCAAAAACAGGTGAACAATGCGATACGAAGCACCAGACTCCATCAAGGCGGCAGCGACTATGCTGGCCAAAGAAAAGGGCGCAGCCTTTGTGCTGGCCGGCGGCACGGACCTTCTCGTGAAAATGAAGGGCGGTTTCCTCGAGCCCGATCTGGTGGTTGATATCAAACGCATCAAGGGCATGTACGACATCAAGAAATCCGCCGTTGGTTTTAGAATTGGTGCCGCTGTTCCAGGTGTCGCCCTCGGCGAAAATGCGGCGCTCGTAAAAGCCTGGCCCGGCGTTGTTGAAGCCGCAAATCTTATCGGTTCAAAGCAGGTGCAAGGCCGCTGCACCATGGTTGGCAATATGTGCAACGCCTCGCCCGCCGCTGATAGTGTTCCAGCACTCATTGCTGCCGGTGCAAAAGTTGCAATCGTCGGCCCCAAGGGCAAGCGCACCATTCCCGTAGACCAGGTAGCCGTATCGCCAGGCCGCACTTCGCTCAAGAAAGGCGAGATCATCGAGGCCATTCTTCTGCCAGCCCGCCCGGCTAAATCCGGCGATGCCTACTTGCGCTTCATTCCGCGCACCGAAATGGATATCGCTGTCGTAAGCGCTGGCGTGAACCTGGAGCTTGATGCCAAGGGCGTCATCAAGGATGCGCGCGTGAGCCTGGGTGCGGTTGCCGCAACCGTGCTTCTGGTGCCAGCCGCAGCAAAGGCCATCATCGGATCAAAGCTTGATGCGGCAGCCCTTGAAAAACTCGCAGCCGCCTGCTCTGCCGCCTGCAAGCCAATTGATGACAAGCGCGGAACCATAGAATTCAGAACCAAGGTTGCAGGCGTTCTCGCGCGCCGCGCCGTAATGATCGCGTACAGCCGCGCAGGAGGAAAATAATGTCGGGCGTCCATGTATCAACAACCATCAACGGCGATCCCGTCGAATTTGTCTGCAACGCCGATGAGCCGCTGCTCGATGTCTTGCGCGATCGTCTTGGTTTGACGGGTGCCAAGGAAGGCTGCGGAACTGGCGATTGCGGCGCGTGCAGCGTAACAGTCAATGGCCGCCTCGTCTGCTCATGCCTCGTGCTGGGTGCCGAAGTGGGCGGTGCCGCCATCGAAACCATCGAAGGCATGGCAACAGGCGACCAGCTCCATCCCTTGCAAAAGAATTTCATCTCCCACGCTGCCCTCCAATGCGGCATCTGCACACCGGGGTTTCTGATCGCGGCCAAAGCCTTGCTCGACAAAAATCCTGATCCATCCGAGGAAGAAATCCGTTTTGGCCTGGCCGGCAATCTGTGCCGCTGCACTGGCTATGACAAGATCGTTCGCGCCGTTCAGGCCACTGCAAAAGAAATGAGAGGAGCTTAACATGCCACTCGACACCCATTTTACCAATCAGGTCTTCAAATCCGTCGGAACCCGTCCACTGCGCCCCGATGGCATCGACAAGGTAACCGGCCGCGCAAGATATGGTGCGGATTATAACGCGCCGGGCCAGCTCATTGCACTCGTGTTGCGCTCGCCCCATGCGCACGCCCGCATCAAGAAAATTGACACGTCCAAAGCTGAAAAGCTCGCCGGCGTAAAAGCCATCATCACCAGCGCTGACCTGCCCGATTTGACAGGCGATGATCGCGGCATGAAGGACACGCTGGAAAACTGCATGGCGCGCGACAAGGTGCTCTACGATGGCCACGCCGTTGCGGCGGTGGCGGCCATCGACGCCACAACCGCCCGCAAGGCGCTGAAGCTCATCAAGGTTGATTACGAGGTCCTCCCCCATGTGACGGATCTGGATGAAGCCCTGAAACCAGATGCACCTGTCATCCACAGCCATATATTTACCTCCGGTGTAACCCCAAAACCAACCAAGCCATCAAACAACAACCGGCGCTCGGAATACGGCCACGGCAATGTGGAGGAAGGCTTCAAGCAGGCCGATGTCATCGTTGAGCGCACCTTCAAAACCGAACAAACCCACCAGGGCTACATTGAGCCCCACGCTTGCGTGGCCAATGTCAGCCCCGATGGCCAGGGCGAACTTTGGGTCTGCACCCAAGGCCATTTCGTTTACCGCAACCAATGCGCCATGCTGCTCGGCATGGACGTGTCCAAGCTCCGCGTCACCGCCTCGGAAATCGGCGGCGGCTTTGGCGGTAAAACCCACATCTGGACCGAACCTCTTGCCTTGGCCCTTTCACGCAAAGCCAATCGCCCGGTGAAACTGACAATGACCCGCGAAGAAGTGTTCCGGGCGTCAGGCCCCACGAGCTCCACATCAATCGATGTCAGGATCGGCGCAAAGAAAGATGGCGCCATCACCGCCGCCCACGCCGTTCTCCGCTATCAGGGCGGCGCATTCCCCGCAACCTGGGCCGACTTCGGCGCACAAACATCCTTCGCCTGCTATGACTTGAAGAATGTGAAATCCGAGGCGATCGAAGTGATCGTTAACCGCCCGAAAGTAGCGGCCTACCGCGCGCCCTCAGCGCCGATGGCAGCCTTTGCGGTTGAAAGCGTGGTTGACGAGCTGGCCCGCAAGATCGGCATGGATGTGGTCGATTTCCGCATCAAGAATGCCGCCAAGCAAGGCACCCAGTCTTCCTATGGTCCGGTCTATGGTCCCATCGGAATTGGCCCAACGCTTGAGGCTGCAAAAAATCATCCGCACATGAAAGCCCCGCTCGGCAAAAATCAGGGCCGCGGCATGGCCTGCGGCTTCTGGTTTAACTTCGGCGGCCAAACCTGCGTTGACATGAACGTGACACCAGATGGTTCCGTAACCGTGGCCGTGGGAACGATTGACGTTGGCGGCTCGCGCGCCTCAATCGGCCTCATGGCTGCCGAAGAACTCGGCGTTCCCTTTGACCAGGTGCGCGTTGTCATCGCTGACACATCCTCCCTCGGGCATAACGACATGACCGACGGCAGCCGTGGCACTTTCTCAACCGGCATGGCGACCATCGCCGCCGCCCGCAACGCCATCAAGGTTCTCTGCGAACGCGCCGCCAAGATGTGGGATATTCCGGAGGATGCCGTCGTCTGGGAAAATGGCACAGCCAAACCGGCAGGCGCCAATGCCGGCAGCTTCCCGCCGCTCACCATGCGCGAAATTGCTGAGGGTGCTGGCAATACCGGCGGACCTATAGCAGGCCACAATGAAATGGTGGCAGATGGCGCGGGCGTTTCCTTCGCCACCCACATCTGCGACATCGAGGTTGATCCTGAAACCGGCGCCTCAAAAGTAAAGCGCTACACGGTTATTCAGGACGCAGGCAAAGCCATCCACCCATCCTATGTAGAAGGCCAGTATCAGGGCGGCGCCGCCCAGGGCATCGGCTGGGCCCTCAATGAGGAATATATCTACGGGAAAGATGGCCGCTTGCAGAATGCGGGCTTCCTTGATTACCGCATCCCTGTGTGTTCCGATCTCCCTTTCATTGACACGGTGATCCTGGAGATTCCGAACCCCAACCACCCCTATGGCGTGAGGGGCGTTGGCGAAACATCCATTGTGCCGCCGCTTGCCGCCGTGGCCAATGCGGTTTCGAATGCAACGGGCGTGCGCATGACCCATGTGCCCATGTCGCCGCCCCGCATCTTGAAGGCCATCTCAGCCCACAAAGGTTGACATGGTCGAAGTCCATCTCTGGGGAGCGCTCAGGCCAATCGTTGGCGGAGCGCTCTCTGTTTCTGTAGAAGCCAAAGACATCCGCGAACTCTTCAAGAAACTGTCAGCGGAATACCCCGCCTTCGAACCCCACCTGAAACAAGGCATAGCCGTCTCCATAAACGGCCGCATCTACCGCGACACCTGGGACACCAAGCTCCCAACGGATGCGGAGATATATCTGCTGCCGAGGATTCCGGGGGGATAAGCGCTCTTGCCATTTAAACATTGTCATCCCGGCGAACGCCGGGACCCAGTGATGGTGGTGTGACGCGCGAAGTTGCTATCGCCTTATCACGCGGGTCTGGAAGTATTCAATTGTCAATCAGCGTCGGGCAAAGCTCCGCCGGGGTGAAAACGGTTATGCCGTTTTCAGGGTGGAGAAAGAAGCGAAGGGTTGCGTGGACGCAAAGCTCGCTAAAATGCCGGTCGTGTGGTCCGGCTGGTTGGCGCAACTCGCGCCCACGCTTTCGCGGCGATTTCGGCTTCCGGTTCGCACTTCGGCTTCGTCGTCCATAGACTGCCTAACTGCCTTTCGGCGCGCGGGTCGTAAT
>VFJY01000180.1 GCA_009885825.1 Rhodobiaceae bacterium | reverse complement strand
GATTCGTTTTGCTCTATAGAAAATCCACATAAGCATGAGAAAAGCCAATGCGCGCGAACAAAAAATCTACCAAGCCCGTCTGGTCTGACCCCGACGATGCGCCGGACCTCTCGGCTCCGGCATGGAAGGCGAAACTGGCTGCCGCACCCGTCAAGCGCGGCCGCCCCAAGGCCGTGGAAACAAAGCTTTCGACCACCATCCGGATAGACCGCGATGTATTATCTGCCTTCAAGAAAGGCGGCCCCGGCTGGCAAACGCGGATCAACGCGGCGCTCCGCGACTGGGCGTCCAAGCGTAGTTCTCGTCCTAAGCGTCGGCTAAGCAAGTGAGAACTGCGGAAGAACTGCCATCAAACGCGGACCTCGTCATATAATACGCCAGCGCCCCACCGCCTATGTCCCCGGGCTAAACAAAAAGCCGGACCCAGACTTCTTTTCGGTGATGTGGTGGACAGCAGAGTGGTTATCCGCGGATGACGCAGATAAGGCGCAGATAAGGGACGATGCGTGAGCAGGAGTTGCCAAAATGCCGCAACAGGGATTGGTGACAGCCAGCGCATAGCCTACGGCCACCGCCGCATTTCCGCCCTGCCGCAAGATCTCGACACCCACTTGCGATGCAAGACGCTGCGACGTCACCACCATTGCGCTATCGGCCGAAACCGGCTGCGGCGATATCGCCCACACTATGGGGATGCCAGAAAATATCAGGAAAAAACAGCGAGGAAACCAAGTCTGAATGGACGCATGTTATCCTGCTCCTGTCTTGCCGGAGCAAAGCAGACCATGATTTAAATCCAAAATCAACGGGCGGTGGTGGGTCAGTCCGGAATTAGACCAATTTTCGCTTTGAGCGCGATAGGATCGGTTTCAACAAGCTTAAGTGACCTGACCAGGTTTTGGTGATGTGGTGGACGGCGCTGTTTCTTGAAAAGCTGGAACGCAGACTTGCACACCCGTCAAACCCGCCAAACGCGGTGGCGAAGAAGAGTTAAATGGAGTGTCACCGTAATCTGTTGTAATCTGTTCATGCGGTCAACACAAGTGCCGCGCGCGAATAGTCAACATTATTGTTGTGCTCCTGGAGCAATGCAAATTGCTGGGATAGGCGAGCGGAGTTGTAATTGGCAGAGGCCGTGAAAAGACCTTGCTCCCATTTGCTCGTTACAATAGGCTAGGAGTCTGTCCGGGGAGTCATGCCGGATTGCAAAGCTTTCTGGTCATGAGCCGGATAGAGGCGAGGCGGAGGAAGGCGAGGGCTTTGCGGTTAAAGCGTTCCCAGTCTCTTGCGAGCCTCCGGCAGCGGCTGAGCCATGCGAAGGTTCTTTCGACAATCCAGCGCTTGGGCAGGACGACGAAGCCCTTGGCGGCGTCGCTGCGCCTGACGATCTCGACGTCGAGCTTGGCGATGACGCGCGTGGCAGCCTTCTGAAACGCCGCGCCGCTGTAGCCGCCATCGGCATAGAGCTTGAGCAGGAAGGGGTAGAGGCCAAAAAGCGTGGCGATGACCAGCGCCCCGCCGTCGCGGTCCTGAATGCCTGCCGAATGCACCAGCGCATGCATCAGGAGGCCTTGCGTGTCGACGAGAATGTGCCGCTTCTTGCCCTTGATCTTCTTGCCCGCATCATATCCCGGGCGGTCATGGACCCCCCTTTTTCGGCGCTTTTCACGCTTTGGCTGTCAATGATGGCGGCACTGGGCTGGACCTCGCGGCCTGCTTGCTC
>VFJY01000110.1 GCA_009885825.1 Rhodobiaceae bacterium | reverse complement strand
CCCACGACTGCGCCCGCTTCCTGGCTTCTGGCATGATCCCTCCGAACCATGCCTTCTTCATCGTTTATGGTTAAAATACTATTTACGGATAGGCTCTTAGTTGAATTTGTTGCCGATATGAACGGAAAGCGATTTTGGTTTGTTGGGAATGTCAAAAATGGCGCCCATTTTTACGACAAACCGAAGGATTAATTGTTCGCTTAGATTCTAGAGCAATTAATTTAAACTCAACCGTTGAGTAACAATATTCAGCTTTCCCTTTTGGACGCGCCGCTACTATTGACAAATCTCAAAATCATTTCCCGCATGTGTTGTACCATGCCATCCATTTTAACAGCCGATTGGATTTCAGCGATGCTCCTGTCTCAAGGGGCCTTGCGCTCACAGGCGGGAGTTGCAATCTTGGAGAATAGCCGTTCATAGTCCAATCACCGCACGGTGTCAAGGAATAAATTCCAGAAAATCAGTTGCAGAATCCTCACCAGACTGTATCAACTCCAAAGCCCTTGAACGCTTGGTCCCCTGACATCAGAGGCAATTTCTCGAGAATTGATTGGGCCGCCAGCAAACGGTCAAATGGATCGCGGTGAGGGCCGGGCAGAAATCCCGCGTGCCGGGCATGAAGATGCGTTACGGGGAGGGAAAGGAAATCGAATTCCGCGTAGATATCAGAAATGCGCCGCGCCGCTTCATCTGCGATGGGCAATTTTCCAGGGCGCACTTTGTTAGTGATTTCGAAGATTGAAACGGCGCTCACAAATATTGTGTTGTTTGCATCCTCTATGATAGACGTGCGCTCGCTGCCCAGCTTGGGGTCAGCAAACATCATCCACAACAAGGCATGCGTATCAAGGAGAAGGTTCAATTGGCCCTTCCCAATCGGCCAGTTCACTTTCCGTCATTGGAGCCATTACATCCGGCATCTCGAAAAGGCCTTTCCACGCCCCGCGTCCGCGACCCTTGCGAACTGCTGGCATTGTTGCAGGCACAATCCTCGCGATTTCCTTGTTGCCCCGCGCAATCATGATCTCCTCGCCGGCTTCAACGCGTTTGAGCAGTTTGGAGAGTTCGGTTTTGGCTTTGTGTATCGTGACGGTTTCCATAAAAACCTACTTAGCTAACCAATTAGCTAATGCCAAGTTTTATCTGTAATTAATCTTGTTACGAGATCGCGACTCTGCTATTCGCCAATTTTTATTCACAACAAAAGGCACTTTCCCCATGTTAAACGGAATCATCCCCGCCTCCTGGTCGGGCCCTCTTCACGCCGCGCTTCGCATCATGACCGGCCTGCTTTTGCTTGAGCACGGCACGTCAAAATATTTCAAATTCCCGCTCACCGAATATTTTGCGAATGGCGTGGAAGTCTTCTCCCTCATGGGTCTCGCCGGTGCCCTCGAAATCATCGGCGGCATTCTGATCATTCTCGGCCTGTTCACCCGCCTCACTGCTTTCGTGCTCGCGGGTTTCCTAGCTGCCGCCTATTTCATGGCCCATGCGCCCCAAAGTTTCTTCCCCATGCTGAACCAGGGCGATGCCGCCATTCTCTTCTGCTTCATTTTTCTTTATTTCTCCGCTGCCGGTGCTGGCCCCTACAGCCTGGACGCAAACCGGAAATAATCCTACCCTGCAAAGCAAAAAGGCCGGACTTGCTCCGGCCGTTTCTATTCCCGCTTCTTCCGCAACCCCGCCCAATATTCCAGCCGTTTCCGCACATCCCGTTCAAAGCCCCGTTCCACGGGGTTGTAATATTTTTCCCGCCCCATCTGGTCCGGGAAATAGTTCTGGCCCGAAAACGCCTCCGGCTGATCATGGTCATAAGCGTAGCCGGCGCCGTATTCCTGTTCCTTCATCAGTTTGGTGGGCGCGTTCAGGATGATCTTGGGCGGCGCCAGCGAACCCGTCTCTTTCGCCCGCCCCATCGCCGCCTTGAAGGCCGTATAGGCGGCATTGGATTTGGGTGCTGTCGCGATGTAGATGGTGGCTTGCGCCAGGGCCAACTCGCCCTCGGGGCTTCCCAGAAAATCAAATGTCTCCTTGGCAGCGAGCGCCTGATGAATAGCCTCCGGGTCCGCCAGCCCCACATCCTCAATCGCCATCCGAACCAGCCGGCGCGCCAGAAACAACGGGTCTTCACCGGCCACCAGCATTCGCGCCAGATAGTACAGCGCCGCGTCAGGATCAGACCCCCGCACAGATTTATGCAGCGCTGAAATCAGGTTGTAGTGGCCATCCGCCGCCTTGTCATAAAGCGGCATCCGCTTTTGCACGGTCCTGGCAAGCAATTCAGAATTGAGCGCCGTCGCCCCTTCCGCCACGCTGGAAAAAATCTCCTCAACCATGTTCAGAAAATAGCGTCCATCGCCATCGGCCATGGCAATCAGGGCCGCCAGCGCATTGGGTTCCACCGGCAAAGTGCGTTTTTCAAACATCTCCGCCCGCGCCACCAGCGCCGTCATCGCTTCCGCGCCCAACCGGTTCAAAACCAGAACCTGCGCCCGCGAAAGCAGAGCTCCGTTCAATTCGAAAGAGGGGTTTTCTGTTGTGGCGCCAACAAGCGTAATGGTGCCATCCTCCACAAACGGCAAAAACGAGTCCTGCTGTGATTTGTTAAAGCGGTGAATTTCATCCACAAACAAAAGCGTGCCCCGCCCCTGCTCACGGCGGATGCGCGCCTGCTCAAACGCTTTTTTCAGATCGGCAACGCCAGAAAAAATCGCCGACATCTGTTCGAACGCCAGTCCCGTTTCACCAGCAAGCAACCGTGCAATTGTGGTTTTCCCCGTACCCGGCGGCCCCCACAAAATAATGGAAGGAATGCGGCCGGATGCCAGCATCCGGCTCAATATGCCATCGGGGCCTGTCAGATGATCCTGCCCCACAACGTCAACAAGTTTCTGCGGGCGCAAGCGATCAGCAAGAGGCCGCGGCGCGCCCTCGCCAAATCCCGCAGCCTGGAAAAGCGTTGACATCACCTGAGCGTCATCTGCAGTTTGCGCCCGCCCCGGCTGATCTGGATATCCCAAAAACCAGCCTGCGCCGAAATCGATGCTTTCAAATCATCAACACTGGAAACGGGGCTGCCATTCATTTCCAGAATAATATCGCCCTTTTTGAAAAATCTTTGCGCAATGCCACGCTTGACATCGAGCGCCACAACGCCATTCACGCTGGTCGGCAAACCCAGTTCCTCGGCAACAGCCGGTGAAAGATTGGCAACCACCAAGCCTTGCAGCGGGCTGCGGTCCCTGATCAGCGTTTCCTCGCGTTCTATGGTCTCCGGTGCCGCGACAAGCTCTACGCTCGTCTCGCGAACCTTGCCACTGCGCTGATATTCGATGATCGCGTCTTGGCCGATCTTCGCAGTCGCCATGCGGTAGCCAAACTCGCGGGCGCTTTCGATGGGCCTCCCATCGACGGCCAGTATGACATCCCCCGGTTTCAGACCCGCCCGCACGAGGGGGCTCTGCGGATGAAGATTGGCAACCAGCGCGCCCTCGGGCCGCGCAAACCCCAGCGAGTCGGCGATTTCAGCGGTAACATCCTGCAGATCAACACCGCTCCACGGCCTCTGAATTCTGGAACCCGTAGCCGCCGATTGCACCACAGTTTGCACCATATTGGATGGAATGGAAAAACCAATTCCGATGGAGCCGCCCGAGCGCGAAAAAATCGCCGTGTTGATGCCAACCAGCTCGCCCGCCATGTTCACCAGAGCGCCGCCCGAATTGCCGGGATTGATGGCGGCATCCGTTTGAATGAAAAACTGATAGTCGCTGATGCCAACCTGGGTGCGCGCCAGTGCCGACACAATGCCGCTTGTCACCGTTTGCCCCACGCCAAATGGATTGCCGATGGCCAACACCAGATCCCCCACTTCGAGCTCGTCTGAATCACCAAATGAAAGGGCCGTCAACGCCTCATCGCCCACATCAATTTTGAGAACCGCAAGATCACTGCGCTCATCCTTCAGCAACAGCTTCGCCTCAAACTCGCGCTTGTCAGCGAGAACCACGCGCACGTCCGTTCCGCTCAAAATCACATGGTTGTTGGTCACAATAATGCCGGATGGGTCGACGATCACGCCCGAACCCAGCGAATTCTGCTCCCGTTGCCGTGGCGCCCTGAAAAACTGCCTGAAAAACGGATCGGCAAATATTCCCTGGTTGTTGGTCTGGGGCGCTATTGATTTGGAATAAACATTCACCACGGCAGGAGCCGTGTCCTTCACAACTGGCGCGAACGACAAGGATATTTGCGCCTTCGACTGTGGCACTGCTTGAGCCCAGGCGGCTTGGCCGGCAGGCAGCAAAATCGAGAAAACCAAGACAATCAACAAACGCATATCAGTTCCAAATCTCAAGTTATTTTTCCGTTATACTTAGCGTATAACACGAATCTCGCCAATTCACCCCCGTCCCGAAGTATCCACAATGTCCAAAATACAATCAAATTTGACTTTTGAATCCGCGGCCACCGCTGCTCACCAGCTCCAGCCTGATGCGCCGATGTTTTGCTTCAGTGCCTCGCAACTCCGCGAACGGGCAAAGATATTTCTAGATGGCTTTCCCGGCGAAGTCTCATTCGCGGTAAAATCCAATTCCGCGCCAGAGGTGCTCAAAGTGCTGGCAGAAACAGGCATCAAGATTTGGGATGTGGCCTCGGTCCATGAAATGGCCATGGTGAACAGCGTGGCCAAGAATCAACGCTTCCATTATCACAACCCGGTCAAATCCCGCCGCGAAATTGCCGATGCCTACAAGCTGTATAAGTGCAAACGCTACGTTGTTGATTGCCGCGAAGAGCTGGCCAAGATTGCTGACATTGTGGGCCAGGACAGAGACATTGAAATAGCCGTTCGCTTTGTACTGCCGCGCGAGCGTGGCAGCTCCGTTCATGATTTTTCCACCAAATTTGGCGCCCCCGAGCACATTTGCGTTGAGCTGCTGAAACAGGTCGTGGAACTGGGATACATACCCCTGCTCACGTTCCATCCCGGCTCTCAAAGCAAAGAGCCCTACACCTACGTCCGGCATATTGAAGCCGCAGCCCGCATCGCAAGTTTGGCCAATGTTCCAGTCACAAAACTCAACGTCGGCGGTGGTTTTCCCGCAAACTATGTGTTGAGCACAGCGCCTGAACCCAATGTGTTCTTCAGGATTATCAAGGAAGCCGTGATCAATGCATTCCCCGAAAATGGAAGGCCCACCCTCGAATGCGAGCCCGGTCGTGGAATTGTTGCCACTTGCATGTCATTGCTCACCCGCGTCAAACTGGTGTGCACAGATGGCGATGACATCTTCATCAACGACGGCGTTTACGGCGGGCTGATGGAATATATGCAGGTGCCTGAATTGAAACCGCCTTTCCGCGTCATCAGGGATGGCAAGTTCCTTGAAGGCGAAGCAAAGTCATTCAAGGTTTTCGGCCCCACTTGCGATCCACTCGACGTGCTGCCCCACAGACTGGACATCCTCGCAACCCTCAAAGAAGATGACTACATCGAATTCGGCTCATTGGGGGCCTACGGCCTGGCCACCATGACAAATTTCAACGGCTACGGCGGAAATCCGATTGTCGCTGTTGACCAGGCTTTCACGCTTTGAACCCACTGGTTACAAACAACCTGCGTGGTATCTGCTTCATCATCGCATCCACAGGTTCGTTTGTCGCTAACGACAGCTTCATGAAGTTTGTGCTGGCTGATACGCCACCTCAGCAAGTGTTGTTCATGCGCGGCATCGCAGCCTGCCTGTGGTGCCTGCCTCTGCTGGTCATTTCCGGACACGCCAAGGCATGGCGCCAGGCATTTAATGTCTGGATTCTTCTGCGGGCAGCATTCGAAACTCTCGCAGTTTGCAGCTTCATTTACGCCCTCAGCCATATGCCAATCGGCGATGTGACAGCCATATTCCAGATATCGCCACTTCTCCTGCTCATTGGTGGCTCGATCATTTGGCATGAAAAGATTGGGGTCGTGCGGTATGGCTTGATTGCTGTGGGACTGGGTGGCGCCATCCTCATTGCCCAACCCGGCAGCGCTTCGGCATCTCCTTATGCGATCTTTGCCTTTGGGTGTGCGGTTTTCGGAGCCGGGCGAGATCTCGCCGCGCGCAAAATCCCCCATGATATTCCAGTTCTTGTGGCAACTTTCACAACACTGGTTTCAGTCATGACCGCTGCGGGAATTGGCAGCTTCCTGTTTGAAACATGGTCGCAGCCAAGCTCTACAAACATCCTGATGATGCTGACAGCGGGCTTCCTGCTTATCGGCGGCCACACTTTCATGTTCTTGTCATTCCGCTTTGCAACGCCAGCAGTGCTTGCGCCCTTCTATTATTTTTTCACGCTTTGGGCCGTGCTCTCTGGAATTTTCGTGTTTGGCAATCTGCCCAACTGGTTGTCCGTGGCTGGCATGATCTTGATCGTGGCAAGCGGACTGCTGAGCATTACGTGGGACAGGCGCCACAAGTTGGCCACAAAAAATTAGGGGCAGCAATTACGCCGCCCCTGATAAATTGAAACTATCGAAAACTAAGCCGCAACCGCTTCCTGCACATCGGCTGACTTCATGGTTGGGCCTGAATCCTTGCCTTTTTCGGCTGGATCGCGATCAACAAATTCAATGACGGCCATGGGCGCGTTGTCACCGAAGCGGAAGCCTGCCTTCATGATGCGGGCATAGCCGCCCTGGCGATCCTTGAAGCGGGCCGCAAGCACGTCAAACAACTTCTTCACCTGCGTCTCATCGCGCACCTGGCTCATGGCCTGGCGGCGGGCATGCAGTCCGCCCTTCTTGGCAAGCGTGATCAGCTTCTCGATCACGGGACGTAAATCCTTGGCCTTGGGCAAAGTGGTTACGATCTGCTCATGCTTGATCAAGGCAGCCGACATATTCGCGAACATCGCCAAACGATGCGGCACGGTGCGGTTGAACCGGCGGCCTTTAAATCCATGACGCATAACCGTTCTCCTTCATTCCACCTGGCCAGAGCCAGATGTTAATCACTCAGTAATGGGTTTCAAATTTCTTGGCGAGATCTTCAATGTTCTCAGGCGGCCAGTTCGGCACTTCCATGCCAAGATGCAGGCCCATTTGCGCCAGAACTTCCTTGATCTCGTTCAGCGACTTGCGGCCAAAGTTCGGGGTGCGCAGCATTTCCGCTTCCGACTTCTGGATGAGGTCACCGATGTAAACAATATTGTCGTTTTTCAAGCAGTTCGCCGAGCGAACCGAAAGCTCAAGCTCGTCAACCTTCTTGAGAAGCGCTGCATTGAACTCAAGTTCAGGCCGCGACTCTTCAAGCACAATCTTGGAAGGCTCGGCGAAGTTGATGAACACCGTGAGCTGGTCCTGCAAAATGCGCGCGGCATAAGCCACGGCATCTTCCGGCGTCATCGAGCCATCGGTTTCAACGGTCATGATCAACTTGTCGTAATCAAGAATCTGTCCCTCGCGGGTATTCTCGATTTTGTAAGACACGCGGCGAACCGGGCTGTAAATCGAATCGACCGGAATAAGGCCGATCGGCGCATCCTCAGGGCGATTGCGCTCGGATGAGATGTAGCCCTTGCCGGTATTGACGGTGAATTCCATGCGGACTTCAGCACCTTCATCAAGGGTGCAAATCACATGCTCAGGATTCAGAACGTGAATGTCTGACGTCTGCTGGATGTCGCCAGCGCGAACGACGCCTGGGCCTTCCTTGCGCAGGGTCACCCGCTTGGGGCCTTCCGCATGCATCGAAAGGGCAATTTCCTTGATGTTCAAAACAATGTCGGTCACGTCTTCGCGCACGCCGGCGATCGACGAAAATTCATGCAGCACGCCATCAATCTGCACCGAGGACACGGCAGCGCCCTGCAGCGATGACAAAAGAATGCGGCGCAACGCATTTCCCAGCGTCGTGCCAAAGCCGCGCTCCAGCGGCTCGGCGACCATTGTCGCCACTTTGCGGCGCTCGCGGCCCGGCTGAATATCGAGCTTCGTCGGGCGGATGAGTTCCTGCCAGTTCTTCTGATTCACATGCATATTTCGCTATCCCGTAGATTTTCCAGTTGAGTTAAAAGAACTCACCCGTTATCGGCCTTCTCGTTTCGGGCCTCTTGATCGAGCCCCGTACTTTACCTGTTAGACGCGGCGACGCTTCGGAGGGCGGCAGCCATTGTGTGGAATGGGTGTGACATCACGAATTGATGTGACCTGCAATCCGCAGGCTTGCAACGCGCGCAAAGCTGACTCACGGCCCGAGCCGGGACCTGTGACTTCAACTTCAACAGTGCGCATGCCGTGTTCCATCGCAGCGCGGGCAACCTGCTCGCCAGCCATCTGCGCGGCATAGGGAGTGGATTTGCGCGAGCCCTTGAATCCGAGCTTGCCAGCCGATGCCCAGACAATCGTGTTGCCCTGAACGTCAGTGATCGTGATCATGGTGTTGTTGAAAGACGAGTTCACATGAACAACGCCAGATGAGATGTTCTTGCGCTCTTTGCGGCGCGGGCGGGCGGTTTCTTTAGCCATGATGCTATGTCCTTACTTCTTCTTGCCAGCGATGGCTTTGGCTGGTCCCTTGCGGGTGCGAGCGTTGGTATGGGTGCGTTGGCCACGAACCGGCAGGCCCTTGCGGTGGCGCAAGCCACGATAGCAGCTCAAATCCGTCAAACGCTTGATATTCATCGAAACTTCGCGGCGAAGATCGCCCTCGACCACATAGTCACGGTCGATGACTTCGCGGATTGCCAGAACTTCGGCATCACTCAACTCATTGATCCGCTTGCTGTGGGGAATTTTGACCTTGTCACAGATTTCCACCGCGTTGACGGGGCCGATTCCGTGAATATAGCGCAACGAAATAACTGCGCGCTTGTTGGTTGGTATATTTACGCCTGCGATACGGGCCACTCTATTTCTCCTAAGCTTTCCAAGGGCTTACAAAACCCCTAGGCTCCTTCATAAATCAGTCATAACAGCGCTATAATTGCACAAAGCCGCACTCAAAGAGGTTTCCCTCCCTAAGCCAGCTCTCATGCAGACCAAGATCGTGGGTGTCATTAGGCTGGAATCGCTGACGCGTCAACCGGATTGACCCATAATTTTAGCGCTGCACACCGTCCAAAATGTGTCCGATGGCATCAGTCACGTGGTTAATGTCTGCCATACCGTCCACACTGCGCAAATTGCCCCGGCTGGTGTAGTAACTCACCAGCGGAGCTGTCTGTTTGTTGTAAACATTCAAACGGTCGCGGACCGTCTTTTCATTGTCGTCGGCGCGGCGCGTGAACTCGGTGGAGCCACACGCATCACAAATTCCTGGCCTTGCTGGTTTGGCGAAGCTGTCATGATAGCCCTTGCCGCATTTGGCACAGGTATAGCGGCCGGAAATGCGGGAAATGAGAACCTCGTCCTCAACCTTCATTTCAATGACGGCATCAACTTTCTGCCCACGGGCGGCCAGCATCTTGTCCAGAGCCTGGGCCTGGGCGGGAGTGCGTGGGAACCCGTCAAACACCACTCCAGCCTTAATGTCAGGCTTGCCCATGCGCTCGGCTACGACGTCAAGTATGACTTCGTCAGAAACCAGATCGCCCCGATCCATGATAACTTTGGCTTTCAAGCCAATTTCGCTTCCGGCAGCAATCGCCGTCCGCAACATATCACCCGTTGAGAGTTGCTTGAGGCCGCGCGATTCTTGCAGAACCTTGGCTTGCGTGCCTTTGCCAGCACCCGGAGGTCCAAGAAGTATCAAGTTCATTTGCGATTGCCGCGGAGCTTTGATTTCTTGATCAGGCCTTCATACTGCTGGGCATAGAGATGCCCCTGAACCTGCGCTACGGTATCCATGGTCACACTCACCACGATCAACAGCGATGTGCCGCCAAAGTAGAATGGAACGCCCGTATAGCCGATGAGAAGCTCCGGCAGGAGGCAAACCACCGTCAGGTAAAGCCCGCCGATGACGGTGACGCGGGTCAGGACATAGTCGATGTATTCCGCCGTTTTTTCGCCGGGGCGGATTCCCGGAATGAAACCTCCATACTTCTTCAGGTTCTCAGCTGTTTCCTTCGGATTGAACATGATGGAAGTATAGAAGAAGGCAAAGAAGATGATCAGCGCTGCAAACAGCAGCAAGTAGAGCGGCTTGCCATGGCCCAGCAGCGATGTGATTGAGATGAGCCAATCCGGCCCCTGACCAGCGCTGAAGTTCGCAACCGTCAAGGGAAGCAGCAAAAGCGATGAAGCAAAGATCGGCGGAATAACGCCAGCCGTGTTCAGCTTCAGCGGCAGATGCGAGCTGTCGCCCTGGAAAACTTTCTGGCCCACCTGGCGCTTGGGGTATTGAATGAGCAAGCGCCGCTGGGCGCGCTCAAACAACACGATGAAGGCCACAACGCCCAGGGCCATGATCATGATGCCAAGCACCAGGAATGTGGACATCTGCCCCGTCCGGCCAAGCTCCAGCATGGCGGCGATGCCGCCCGGCAAGCCGGATACGATGCCTGCAAAAATGATGAGCGATATGCCGTTGCCGATGCCGCGCGAAGTGATCTGCTCGCCAAGCCACATCAGGAACACGGTGCCGCCGGTCAGCGTGATGACCGTGCTGAGGCGGAAAAACATGCCAGGGTCAGTGACGAGATTGCCCTGCCCCTCAAGCCCCACGGCAATGCCATAGGCTTGCAGCGCCGCCAGGATCACTGTCCCATAGCGCGTATATTGGTTCATTTTCTTGCGCCCGGATTCGCCTTCCTTCTTGAGGGCTTCAAGATGGGGCGAAACCGTCGTCATCAATTGCATGATGATCGAGGCTGAAATGTAAGGCATGATATTGAGCGCGAAAATCGCAAGGCGGCCAAGCGCGCCGCCCGCGAGCCCATTCACCCAGCCGAGAATGCCCGATGAGTTCTGGGCGGCAAATCTGGCCAATTCGACAGCGTCAATTCCGGGAACAGGGATATAGGTGCCAAGGCGATAAACGATGAGCGCGCCGAGGGTGAACCAGATACGGCTCTTCAGGTCTTCGGATTTCGCCAGCGCGCCGAAATTCAGGTTTGCCGCAAGTTGTTCAGCCGCAGATGCCATCTCGTACCTTTAGCGTTGTTCCACCAATCCACCTATGTGGGGTGGCTCGTCCACGCACACAACCCTACTTTTTATGCTCAGACGGCACTTCAACAGGCCGCAAGACCTTGACACTGCCACCCAATTTCTCAACTGCGGCAATGGCGCCCTTGGTGGCATAAAACACCTCGAAGGAAAGCTTTGCCTTGAGTTCGCCCTTGGCCAGCAAACGAACGCCGCCATGGGGGCGCGTCAAAACGCCAGCTGCGATCAAAGTTGCAGCCGTAACCGGAGCCTTGACATCAAGCTTCTTGGCATCAACCGCGGCTTGCACCGATTGCAGGTTGACCTCGTTGTATTTAACCTGATTTGGCTTGTTGAAACCACGTTTTGGCAAGCGGCGATAGATGGGCATCTGCCCGCCTTCAAAGCCTGCCTTGGCGCCGCCCTTGCGCGCCGTTTGTCCCTTGCCGCCGCGACCGGCAGTTTTGCCAAGGCCTGAACCCAAACCACGTCCTACACGCTTGCGGATCTTGCGTGAACCTGGATTATCGGCAATTTCATTGAGCTTCATCTTCGTATTCCTTAAAACTTATTCAACCACGCGGACGAGGTGGGCAACCTTTTTTATCATGCCACGCACAGAAGGCGTGTCGATCAGGGTCGAATGCCGGTTCATCTTGTTGAGGCCAAGGCCAACCAAGGTGGCGCGCTGGTCAACTGGACGCCGTTGCGGGCTGGCGTACTGCATGACGGTCACTGTTTTTGTTGCTGGGGCTTTGGCCATAACGATCTATCCTCGAACTATTCTACAGATGCCGCGTCAGGATCCCGACGGCGCAAAACATCGCTCACCTTCTTGCCGCGACGCGCTGCCACGGAACGTGGGCTCGCCTGGTTTTTCAAGGCATCAAACGTGGCGCGAACCATGTTGTAAGGGTTCGATGAGCCCTTGGATTTCGCCACAACGTCATGAATGCCGACTGATTCAAACACGGCGCGCATCGGGCCACCAGCGATTATGCCGGTTCCAGGAGGGGCTGCGCGAAGGGTCACCTTGCCAGCGCCCCAGCGGCCATCAATGTCATGATGCAAAGTGCGGCCTTCACGCAACGGCACGCGAATGAGCACGCGCTTGGCGGCCTCCGTGGCTTTGCGCACGGCTTCCGGCACTTCACGCGCCTTGCCATGGCCAAAGCCAACGCGGCCCTTCTGGTCGCCAACAACAACAAGCGCCGCAAAGCCGAAGCGCTTGCCGCCCTTCACAACCTTCGCGACACGATTGATGTGCACGAGCTTGTCGGTGAATTCGCTGTCGCGCTCTTCCCGGTTGTCCTTGCGATCTCCGCCGCGCTCGCTACGTTCTTTAGCCATATTGTATCCGCCTATTGATCCATGATCGGATTAGAAATTCAGTCCACCTTCGCGGGCTGCTTCCGCCAGCGCTTTGACACGCCCGTGGAAAATATAGCCGCCGCGATCGAAAACCACGTCCTTGATGCCAGCCTTAAGAGCGCGCTCGGCCACCAGCTTCCCGATTTGGCTTGCTGCTTTCGTGTCAGCGCCAGTTTTCTTGGCTGTCTTGAAACCTTCTTCCAAAGTTGACGCCGAGGCGACAGTCACGCCCTTCGCATCATCGATGATCTGCGCATAAATGTTCTTGCTCGAACGGAATACCGAAAGCCGTGGACGCAGGTTGCCGCGCTTGGCAAGCGTCTTACGGA
Organism: Rhodobiaceae bacterium; assembly: GCA_009885825.1. Lineage (GTDB taxonomy): Bacteria > Pseudomonadota > Alphaproteobacteria > Rhizobiales > Aestuariivirgaceae > Aestuariivirga. Next base: position 3,246 of record VFJY01000110.1, on the reverse strand, counting down.
CACGAATTGTGCGGTGCTTGAGCGGAGTGATTTTGTTAGCCATTTATACCACCAATTATTTCTTCTTGCCTTCCTTGCGGAAGATGTATTCGCCAGCGTATTTGACGCCCTTGCCCTTGTAAGGCTCAGGCTCGCGATATTCCCGGATTTCTGCCGCGACCTGGCCAACGCGCTGCTTGTCGATGCCGCTGATCACGATCTCTGTTGGCTTCGGAACTTTGATGTCAATGCCAGCAGGAATTTCGTAGGTCACGTCGTGGCTGTATCCAAGGTTAAGCTGCAAGGACTTGCCATTGAGCGCCGCACGATAACCAACGCCGGTGATTTCCAGCGACTTGGTATAGCCGACCGTGACACCTGTGATAAGGTTGGAAACAAGTGTGCGCGACAGGCCCCAGGAAGAACGCGCCAGCTTGGATTTATCCTTCGGGTCAACCTTAATGCCGCCCTGCTCCATCTTGGCCAGAACCTGATCATTCAGAACCACTTTCAATTCGCCTTTTGGCCCCTTGACGGAAACCATCTGGCCATTGACCGATGCTGTGACACCGGCTGGAACTGGAACTGCTTTTTTACCAATACGAGACATCGCGGACGTTCCCTAGAATACCGTGCAGAGAACTTCGCCACCAACATTCTGGGTGCGCGCTTCTGCATCAGACATGACACCCTTCGGCGTCGACAGAATGGAAATTCCAAGTCCGTTGAAAACGGTTGGAAGTGTATCAACCGAAGCATAGACCCGGCGGCCTGGCTTGGATACGCGCTGCAATTCGCGAATAACCGGCGCGCCATCGAAATACTTCAACTCGATTTCAATTTCCGCCTTGCCGCCGCCATGGGCCACCGTGGTGTAGCCACGGATGAAGCCCTCATGCTGCAAAACTTCAAGCACACGCTCGCGCAGCCTGGAGGCTGGCGAAGATACCTTGGACTTGCCGCGTTCCTGAGCATTCCGGATGCGGGTCAGCAAATCTCCAATTGGATCACTTGCACTCATCTATTAGTCTCCTTGTCCGTCCGTTCGCCCTACCAGCTCGACTTGGTCATGCCAGGAACCATGCCCTGGTTAGCCAATTCACGTAGAGCCAGACGTGACACTTTCAATTTCCTGTAGAACGCCCTTGGACGACCCGTCAGCTCGCAACGATTGCGGATGCGTGTCTTGGCCGAGTTGCGTGGCATTGCCGAAAGCTTCACCTGGGCCATGAAGCGCTCTTCCATCGAGATCTTCTTGTCCTGGGTAATGGCCTTCAGCCGTTTTCGCTTGGCAGCGAATTGCTTCACCAACCGCCTGCGTTTTTCGTTCTTCTCTATCGAACTCGTCTTTGCCATATGGGCTTCCTCAGTGGTCCAATCTGTTCTTAAGCAGCGGCTTTTCGCGTGCTGCGGCGGAACGGGAAGTTAAATGCGTCAATCAGGGCACGCGCTTCTTCATCGTTTCTGGCCGATGTACAAATCACGATGTCCAGGCCCCAAATACGATCAATTTTGTCATAATCGATTTCAGGGAAAATCAGGTGTTCTTTGACGCCCATGGCATAGTTGCCACGGCCATCGAAACTCTTTTCAGACAGGCCGCGAAAGTCGCGAACCCGCGGCAAAGCGATAGTGATAAGCCTGTCGAGGAACTCATACATCCGCACCTTGCGGAGCGTTACCTTGGCGCCAATGGCCAGGTTCTCACGAATCTTGAACTGCGCGATGGCCTTCTTGGATTTTGTTACAACAACCTTCTGGCCAGCGATCTTCTCCAGCTCGGCAGCAGCAACCTGCACCAGCTTCGAATCCTGTGTCGCCTCACCAACGCCCATGTTGAGCACGATCTTGGTGATCTTCGGCACTTCCATCACGTTCTTGTAGCCGAACTGCTCAATAAGCTTTGGACGGACAACGTCAACGTAGTGCTGGCGCAGACGCGGCACATAGCCTTCGGGCAGCCTGGCGACTTTGCCAGTCGGGCGCCCAGGCGATTCCGATTTCTTGGGAGCCTTGGCAGCCTTAGCGGGCTTTGCCTTGACTTCCGTTACTTTTTCGTCAGCCATCGATGACCTCCCCAGAGCGTTTTGCGAACCGGACTTTTTTGCCATCGGCCAGCGTCTTGTAACCAACGCGGGTTGGCTTGCCATCCTTGGGATCGCGGAGTGCCAGGTTAGAAATTTGTATCGGCATATCCTTATTGATGATGCCGCCTTCTTGACTTGCTGTCTGGCGGGTATGGCGCTTGGCCACGTTGATGCCACCGACGACAGCCCGGTTTTCGGCGGGGATCACGCGGAGGATCTCGCCCTGCTTGCCCTTGTCCTTGCCGGTGATGACAACAACCTTGTCACCCTTTCTGATTCTAAGTTTCGCCGACATCACAATACCTCCGGCGCGAGAGAAATGATTTTCATTTGATTCTTCGCGCGAAGCTCACGGGGCACGGGTCCGAAAATACGGGTGCCGACAGGTTCGCCTTGCGCATTGATCAGCACGGCTGCGTTGCGGTCAAAGCGGATCACCGAGCCATCAGCGCGGCGAATGTCTTTTGCCGTGCGCACAACGATGGCCTTCATGACGCTGCCTTTTTTAACGCGGCCGCGCGGAATTGCTTCCTTGACAGACACGACAATGACATCTCCGATGGAGGCATAACGGCGCTTCGAGCCGCCAAGCACCTTGATGCATTGCACACGACGGGCACCGGAATTGTCGGCAACATCGAGATTGGTTTCTTGCTGAATCATAAGCCGTTACCCCTTCACTTATGCTTTGCCAGCAGCCACGGTCTCGAGAAGCATCCAGTGCTTCTGCTTCGACAGCGGCCGGGTTTCTTCAATGCGAACAACATCACCAAGCTTGGCGGCATTCTTCTCATCATGGGCGTGATACTTCTTGGACAGACGCACTGTCTTTTTCAAAACCGGATGGCGCAAGCGGCGTTCGACCTTGACCACAATGGTCTTGTCATTCTTGTCGCTGACGACCACACCTTCGAGAACGCGTTTCGGCATATTCTATTCTCCTACTTCGCTGCAGACTTGAATGACTGCGCCGTCTTGAGACGGGCGATGTCACGGCGAATCTGCCTGATGCGCGATGTGTTTTCAACTTGGCCAGAAGCACGCTGGAAGCGCAGGTTGAACTGCTCCTTCTTGAGCTTCAGGACTTCGTCCTTTACCTGGTCCGGGGTCATGACTTTGACATCAGTGAATTTCATCGGTCACGCTCCCCTTATTCGCCAAGCCGCGCCACAAAGCGCGT
>VFJY01000025.1 GCA_009885825.1 Rhodobiaceae bacterium | reverse complement strand
TTCGCAGACATTCTTGATCTTGCCCGAGTCGAGGGCTTCCTTGAGCACTTCCATCATGCCCTGGAACAGGAACGTGGCATTCGGGTCACCCTTGTCGCCCTTGATGAAGGCATAGTTGCCTTCCGGCTTTGCCTTCTGGACTTCCTGGGCAATGATGCGGCCGACACCGACGTTGTCAAAGGTGATGTAGAGCGCGTTTGGATCTTCGAACTGCACGTCATAGGCAATCGCCTTGATGCCGGCATCGTTGATTGCCTTGATCGAAGGCAGAATGGCGTCAGAGTCATAGGCCACGACCAGGATCACGTCGACCTTCTGCGAGATCAGGCCCTCGATGTCAGCGGCCTGCTTCTGGGCTGAAGTCTGGGCATCCGTTGATACGTAGGTGTTGCCAGCAGCTTCAACAGCGGCCTTGATGGCAGCTTCGTCGGTTTTCCAGCGCTCTTCCTGGAATGTTTTCCAAGAAACGGCGATTGTCTTGCCAGCGGCAAGGGCAGACATGGACGACATGCCGAGCAAAAGGGCTCCTGCCGCCAGTGTTAAAAACTTGCTTTTCATATGTAGTTTACTCCCAAATAGCCCTGGAACAAGCGGGACGCCTCCCTAAACCGACATTGCAGCCGGCGCGCTTCCAGACCCATGATTCAACAGATTTGACACATTCGGCATCCATTAAAACTGTTGTAACAAGTTGCCTTCCAAGTCAATATTGATTTGCGTAAACGGGAGGAAGTTTTGGGAAAATCGATGGCCGGGACCAGTGTTGAACCTGGCGTGAACGGCTGAATATGAAGATTTTGAGTAAACTGGTCTTGTTGACCGTATTGGCTGGATTTGCGTGGCTCATGGTTCCGGGCGCAATGCCAGTACTGGCAAATAGCGTACAGCCGGAGAAGGTGCTGCACAGCTGGTATCAGATGGTGCTCGAATTGGTGCGGCATACGCCGACCTATTCGCCGCCAGTGGCCAGCCGGTCGTTTGCCTATCTCGGCATTACCGCTTTTGAGGCCACGGCAAGCGGTTCCCGCGAATTGCAATCCCTGGCTGGACAATTGAACGGGTTGGAGCCCCTGCCGCAACGCGAAGCGGGCAAGGCTTATGACGAGGCTGTGGTGGTTCACTCTGCATTGGCTGCTGCCGCAGAGGAGCTTTTTACCAACACGGGCCCCACCGGCAAGCGCGCGCTGGCAGCCCTTGAAAAAAAGTTGCGGAGCGAAGCTTCAGCGGAACTGCCTGCCGATGTTGTGGCCCGCAGTGAAGACTATGGCCGGGCGGTGGCTGCGCATATTTTGGCCTGGTCGCGCGATGATGGCGGGGCTGTCATTGAGAATATGGGCTTCCCGCTGGAGTACCCACTCACCAAGGGCGCTGCCCATTGGGTACCGACAAGTCCAATTGCGATGCAGCAGAAGCCGTTGCTACCGACGTGGGGAGGTAACCGCACTTTCGCCATGCCAAATGGGGCTGCCTGCCCCCTGCCCGCTCCGCCCACATACAGCGAAGACAAGACATCGGCCTTCTACAAGGAGGCGCTCGAGGTTTATGAAACCAAAAAGAACCTGACTGCCGAACAGCGCGCCATTGCGCGGTTCTGGTCTGATGACCCGATGCTGTCGCCAACGCCGCCCGGCCATTGGATTTCAATTGCCCTGCAAATTCTCGAGCGTGGCAATGCCGAGATTGACGAAAGCGTGGATGTTTTGGCGCGCATCGGCATTGCAGTGGCCGATGGGTTTGTGGGATGCTGGAACGCCAAATATCAGTATGACCTGCTGCGGCCTGTCACCTACATCCGCCGCGTGATCGATCCCAAATGGGAAACCCTGTTGATCACGCCGCCATTTCCCGAATACCCCAGCGGCCACAGCACACAATCAGCTGCGGCGGCTACAGTGCTGGCCGGTATTTTTGGTGAAGGTTTTGCGTTTGAAGATGCCACCCATGGCCGCGACGGATTGGCCAAGCGGGCGTTCCCCAGTTTCTGGGCGGCGGCTGAAGAGGCCGGAATTTCGCGGCTGTATGGCGGCATTCATTTCCGCTCCGCCGTTGACCGCGGCCTGGAACAAGGGCGCTGTGTTGGCGCGTTTGTGAACGCCTTGCGGACGCGGAGATAGCCATGCGCATCAAGGCCTGGTTTTTTGCATTCAGCGCTTTGGCATTTGCGCATTCAGCTGTGGCCCAGAACACGCCCAGCTATATTGACGAAACTGCCAGTTCTGGCGTCGACAGCTCCTACTTGGGTGAGTGGGAATACATGGTAGGCGGCGGGGTCGCCACGTTTGACTGCAACGCTGATGGGTTCGATGACATGTTTCTGGCTGGCGGCACAGCGCCTGCCACGTTCTATGTCAACGCGAGCAAGCGCGGCGGTGCGTTGAGTTTCAAAGCGCAAACCAGCGGGCTTGAACTTGACAAGGCGACGGGCGCCTATCCATTGGATGTTGATAGCGATGGCAACACGGATTTGATCGTGCTGCGGGTTGGCGAAAATATCGCAATGCGCGGGCTAGGCAACTGCCGTTTTGAGCGCGCCAATGAGGGCTGGGGCTTTGATGGCGGCGATGCCTGGTCGACGGCCCTTGCCGCCACCTGGGAAAAAGGCATGGCCTGGCCCACCATTGCCATCGGCAACTACATTAACCGGCGCGAGGAAACCTCGCCCTGGGGCTCGTGCACCGACAATTGGCTGCACCGGCCCAACGGCAACACGTTCGCGCCGCCTTTGGCGCTCAAGCCCAGCTATTGTCCGCTGTCGATGCTTTTCACCGATTGGAACCGGTCCGGCACGCCGAGCCTTCGCGTCTCCAATGATCGGGAATATTATGAGGGCGGCCAGGAACAGATGTGGCGCCTCGCACCGGGTCAGACGCCAACTCTGTACCAAGACACCGAGGGTTGGAAGTACCTGCGCATCTGGGGCATGGGCATTGCCAGCTACGATCTCAACTTCGACGGCTACCCGGAATATTTCCTCACCAGCATGGCTGACAACAAACTGCAAACCCTCGCCAACAATGATCCTTCCAAGCCCTCCTACAATGATGTGGCCTATGCCAAGGGTGTGACGGCGCACCGCCCCTACATGGGCGGCGATCTGCGCCCCAGCACCGGCTGGCACACGCAATTCGAAGACGTCAACAATGATGGCCTGGTGGATTTGTTTGTGGCCAAAGGCAATGTGGCGGAAATGCCGGACTTCGCCATGAAAGATCCCAATAACCTGCTGCTGCAGGGCCCGGACGGCAAGTTCAAAGAAGCGGGCGAGGCGGCAGGGGTTGCCAGTGTGGCCACGTCCCGGGGCGCGGCTCTTGCGGATTTCAATTTGGATGGCTTGCTGGACCTGGTGGTCGTCAATCGGTGGGAAACTGCGCAGCTTTACCGCAATACCAGCAGCTCTGCAGGTTCCTGGATACAGGTCAAACTGCGGCAGCCTGCGCCCAATGTGGACGCGATTGGCGCATGGCTCGAGGTCAAGCGCGGCGACAAGGTAATGCGCCGTGAAATCACCGTGGGCGGCGGCCACGCCAGCGGTCAGAGCGGTTGGTGGCATTTTGGGCTGGGCGATGCTGCAAGCATTGAGCTGCGCGTTATCTGGCCTGACGGCAGCCGTGGCGATTGGCAAAAGGTTGACGGCAACGGCTTTTACATTCTCGAACGTGGAAAACCAGGGGCAGTGACCTGGTCGCCGGAGTGATTCATCACAACTTTATGACCAGTTGTGCGCAGGTTTCATTTTGCTTTGTGGCAGAAACCCTTATGACTAGAGGGAAATCCGGGAAAGCTGAATGACCATATCCAAACGCAGTTTGATGAAGGCCGGGCTGGCCGCAGCTTGGCTGCCGCTATTCACGCGTCAGGGCTTTGCCGGAGATTGGACAACGATTGAAGCTGAGGCCAGAGGCCAGACGGTTTATTTCAATGCCTGGGCTGGATCAGAAACCATCAACGCCTATATTGCCTGGGTTGGCCAACAGGTGAAGGCGCGCTACGCCATTACGCTGGAGCATGTCAAAGTTTCTGACACGACAGAAGTTGTGCGCCGGGTTCGCGATGAAGTGAAAGTCGGCACGGCCAAGGGCTCGGCTGATTTGGTGTGGATCAATGGCGAGAACTTTCGGGCGATGAAAGCGGACAGGCTTTTGTTCGGGCCGTTTGCCAGTGACTTGCCCAATTTCAAATACGTGGACGTTGAGGGAAAGCCCACGACGCTTTTTGATTTCGCTGAATCAACTGAAGGGCTGGAAAGCCCCTGGGGCATGGCGCAGCTCACATTCTTTGGTGATGGCACGAAAATTTCGGACCCGCCGAAGAGCATGGAGGGCCTGGTTGCGTTCGCTGCCGCTAATGCGGGCCGCGTCAGCTATCCGGCACCGCCGGATTTTCACGGGACGACATTTGTAAAGCAAGCTCTGCTGGAGACCATTGACGACCAGGGATTGTTGCAGATGTCCGCGATCAAAGACATTTTTGTTGGCGAGAGCGGCCCGATGTTTGCGTTGCTTGACAGGCTTCATCCGCATTTGTGGCGAGAGGGAAAACAATTTCCGCAATCGCAGGCGCAAGTCAAACAAATGCTTGCCGATGGTGAATTGCTGATGGCGCTTACATTCAATCCCAATGAACCGGCAAATCTGGTGGCGAGCGGTGAACTGCCTGCCACAACGATTGCCTGGCAACACGCAGACGGTACGATTGGCAATACGCATTTTGTGGCCATTCCGATAAATTCGCAGGCTGCGGCTGCGGCCCAGGTGGTTGCAAATTTTCTGCTGTCACCGGAAGCACAAGGGCGCAAGGCCGATTTGAAAACATGGGGCGATCCGACGGTGCTTGCGATGGACAAATTATCTGGTGATGAGGCCAAATTCTTTTCAGGCGGCGATGTGGCCGGGAGCGTGGCGGACCCTGCCCCGGCAATTCCCGAACCGCATGGCAGCTGGGTTCCGCTTATCGAGGCCGCATGGCTCGAGCGCTACGGCGCATGATGCAATCGCTGCGACGCCTGTGCGGTGTATTGCCGTTGGGCGTGTTTTGGCTATTGCCTTTCGCGGTGGGCGTTGTGGCGGTTGGGCTTGCAGGGTTTGATGGCATGGCGTGGGTGGCGCTATTTTTGCACCCGCAGTTTTGGCCAGCCCTGGCGCTTTCAATCGTCACCGGATCGCTGAGCCTCGTCATCTCAACCCTACTGGCATTTTGGATTGTCGCGGGGCTCCACGGCTCGACCCGCCTGGCCGACTTCATGGGAAGTTTTCTTTCTTTGCCGCATCTGGCCTTTGCGATTGGATTTGGATTTCTTATCATGCCGAGCGGTGTTTTTGCGCGGATCATTGGATTGCTGGCTGGCTGGAGCGAGACGCCGCAATGGGTAACCACGCAAGACCCATATGGAATATCTCTTACGGCGGCGCTGGTTCTTAAAGAGGTGCCTTTCATCGTATGGCTCATTGCCGCCCTGCTGGCGCGAACTGATATTGGCGAGATGCTGGCAAAACAATTTCGCGTTGGCCAGAGCCTGGGCCATGGCGGCGCGTCAATCTGGCTCAGAATATTTATCCCGCAGATTCTGCCGCGCCTCAAGTGGCCGCTTATTGTTGTGTGGGTTTACGGCGCATCGGTTGTAGACATGGCATTGGCCATCGGCCCCACGCAGCCGCCGACGCTGGCGGTTATCATCTGGTCGGATCTCAACAATGTTGACCAGGCCATCAATGCGCGGGGGTCCGTTGGGGCCTTGTTCTTGACGGCGGCGCTTGGCGTGATAGCTACGTTGTTTCAATTTGTTACTTCTGTATCTTCGATTGCCACAAGAAGATTTCTTGTGGCTGGGCCTTCGCTCTCACGTGCGCCGCGCAAGCCAGCCTTTGCCTTGCTCGCCTTATTTGCCGCTATCTATGCGCTGGTGCTGGGTGTGCTTCTCATCATGTCGGTGGGTTCACAGTGGCCCTATCCAAACCTGATGCCCGCTCAGATACGTTGGGCGGCATGGTCCCAGCTTGTGGACTCGCCCGCGCCTCTCCTCACCAGCCTGACATTCATATGCTGCTGTGTTGCCACCGCCTTGAGCCTCTCTGTGATCTGGTTCGAAACTTTTACTGACAGGCTGGATCGTTATTTGCTGGGGCTGGCGGTTGCGGCACTTGCCATTCCTTCGTTGCTGATTGCCGATGGGCAGTATCTGGCATTTCTGCAACTTGGTTTGAACGGCACCTGGTTTGGCGTTTTTCTGAGTACACTGACGCCGGTCTTTGCCTATGTGTTCATTGTGATGCGGGGACCATACCGGGCTTTTGATCCACGCTATCGTTCGGTGTCGTTGGGCCTCAACGCCAGCGCCTTCCGGTTTTGGGCAGCAGTGAAGCTGCCTCTCATGAAACCGGTCTTGGCGGCGGCGGCGGCAGTTGGTGTGGGCGTGAGCATTGCGCAATATGTTCCGGTGCAGCTGGTGGCATCGGGCAGGCTTGCGACCTTGACAACCGAAGCGGTGACTCTTTCGAGCGGCGGCAACCGGCCCTTGCTGGCGGTGTTTTCATTGATGTTGGCCTTCGTGCCGCTCGCCGCGTTCCTGATTGCCGCGAGGCTTGGGAAATGAGTTTGCGGTTTGAAAATGTCGGCATCGCACTCGGGGCCAAGCCACTGATCAGGCCGTTCATGCTTTCGATCAAAGCGGGTGAGGTTGTAACGCTGATGGGCCCCAGCGGGTGTGGCAAGTCTTCGCTGCTGGCCTATGTCGCGGGTGACCTGGAGGCACCACTGAGGGGCGTGGGGCGCGTTGTTCTCAATGGTGTGGATTTGGCTGATTTGCGCCCCGAGCAACGGCAAGTGGGAAGATTGTTTCAAGATGACCTGCTGTTTCCACACATGACAGTTGGAGAAAATCTCATGTTTGGGGTGAAACGGGGCCAGCCGCGGCTTGAGATGATGCAAACGGCCTTGGCCCGTGCCGAGCTCGAAGGTTTGGAGGACCGGAGCCCGCAGACGCTTTCAGGCGGGCAGCGCGTGCGTGTCTCTCTCATGCGGACGTTGCTGGCAAAACCTGCCGCCATGCTGCTCGACGAGCCGTTCAACAAGCTGGACAAGGACCTTCGCGCGACCATGCGGGCTTACGTTTTTGACCATCTCCTGACCCGCAATATTCCGTGCCTGATGGTTACACACGATCAGGACGACGCGCCAAATAATGGTCGCATCTTTCGCGTCGCCGCGGATGGAGAAGTGCGCCATGTTTGATCGTTATGCACTGGAAGTATTTAGACCGCTGATTGAAAGGGCGGCGCGGGAAGTCCGGGAGCGGGGCTTTACTGCTGATCAAGTTACGCTGACCGGATTTGGCCTGGGGCTGTTTTCGGCTGCGTGCATCGCGCTGGGTTTTTATGTGTTCGCGATGTTGCCTTTGCTGGCCAGCCGGGCCTGTGACGGCGTTGACGGGGCAGTTGCCCGGGCAGATGGCACCACGGACCGGGGCGCATTTCTGGATATTGGGTTGGATTTCATCTTCTATGGCAGCATTCCGCTTGCCTTTGCGGTTTCCGACCCTGCCAACAATGCGCTGGCGGCGGCAACGCTGCTGGCGGCCTTTGTTGGCACCGGTTCAAGTTTCCTCGCCTATGCCATTATCGCTGAGAAGCGGGGCCTGAAGAGCACCGCCTACCCTTCCAAGTCGATCTACTATCTGGGAGGTTTGACCGAGGGAACGGAGACGGTCGCCTGTTTCGTGGTCATGTGCCTATGGCCGCAGCACTTCGCCGTGATCGCCTATTTCTACGCAGCACTTTGCGCGCTGACGACAGTGACGCGCCTCTTGGCGGGCTGGCGGGCATTTAGTTCAACAGAAGATTAACCGTCGTTAAGAAAAAATATCCATCCAGACAAAATTTTTTCTTGATTGCGACAGAAGAATCCACCATATCGCGCATGCCCAGAGTCGCACGTGCCGCAAGGATACCCCCAAAGCAACGACGGTGAGGGCTTTTTGGTCTCGGTTGGCCCTCCAAAGGCCGGCCTTGCTGAGAGGCTTCACTATCATTGCCCGCAGTGCGATTGGGTTTCCCAGTCAAGCCAAGGCGAAAAGTCAGTCGCGGTTAGTCAATTCCACGTCGCCATGACGTGGGTTTTCAAACAGCATTGTTGTCTCAACTCTATCCTTTTGGGAGATAAACCTATGGCCGCCACAGCCCGCATTCTGGACTTCCTCCGTGACCGACGACCAGAGGGGCCATGCCTCGTGGTCGATCTCGAGGTAATTGAAGAGAACTACAAGGCATTTACGCGGGCGATGCCGGACACCCGCATTTTTTACGCGGTGAAGGCGAACCCCGATCCGGAAATCCTGAAGCTTTTGGCTGGCCTCGGCTCCTGCTTCGATACGGCTTCCGTTGCCGAAATCGAGATGGCGCTGAACGCTGGCGCAACACCAGACCGCATTTCCTTTGGCAACACCATCAAGAAAGAGCGCGACATCGCACGCGCGCACCAATATGGCATAGCCATGTTCGCAGTGGATTGCGTTGAGGAAGTTGAGAAGGTTGCCCGCGCAGCGCCAGGGGCTCGCGTATTCTGCCGCATCCTGACTGATGGCGCGGGCGCTGAATGGCCGCTGTCGCGCAAGTTTGGCTGCGACCCGGATATGGCGGCGGATGTTTTGCTTCACGCCCATGCTCTTGGCCTGAACGCCTATGGCATTTCTTTCCATGTGGGGTCGCAGCAAACCCGGCTTGGCGCCTGGGACACCGCGCTTGAGCAATCAAAGGCTATTTTTGATGTGCTGGCAGGCCATGGCATCACGCTTTCCATGGTCAATCTGGGTGGCGGGTTTCCCACCAAATACCTCAAATCCGTTCCCGGCACCGGGGCTTATGCAAACGCCATCCATGAAAGCCTCGCCAAGCATTTTGGCAATGCCATTCCTGAAACCATTATCGAGCCGGGCCGCGGCATGGTTGGCAATGCGGGTGTGATCAAGGCGGAAGTCATCCTGGTTTCCAGGAAGCACGCCAATGACAATCAGCGCTGGGTTTATCTCGACATTGGCAAGTTTGGCGGGCTGGCGGAAACCATGGACGAGGCGATCCGCTATCCCATCACCACCTTGCGCGATGATGACGCGAAGCTGCCGTGTGTGATCGCAGGCCCCACGTGTGATTCGGCGGATGTGCTTTATGAAAAGGCACCCTATGATTTGCCGGTGACGCTGACGGTTGGCGATGAAGTGCTGATCGAAGCCACAGGAGCCTACACGACGACATATGCGTCGGTGGCTTTCAACGGCTTTGCGCCGCTGCAATCATACGTCATCTGAATCACTTTTAATCCGACGCTATTTTTGGGAGGCATTCATGGTCACCATTCGCGCTGAAATTCCATCTGACACTGGACCTCGTGAGTCGTTGCTGGACCGCGCCTTTGGCCGCAACCGCAATCGCAAAACTTCGCAGCGCTTGCGCCATGACCGGGCGCCTGCTGATGGCCTGGCTTTCACGGTGCTCAACAAATCCGGCCGCCTGATTGGCACTTTGCGCCTGTGGAATGTGATTGCGGGTTCGGCTGGGCCAGCGCTGCTGCTGGGTCCGCTCGCTGTGGAAGGCCGCTATCAGCGGCGCGGCATTGGGCGCGAGCTTATGGAGCACGGGCTCAACATGGCGCGCGTTCGGGGGCATGGAGCGGTTATTTTGGTGGGTGATGAGCCCTACTACAGCCGCTTCGGGTTTCGCCAGGCATCGGTGCAGGATTTGCATTTGCCGGGGCCGGTTGACCGCAAGCGCTTTCTGGGACTGGAGCTTGTGCCCAGCGCGCTTGATGGTGCGGAGGGCTTGGTGACCGGCAGCGACGCCTTGCTGGCGCCGATGGAAAAAGTGTTGGCGGCCTAATTACTTCCAGTCCTTTGAGCGGGCAATTGCATTGGCGAAACGTGTCTTGAGCCCCTGGCTTATTGGAGCATCAGGTTCTATTTCGGCTTTGGGTGCTGGCAGAGGAGGTGATGCCTTCAGGCCAGCGCCCAACATCGCCAAACGCGCTGTGCCGAGTGCCGTGAGTTCTGAGGAGCTTTGCACCACAATGGTCTTTCCGACTGCGCTGGCCAGGAATTGAGTGAAGTACGGGTTCTTGGTCAGGCCGCCATCGATTGAGATGGATGGGCCAAGGGGCGTGACTTCGCTCATTGCAGCTATGACTTCAGCGGCTCTCATGGCGACGCCTTCAAGCAGGGCTTGCATTAAGTCACTTGCTGTTGTGTCGAGACCCATGCCGATCCAGAGGCCCGAGGCAGCTCGGTCCCAATGCGGGCAGCCGAGGCCTGAAAGGGCTGGCACGAAAACGATTCCGCGTGCGAGGGCCGAGGGGTTTTCGAATTTCTCGATTTCGGAATATTCCTTGAACAGCCCCAAGGACCGCGCCCAGTTCACCGCCGAGGCAGCATTGTAAACACCGCCTTCCACGGCAAACTGCGGGGCAGCATCGCCAAGTTTCCAGGCAACAGTGGGAAGAATGCCGAACTTGGAACCGTCTACGCGGATTTTGCCCGTGACAGCAAGGGCAAATGCGCCGGTTCCAAACGTGATCTTCGCCGGGTGCCCGTGGCCAAAAAGGGCGGCTTGCTGGTCAACCAGACTGGCTGTTACCGGACACTTTCCGATAGTTCCGTAGTCGCCCGTTGTCGATTTGATTTCGGGCAGGCATTCGGGAGGCACACCAAACAATTTGCAGAGTTCGGGATCCCATTCGCAGGTCTTGAGCGACATGAGGCTGGTACGCGAGGCGTTGGTTACATCGGTCGCAAAGGTACCCGTGAGCCGGTCATGAAAAAACGCGTCACTGGTGCCAAGACGCAGGCGGCCCTGTTTGAGAAGTGGCTTGGCGGCATCCACGTGATCGATCAGCCACCGCAGTTTGCTGGCGGAGAAATAGGGGTCCAGCGGAAGACCGGCATTTTCGAGTGTCAGTTCCTCAGCGCCTTCTGCCTTCAGTTTTTCAGTGATTGGCCGGGTGCGGTCATCCTGCCAGACGATGGCGTTGTAAATTGCTTTTCCGGTTTTCGAATCCCAGGCAACAACTGTTTCGCCTTGGTTGTCGATGCCGATGGCATCAACGGGGCCTGCGGCTTTGACGCCGCGCCTCACGTTTCGAAGAAGTTCTTCCGGGTCATGTTCAACCCAACCAGCACGGGCATATATCTGTTGGTGATTGAACGAGCCCACAGATTCAAATTTTCCCTGCTCATCAAGGGTGAAGGCTTTGGTGCTGGTGGTTCCCTGATCAATGGCTACAACTTTCATAGGAGCCTAGCCGCGATCTTTTCCGCGGCGATCCTTCCCTGCTGCCAGCATTCGCCGGATGTCTTAAGCGGCTCCAGGACATTTCCGGCGAGCGTGATACTTTCGGGCAATTCGCCCATGGGCAATAGCGCTTTCTCGGGCTTGAAAAGACCGGTGAATATCACGCCATCGCAGATGATTTGTTCGCGCTTGTTTTGATGTTCAATCTCAATGGCTTCTACGTTGCTTCTACCAACAATGTTTAAGAGTTTTGTGGACGTCCTCACCGGTACGCCGAAAACAAATCGCGCGACCAGATCGCCGGGGCGCGGTGCACTGATTGTTGCGTTTTCTTCGATCATTGCAGCGGGGCGAATGCCCAAATGCCTGCAAGTGAGGATGGCTGAGAAAGATACCCATTCGCTGCCGATGATGACGGGGCGGCTGAATGGCTTGTTGCCGTGGAAGTAGACATGTTGTTGAAGCGCGCCGGTGTTCATGACGCCCTGCGGGCGGGTGCCGCTGACCAATCTTGCTGCGCGCGGCGTTTCTCTTGTGCCAGTGGCAATGAGGATTTGTTTGGCTTTTAACTCGCTGATGCCGGAATTATTTTGAATGCGGACAGTTCCATCGTTGCCAAGTTCAAGCACCGTTGCGGAGGTTCTGATATCGAGAAAACGGGTGGACTTCCTGAGTTCTGCGGCATAGCGGGGGCCGGTCCAAAAGCGCTTGTGACTTTGCCAACCAAAACCCAAATGCCCGCAATGGCGAGGGATGCCGCCCGCTTCGGCTTCGCGCTCAAGCACCACAACATCGCTGATGCCAAGGTCAACCAAGGCCCTGGCGGCGCTTAGCCCCGTAGGCCCGCCACCGATTATGATCACGTCATGGTTTGGCATCGAAATGCCCTTTGGCGATAGCGGCGATATTTGCGGAACAATAAAAGCCCTGGCATCTACCCATCGTGGCACGGGTCCGGCGCTTCAGGCCGCCCATGTCCCGGGCGGGCAAGGGACCATCCAAGGCAGCCGTGATTTCACCGCGCGTGACCAGTTCGCAATGGCAGATAATCTCGCCGCCCTTCATATAGGGCCGGATACGATCCTCGGTGAGATTTGGAACTGGTGTCCAGACTGATTTTGATGGTTTTTTGGGCAATTCACCGAAGTTCTTGCCATAGAGGGCGCTGACATATTCGGCGATGCCGAGGGCTGCCGTAAGCCCGGTGGAGCGGATGCCCCCGATTGTTATCCAGTTCCTGTCAGCCAAAGCTTCAATCACATAATCCTTGTGCTCAGTTGCCGGGCGGAGGCCAGAGTAATTGGCAGTGACATCAATGTTTGCGAGGGCTGGCAGGATTTCGATGGCGCGGGCCTTGAGTTGCAACAGGGCTTCGCGGTCGCAGGTGGCCAGTTCACGGTCGTCCTGGTCTTCGGCCGTTGGGCCCACGGCCAGATTGCCAAAGGCCGTGCGGAAAACCACGATGCCTTTGGTGCGCGCGGTTGGCACTGGCAGGACTATAGCGCGGGCCAATTTATAGGCGGGCTTGTCAAACACCACGAACTGGCCCTTGCGCGGCTTGATGGTGAACGGCGAAGGCCGCGCGATGGCTTCAACGAAATCGCCATAATTTCCGGCGGCATTCACAACGATCCTTGCTGTTATGGCACCCTGCACGGTTTGCAGTTGCCAAATGCCTTTGGAAAAATCACCGTTTGTGACTTCGGCGCTTCGCATGATCGCTGCGCCATGGGCCAACGCCTGGTGGGCATAGGCGAGCGGTGCTGACCAGGCGTCTATGATGTGTTCGCCGGGAACAAGGACTGCGCCCAATGCGGATTTGGCGAGATTGGGTTCTTTCAAACGCAACTCAATTGCTGAGATCTGGCGCGCGTCGGTGACCCCATTCTTGTGGGCTTTCTCGACAATGGCGGGAAGGGCAGCAAGCTCATCTGGCGTCCACGCCACAACAAGGCCTGAGCTTTCGACAAGCGGTAAATTCAACTTGTCACGGATGTTGAAGTATTCCTTATAACCCGTTCTCATGCAACGAATTTCCAGGCTTCTGAGCGGCGCGTCAAAGCCCGTGTGCAGCAGCGCGCTATTGCCTTTGGAAGCGCCGGAAAGAATGTCGGCCCCACGCTCCAGCAGCACGCATTTCAATCCCACCATGGCGAAACGACGGAGCACGGCAAGGCCCACCACGCCTCCGCCTATCACCGCAATATCGAATCTCGCCTGCATCGGGGTTCTATATCACAAAACTAAAAGGGCGGCCCGAAGACCGCCCCCTTGAACTTGTTTGACTGACTACTCTCCAGCGGCAAGTGCCTTTTCCCGCGCTGCGATGAGCGCCTGACGCTTGGCAATTTCAGCGCCAATAGGCGGACCCTTGAAGCGCTTGTTCTCGCTCAGGAACCAGCCAAGCGCCAAGGCCACCGCCAAGAAGATCAGCGGATTGGTCAGCTGGTTGAGCGGGAACACGAGGTCAGGGAACAAAGGCAAAATAATTGGGTTAAATGGTGGCTGTGTGCCAGCATAGGCGAGAATAACGACTCCAATGATGGTAACTATGGCGAATGGTTTTGACCATGTGCCCAGACGGAACGGACCAAATTCCGTCCAAGTCTTGCCTTCCGCCAGCATGCCAGCGGCAACCGGCATGGCGTAGGAAATGTAGAGGAACAACGCGCAACCCGCCGCCAAAGCGAACATGAATGGCGCATAATAGCATGCCGCCGCTGACAACACCGCTGTCAGCCAGATAGCACTTACCGGTGTGCGATGAACAGGATGGATGGTTGACAGCGCAGCAGACATTGGCAGCCCACCATCACGGGCGAAAGCGTAGATCATGCGCGAGGTAGACGTCATGCCGGCCAGAGCACAGATATAGTTTGCCACCACGATGCCAATTGCCAAAAGTGCCTTGAGGAAACCAGGCATCGGATGATTGTTGAACAGCACGAAGAAGGAGTTAAATCCGTCCTTGGCGGCAGCGGTTGTATCCGGCATCGCCAAAATGAACGACGACGCAAGGAAGAAGCCGAACACCAACGACCAAAAAACAGAATGCAGCATGCCTTTTGGCACGGCGGTGCGGGCGTTCATCGTTTCCTCGGATGTGTGGGCTGAAGCATCAAATCCAGTGATTGTGTACAAAGGATAAAGAATGCCGATCAGGAAGGCCACCAAAGCCGTGCGTGGTTCAGGAACCACAGAGCCGCCAATTTCGCCGGTGTTGTTCACAAATGTTGTCAGACGAGAGAGATCAAAACCCGCACCCCAAATGATCATGGAGAGCGTCAACACGATGGCCACCACAAAAATAAGATAGCCGGAGAAATCGGTCAACATCGTTGTTACTTTGATGCCGAAATGATTGAACAGCGCTTGCGTGGCAGCAAATATCGTGACGAAGACGCTGGCATGAACGGCGCCCCACGTGGAAGTATCCATGCCCAACACGCCAGTCAACACGAGGTCTTTCAGCAGCAGATAAACACCGAAGTTCACCGAGGCCACAACGAAAATGAGACCCACCATGTTGACCCATGCGCAGAGCCAGCCCCAGCCACGACCACCGAGAATTGAAGCCCAGTGATAAAGGCCACCAGCGGTTGGATAGGCCGAAGCGATCTGGCCAACCGAGGCTGCAACTACGAGGGCAAAGACGCCACCAATGATCCAGCCGATGGAAACCGAGAATCCGCCACCTGCGGAGAAGGCCACCGGAAACGCGGTTATGCCGCCTGCAAGAATGCAGATGATTGAGAATGAGATCGCGAAGTTTGAAAACCCGCCCATCCGTCGCGCTAGTTCCTGGGCATAGCCCATGCCGTGCAGGACTTTTTCGTCCTCGGTCAAGTTGTGTTTGTCAGCCATGTAACCCCTCCGTGAACGTCCGAGGGGACCCGGACGCCATTGGTTTGCGATTGATGACCCCACGCCCACACGCCTTGCGGCATTGCCTCAGACTCAGAGTCTCCCCACCCGTATTGTGACCCTGGGAACGCTTTCCGTCAACACTGGCTGTGGACTCGCTGCTGCACTGCACAATGACTTCGTTAATCGCCGCCGAGTGGCGGTTATGTACAAGCGTTGGTTCAGCGGGCGACTTAGTGCTCAGCTAATCACCAACGAAGTGAGCCAAGATGATCAATACGATGGAACTGTCCAAACAGGTGACGGCCACAGGCAAGCGCAGTGGCGGACGCGAGGGACGCCGGGTCTTGCGGTCAGCTCCCATGGCATCGTTTCCCGCGCTGGTGCGCAATATTCCCACCTATCAGATGGTGCCGGATGAGGCGGTTGAGCATATCCATGACGAGTCGATGAAAATTCTGGAGGAAATCGGCTGCGAGTTTCGCGACGATGAGGCCATTTCCATGTGGAAGGCGGCGGGCGCTGATGTTCAAGGCACACGGGTTCACATTGACCGCGCCTTGCTGATGCAGCTGGTGGCCAAGGTGCCGCCGGAATTCACGCTGAACGCGCGGAACCCTGAACGCACGGTCAAGGTGGGTGGCAAAAACACGGTGTTTGTGCCGATGTATGGGGCACCCTATGTGCGCGGCCTCGATGGTGAGCGACGTTACGGCTCGCTTGTGGATCTCAATAATCTACACAGGCTTTCTTACATGGCACCGGCGCTGCATTCCTCCAGCTCGATCATCTGCGAGCCCATGGAAGTTCCAGTGCCGAAGCGGCATCTCCATATCATTCACTCAGCGCTCAAGCATTCCGACAAGCCCTTCATGGGCATTGTGACCTCGAAGGAGCGGGCTGAGGACGTCATGAAAATGGCGGGCATCGTGTTTGGTGAGGCTTACGTGAAGGACAACACGGTTCTGGTGTCGATCACCAATTGCAATTCGCCGCTGGTGTGGGATGCCACCATGCTGGATGCCATGAAGGTATATGCGCGGCACAACCAGCCCTTGATATTGGCTCCCTTTGCCTTGTGTGGAGCTTCGACCTCGGCTTCATCTATCGGCGCGGTAGCCCAGGTGAACGCGGAGGCGCTGGCCGGTGTCGCCTTCACGCAGCTCATCCGGCCCGGTTCCCCGCAGCTTTATGGTCAGTTCATGGTGACTGTGGATATGAAAACCGGCGCGCCCATGGGCGGCACGCCGGAAGCGGCGCAGATGATGTTTGTGATGGGAGCCTTGGCTCGGAAATACAATCTGCCGTGGCGCACATCCGGCTTTCATGTGGGCTCCAAAATCAACGACGCGCAGGCGGGCTATGAAGCCAACATGCTCATGCACGCGGCGATTCTCTCGGGGGCCAATTATATCTGGCATGTGGCGGGCTGGCTCGAGGCCGGCTTGTGCTGCGGCTATTCCAAGTTCGTGACTGACGCTGAACAGCTGCAGGGCTGGTATAAATATGCGCAAGGACCCTCCTTTGATGATTTCAAGGAGGCGATGGCCGCTATCCGTGAAGTGGGGCCGGCTGGTCACTTTCTTGGCACCAAGCACACGCTTGAGCATTTCGAGAATGCCTTCTTCATCCCGTCGGTCATGGATTTCAATTCGTTTGAACAATGGTCCGCCGAAGGGGCCAAGGACCATGACACCAGGGGCCGCGACAAGGCGGCGGCGATGCTGGCCGCCTACGAAGAGCCAACGCTGGAACAGGGCATCGCCGATGGCCTGAAGGACTTCATTGCGCGACGCGAATCTGAATTGCCGAACACAGTGAGTTGATTCATTGCAGATTCTTGTGGATGCCGACGCTTGCCCGGTGAAAGAGGAGGCAGCGAAGGTCGCGACGCGGCATGGGCTGGTCATTCACTTTGTTTCGAACTCGCATATGCGATTGCCGTTGGGTGACAATGTGAAGCGAGTGGTTGTGGCAGGGGGCGTTGACGCGGCAGATGACTGGATTGCGGAGCATGCGGGCGTTGGAGATATTGTGGTTACCGCCGATATTCCGCTGGCGTCGCGCGCCATCAAAAAGGGCGCGCGGGTTCTGTCACATGCGGGAAAACCCTTCACCGAAGACAGCATCGGCATGGCGCTGGCGATGCGGGATTTGATGGCGCAGCTGCGCGAGACTGGCGAGGCGCGTGGAAACAATCCGGTGTTTACGCCGGCTGACCGGTCAAAATTCCTGCAGGGTCTCGAAAACGCTGTTCAAGCCACTAAGCGGGCGAGCGCGGGTTAGACTCCAAAATCAGCGAGCAACCGACGTGCTGCCGCGCTGAAGCGGGCCATGCCGCCATGCGAGTGTGCCATCAGCATGGCACCCTCCAACGAACCAATGATGAATTGCGCGGCGTCGCTGACCGACCCCTTGAATTGCAGGCTGGCAGCATGGCGGCCCTCTTCAAGAACGCCCGCAAGCCAAAGTTCATTTGCTTCAAAATAATCATCGAGAGCCGTTTGCATGGGCCTTGGCAGCGTTACAAATTCGGCTGCCAGCATGCCGCACAGGCACATGCGTTCGTTTGCCAACACTCGCGTGTAAATGTCAACATAGCTTCGCAGTTTCGCAATCGGCCCATCAGCGTTTCTATCAATTTCATCAAGTATTTTTCCAAGATCATTAGTGTAGCGCTCTATGAGCATTACACCGAGTTTGGCCTTCGAAGTGAAATGATAATGCAGGCTCGCCTTGGAAACGTTCATCTCGTTGGCAATGTCGGCATAGCTGAAAGCATTAAATCCCCGTGTCTGCACGAGGCGCTGGGCTATATCCAAAATCTGTTGTGAGGTGTGAACAGCTTCAGTTTTTTGATCCACAATATTTTCCCGGCAATTTTAGAATCGCAACTTTGAAAAGTACGGTTTTATATACAATTTTACTTACTAGTTGACAAGTTACTTATCAGTAGGTAACCAACTCCTGTATTGGAATGCTACATTCCTTGCATCAACGGATTTTTTAAAAAGGGAGATCGTGCCATGGACCAAAATTCACCGACTATCGACAGTATTCGCAAAGCAGTTGAAACCCGTGATGCCAAGAGTTTGAAGGCGCTCTATGCGGCAAATGCTGTAATGACCATCATCGACAGCGATAATCCCCCGAGCAAACCCCGCACCATCAAAGGTGCCAAAGAAATCGGGAGTTTCCTCGACGATGTTTACAGCCGCGACATGAAACACACCCTCGACCACGGCATCGTTGACGGCAAGCACCTGGCCTTCGTCGAGGGCTGCAGCTATCCGGACGGAACCCATGTGATTGCTTCCACGATGGCTGAGCTTGGTCCCAATGGCATCGTCAAACAAATGACCGTGCAGGCCTGGGACAGCTGAAGTCATTTCGTAACTGACAACAATCTAGGGAGAAAATATCATGAAGAAAATTGTAATGCTGACCGCCAGCGTATGTGCATTATGCCTTCCCGCAGCGCAAATAGCCCGGGCTGACGATGCCGAGACCATCAAGAATGCCGAATCGGCGGCACCCGCCACCGTGGGTGCCGGTGCAGCGATCTATGCCCCGCAGGCCGACGGCTCAATGAAGACTTTGCGTGAGGGGAAGAACGGTTTCTGGTGCATGCCGAACGACCCCAACACGCCGGGCGATGATCCGATGTGCGGGGATGCCAATTCCATGGAATGGGCGATGGCCTGGATGAGCAAAAAGGATCCGCCGAAAAGCAAGGTAGGCTTGATCTACATGCTTGCCGGCGGCTCCGACGCCAGCAACACCGATCCGTTTGCAACAGCGCCCACCGAGACCAACAACTGGATCACGACGGGCCGCCATGTCATGATCATGAATGCCATGGACATGATGGCTGGCTATCCGACCGAGGCCAAACCCGACACCAGCCAACCCTATGTCATGTGGCCCGGGACGCCCTATCAACACCTCATGGTTCCGGTGCAGTAGATTTAATCTGGCGCAGGGGTGTTATCACCGCTCCTGCGCTATGGAGTTGTCCATGAGAACCGCATTATCCATTGCTCTCATGCTATTTGGCGCATGCGCAGCGCAGGCGCATTCCTACCTCATTGGCAATCTGGAAATTGTTCACCCTGCCATCATGGTGCCACAAGCAAATTCCGATTGCACTTGCGCTCACGTGACGATTACCAATCACGGACCCAAGACCGAATACTTTCTCGGCGCCGATGTAGCAATTGCGCGAAACACGCGGCTCCTTCATGCGGCAAGTCGCGATCACGATATCAGCGCGCCATTGGCGGTGGCAATAGCGCCGGGCGCCACTCTTGATCTGCACCGCCATGAGTGGTGCCTGCTTCTCAGCAACATTCCCAAAGGCCTGGAAGCCGACATTGGTACCTATCCTGCGCGTCTTATGTTCCGCCATGCTGGAACCATCGACATCGAATTCATGGTCGACGCGCCGCATCACTGAATTGCCAAGTTACAGAAGTATGTTAGCCTGCCCCGATGATTGATTATCTGACTTCTGCACTTGCAACATTGCTCGTCGTCGCGGACCCCATTTTCCTCAGCGCACTATTTTTGGGCCTTACCAACAATCTTTCGGTGCAAGAACGGCGCGAGGTGGCCTTGCGCGGCACGCTCATCGCGTTTGGAATATTGGTTGCGGCCGGGCTTGGCGGAGCAAAACTGCTGGAGCTGCTGGGCATTTCGCTTTCGGCTTTCCGCAT
>VFJY01000151.1 GCA_009885825.1 Rhodobiaceae bacterium | reverse complement strand
TGCTGCACCTCATCGGCCACCAACTGGTTTTTTCTGTCAAGAAAGAGAATGCGAAATTGCTCCTTGTCTTGAAATGCCATGGCGGCGCGGCAATACTCGAGGATCAAAGTCCATGAACTGAGCAGGGGGCGATTGATGACTTCACCTTTCATCAGGCGAAGTGCCGCGGCGCGGATGAGTTTGATCTCCGTGGTGAGAGCTTCGCCCACACCCGCAACCTCCATCAGCCGTTCTGGAGTGGCGCTGATCACTTCGGCGAAGCTGCCGAATTTCGCCAGCAGGGCCTTGGCCAAGGGTTTGGTATCGCCGCGCTTGATGGCGCGAAACAGCACCATTTCCTGCAATTCATAGTCGGGCAGGGCATCGGGCCCGCCCTCGCGGAAGCGCTCCCTCAATCGTTCCCGGTGGCCAAGGTAATGCGGCTTGATCGGAGCTTCGCCAAAACCCTTGGCCATTTTCTATGGCTTGTAGGGCGGAAAGTGAAGGCCACGGGGCGAGAGCGTGAAAATTTCGCAGCCTGTGGCGGTGATGCCGATGGTGTGTTCGAATTGGGCGGAAAGTGAGCGGTCGCGCGTGACCGCCGTCCAGCCGTCGCTCAGCACTTTGACGTGCGGTTTGCCCGCGTTGATCATCGGTTCAATGGTGAAGAACATGCCCTCTTTGAGTTCGACTCCTTCGCCCATGCGGCCATAGTGCAAGACATTGGGCTGGTCATGAAAGACGCGGCCCAGGCCATGGCCGCAGAAGTCACGGACGACCGAGCAGCGTTGCGCTTCTGCAAATGTCTGGATGGCGTAACCGATATCGCCCAAATGCGCGCCGGGCTTCACCATGGCGATGCCGCGCATCAGGCACTCATAGGTGACTTCAATGAGGAGTTCCGCCTTGCGGCTGATTTCGCCAACCGGATACATGCGGCTTGAATCACCGTACCAGCCGTCGACAATCAGGGTGACGTCGATGTTGACAATATCGCCCTCGCGCAATGGAGTGTCGTTTGGAATGCCGTGGCAGACGACATGATTGATCGATGTGCAAATGGCTTTGGTATATCCACGATAATTCACAGTTGCCGGAATGGCTTTGCTGTCACGTGAAAACTCGACAACGAAATTGTTCAATGCTTCCGTCGTCGTGCCGGCTTCGACGAGGGGGGTGATGAGATCAAGCGCTTCAGCCGTCAGCTGGCCAGCCTTGCGCATGCCTTCATAATCCTCGGGCCTGTGCAGCTTGATTCTTCCGGAGCGGCCCGGTTTGGATTCCTGGACTTCTGCGTTCGTCATCTAACTTTCCACAATCGGAATCGTTCTATCAACGATGATTTCATTGAGAGTCATATGGCACGTCAGGGCCAGCGCTTCAACTCCAGCCGCTTTCGCCTTTCTGAACTCCTCGAAGTAATTCCTATCCTTGTCGTCAGCAAGAGCGAAGCGCTGCGGCGCCTGGCACTGAATGAGATAGACCATCACGGCGCGGGCGCCTCGTGCCACCATGTTCGTCATCTCAACCAGATGTTTGGCGCCACGCTCGGTGACACAATCAGGGAATTCGGCGAGGCCTGGTTTTCGGAAGAAGTGAACATTTTTTATTTCCACATAGCAGGGTGGGCGGCTCGGGTCTTCCAACAGAATGTCAATCCGGCTGTTCTGGCCATATCTCACTTCGGTTCGGAGCGTGGCGTAGCCGTTGAGCGCCGCGATTTTTCGCCGTGCAACTGCTTCGGAAACGATGTGATTGGGCTGGCCGGTGTTAACGCCAACCAGACCCTGCTCCTTGATTTCAACGAGTTCCCAGGTATGCGGATACTTGCGCGTCGGGCTTTCTGAGAGCGACAGCCAGACATTGTTTCCAGCCTCCGTCAGACCCAGCATGGAACCGGTATTGGGGCAGGCGGCGGTTACGGTTTCGCCGGTGTCCAGCAAAACATCCGCCAGAAAACGCTTGTAGCGCTTGATCAGCTTTCCGCGCATGAGAGGGATTTTGAATCGCATATTTTGACAGTGGACCGAAGCGGTGGCACATGTCTAGGATTGTATTGAGGTCGAGGATGACAATTATTCCCACCGCTGCGGTATTGCTGATAGGCGATGAAGTCTTGTCTGGCCGGACCAAGGACAAGAATCTGGGTTTCATTGCGGACTACCTGACCCTGCTTGGCATTGATCTGCGGGAAGCCCGTTGTGTGGCCGATAAGGAAGACGATATCGTTGCGGCGGTCAATGCCCTGCGGGCTCGATTCACCTATGTTTTTACAACGGGGGGCATTGGCCCAACCCATGACGACATAACAGCGGACGCGATTGGCAAGGCTTTTGGCGTTCCTGTGACCCATGATCCACGTGCAGTTGAAATCCTCTTGACCTATTTCAAGGAAATCGGACGCGAGCCAAATGAGGCGCGCCTCCGCATGGCGCGGGTTCCGCAGGGAGCCACGCTTATTGAGAACGCCGTCTCGAAGGCACCGGGTTTTCGCATTGGCAATGTGTTTGTCATGGCAGGCGTACCCAAGGTCATGAACGCCATGATGGATGCGATTGCGCCAAGTCTGGAGCGGGGTGTGCCCATGCAATCACGCACAGTTACCCTGCAGGGCGGCGAAGGCGACATCGCAGCGCCGTTGGGTGAAATACAATCGCGCTATCCGGATGTGTTCATCGGTTCCTACCCCTTCGAAGGACCTTCGGGCTTTGCCACCAATCTTGTTATAAGATCGCGCAAGCCCCACACGCTTGAACAAGCTGAGGCGGAAGTGAAGGCCGCAGCAGCGAGTCTTACACAGGAAGGCAAGGCACGCGGCTGGAACTAGGCTGCCAGCGCGCGACGGACTTTTTCGGTTAGGTCGTTGCGGGTGAAGGGCTTGTTCACAAGGTCGATTGTGTCGGGCAAATCCTGCATCTGGCGGACTGAGCCTGGCGCGTAGCCTGACATGAAGAGCACTTTCAATTTGGGGCGCAGCTTCAGGGCCTTGACCACCAGCTCCGGGCCATTCATGCCACCCGCCATGATGACATCAGACAGCACAAGCGCCAAATCATCGCGTTCTCGAATGATTTCAAGACCCTCCGGTCCAGTGGAAGCAACCAGGGTTTCAAAGCCCATGTCTTCGATCATGGCCGCTGCAATTTCCCGCACTGCCTGATTATCTTCAACCACCAGAATAATCTGGCGCTTCGGAGGCTCTCCCGCACCCTCCGCTCGCAATTCTTGGGCCAATCGCAATTGGAGGTCGGAGGCATTGGTTATTTGCGAATCAATGACACTTGACCCGAGTGCTGGAAGATAAATCCTGACGGTGGTTCCATGGCCCACTTCCGAATAGATCTTGACATGCCCGGATGATTGCTTGACGAAGCCATAGATCATTGAAAGGCCAAGGCCTGAACCCTCTTCCGGTCCCTTTGTCGTAAAAAAAGGCTGAAAAACCTTCTCCAGATTTTCCGGTGAAATTCCGCAACCGGTATCGGTGACTGCTATTTCGACATAATCGCCCACCGTCACATCTTCATTCTCAATGCAGTAGGCCTGATCGAAATGCCGGTTTGCGGTTTCAATCATGATGACGCCGCCCTTCGGTTTCATCGCATCCCTGGCGTTTATGGAAAGATTCAAAATGGCGGCTTCAAGCATGGTTTGATCGGCTTTGACCGAGTGCAGGTTTTCGCCGGCCATGATTTTCAAGCCAGCGGTTGGACTTAAGGCCTGCTGCAATATGCTCTCCATATCGCTGACCAGGTCGTTCACCCCCAGTTCCTTGTTTTGCAAGGGTTGCTGACGCGAGAAGGCGAGCATGCGGCGGGTGAGATCCGAGCCCTTTTCGGCGGCTTCCAAAGCCGCGCGAATGCGCCTGGTGGCGCGGTCATCACTTTTGACAATCTGTTCGACGAGCTGCAGATTACCCATGACAACCATCAGCAGATTGTTGAAATCATGGGCGACGCCACCGGTCAATTGGCCTACCGCTTCCATTTTTTGGGCCTGCATGAATTTGCGTTCGAGAGCCTTGCGTTCGGTTACGCGCTGGCAGGTGCCAAAAAGCGTTTCGACCTTGCCCGATGGATTTCGTTCAGGTTCAATTGAGCATTGGAAGAACTCAATCTCTCCTGACGGCAGCCGCACGGAAATCTCAAGATCGGAAATCTTTTGGCCGAGTTTGGCAAGCTCAATGCATTCGGCAAATTTCTCCTTGTCACCCTCGGCGATCAAATTCATGAAAGTTGCAAGGTTGGGATGGACGATGGCGTCTTGCATGCCGATCAAGCTCGCCATCTCAATGGAGAGGCGCGATACATTCGTTTCAACCCGCAGCGAGAAGCTGCCAAGGCGAGCAGCCTCCTGCGTGCGCTTCAAACTGCGTTCGGAATTCTTCAGGCGCTCCAATGACACCATTTGGTCGTTGATATTGCGGCACAGACCCACGCATTTCATCAGCATGCCGTTGGCCGGATCGCGTACAACGCATGCAATGGACTCAATCCATGCATACTGGTTGTTTTTCATGTGCACGCGGTAGCGGGATTGGAAGAGCTCGGTGCCGAAAGTCGCCGCCTTGATTTTTTTATCGAGTGTATTGTCCACGTCGTCGGGGTGAATGAGGTCGTCGAACGAATGGAAATTCAAGTCGACGCTGCCCGGCTCAAAGCCCAGGATCTCAAACATCTCCGGTGAATTATATGTCTCACCCGTGGCATAATCGTAATCCCACACGGCATAGCCGCTCGAACGCAATGCGAGGTTCAGGCGTTGTTCATTGCGGATGGCTTGCATTGCGTGCTCTTCATTCGCATGCTGGCCAATGAGGATCATGTAATCCTTTTTGCCATCGCTCCACTGCTGCTGCTTGAAAATCGAAACGCGCTGCACTCCCAATGGCGGGGCATAGCTCACCTCCACATTCTGGTAGGCGCCAGGGCGCGGGTCGTTGAGATAGCGGGCGGAAATTGGCCCGGTGCCAAATTTGACAAGCGCCCGGCCGATGATATCAACCTTGCCACAATTCCATTTGCGGCTGGCGGCAGTTGTCAATTCAGTGATTATTGCTTCGGGAAGGGATACGGCCAAAGCCTGGATGCTGGCGAGCTCGAAGGCGGCCATCAACTGCGTCACGGGGTTGGCAGCGCTGTCCATTAACGAAGCTCCAGAACTTTCGATTCCATTTGGTTAATATTGGCGGGAAAGTGTGAAGCAAATGTTGATTTTTTGGGAACGGATTGCGCCAAATTGATTGGGCGGGCATAAGGGCTGGCCAATATTGCGGCTTCGAGGGGATGAAATGGACGAAAAGTGGCAGAAAAGCTTTCCTGTATCCTGGGACCAGTTCCACCGGGATGCCCGCGCCCTGGCTTGGCGATTGTCGTCTGCTGGCCCATTTGTGGCTGTTGTGGCAATAACCCGGGGTGGGCTGGTGCCGGCGGCAATTGTGGCGCGAGAACTTGGCATACGGGTGATCGAGACTATATGTGTGACTTCCTATGATTACGACAAACAGGGCGCCATCAGTGTGTTGAAGAATGTGGGCGCGAAAATCATTGGGACTGATGGCGGCGCCGGGGTCTTGATAGTTGATGATCTGGTGGATACTGGAGCCACAGCCAAGGTGGTCCGCGAAATTCTCCCCAAGGCCCATTTCGCCACGGTGTATGCCAAGCCGCAAGGGCGCCCGCTGGTTGATTCCTTTATTACTGAAGTGAGCCAGGATACGTGGATTTATCTGCCATGGGACATGGGGCTGCAGTTTACGCCGCCTTTAGGAGAAGGTGCGAAGGCATAATACAGTTGGTTTGGCGGGCGTGGCGTAATGGTAGCCGCAACGGACTTAAAATCCGTTGGGAGAAATCCCGTGAGGGTTCGAGTCCCTCCGCCCGCACCAGTTATGTTACGGATTCCCATCAGTAAGTTGATTGCAACTCCTGGATTGTCCGCACATCAAACGCGGCGATCCGTCTCAACTTCTGGGGAGCGCGGAGGGGCGCATCCGGTTCTATTTAGCGGCTTTCGCCAGCGTGCCGCCTCGGTTCTTAACCTGATCCCACGCTCGTTTCTTATATGGGTGCGCCTTGAAACGAAGCTGGACAACGGGCGGTGGCCGACGTATAGACGCCCCCGTTGGCCTTGCGCATTGCGGGGCCATACGTCCTTTTCGGGACGGGCGCATAGCTCAGGTGGTAGAGCAGCTGACTCTTAATCAGCGGGTCGTAGGTTCGAGTCCTACTGCGCCCAC
>VFJY01000103.1 GCA_009885825.1 Rhodobiaceae bacterium | reverse complement strand
GGGCGCGTTGGTGTTGCCGCTGACTATGCGCGGCATAATTGAGGCGTCGATCACCCGGAGTCCGTCGAGCCCGCGCACCCGCAGCGTAAGGTCGACCACCGCCATGGAATCGTTTCCCATCTTGCACGTACCGCTCAGGTGATAGTTCGACGTGACCTCTCTGCGGATATAGGCGTCGAGATCGGCATCGGACTGGGCGGCAGCACCCGGCTGGTATTCCTCGCCGCGATAGGGATCAAAGGCGGGTTGCGCGAACAGCCGGCGGCTGATGCGGATGCCCTCGCGTATCGTCGCAATGTCGTTAGGATCGTCGAGATAGTTGAGATCAACGGCGGGAGCCGCTGCAGGATCGGCGGAGCAGATCTTCACGCTGCCGCGACTGCCCGGCCGTTGCAACGTGAAATAAGTCATGAACCCGTGCTTGTCGATGATGGTGCGGCCATTGTTGGTGTAGAGAATGTTGGTCATGAAATACTGGAGATCGGGCGCTACAATGTCGGGCCGCGTCTTGACCAGCATCTGCGCCTCACCACCGTGATAGGCCGCAGGCCCGCCGCCGGTGAGGAAGTAGCGTGCGACCTGCAACGCCGAGGTAACAGGCCCGGTCTGCGACAGGAGCGTGATCGGCTGCGTGCACAACTGCTTCACGGTCATCGCTGGGTGGTCCTGTAGGTTGTGGCCCACGCCCTTGAGGTCGTGGACCACCGCGACACCTAGCGGTGCCAAGTGATCTGGATCGCCAACACCCGAAAGCTGTAGAAGCTGTGGTGAATTGACGGCACCACCGCTCAGGATCACTTCGCGGGCAGCGGCAATGCTTTCAATCTTTCCGTCGACAACATACTGTGCCCCCGTTGCCTTGCCCTTGCCGATCACCACGCGCAGCACGCGCGCGCCGGTGATCACCGTGAGATTGGGTCGGCTGCGCGCCGGGTGCAGATAGGCGTCGGCAGCACTACAACGCCGGTTGCCAAGCATGGTGCTGTCAGTCTCGCCGACGCCGTACTGTCCGCCGTGGTTAAGGTCGTCGTTCCACGGCAGCCCCATCTCGAGGGCCGCTGCAACGAAGGCCTTCGACAGTGGATGGTGAACGCCGTGACGCAGCGTTTTCAGTGGCCCGTCGCTGCCGTGCCCGTCGCGTGGGCCCGACATGTGGCCCTCGGACCGGATAAAGAAAGGCAGGCAGTCGGCGAAGCTCCACCCGGGGTTTCCGAACTGCGCCCACTGGTCGTAGTCGGATTGATCACCACGGAAATACACCATGCCGTTGATAGCGCTCGATCCACCGATCACCTTGCCGCGCGGTAAGAAGAGCACGCGGTTACCGAGGTTTTTCTGAGGCTCGCTGCTGTAGCCCCAGTCCAACGCGCCCGACTGCATCAGCGGCAAAAAGCCAGCTGGCATTCGGATGAACGGGTGGCGGTCCCATTTGCCAGCTTCAAGCAGCACCACCTGCGCCGCGGGGTCTGCCGACAGCCGGTTGGCAAGCACGCATCCCGCCGAGCCGCCGCCAACGATAAGATAGTCCGCGCCACGCTCAGCCATGAGACTCTCCCTCGAAGAATGTGCACAGGGCATCGACCTGGCCTTCGAGCGTGCGCCGCCCAGGATGCACGATGCACCCCCGCGACGACGCCGCCTGCAACAATTCTGTCATCTCCGGCTCGATTACCAGGTCGGCCACCACCATGCCGGGGGCTAGACCTTCGGCGTCAACCGACGGGCCAGGGTTTCCTTCCATGCCGAGTGGCGTGCAGTTGATCACGATGTCAACTCCCCTGAGGTCGGGCGGCCCCACCACGATACTGACAGCGCCGAAAGTGGCGCGCAATACAGCACAAACATGTCCGGCGCGGACGGCATCGACGTCATGCAGGCGGAGCGACGACGGCCCTTCGCGGGCGATCGCCGCAGCGACAGCAGCACCCGCGCCGCCGGTGCCTACGACCAAGACGCGTCGGCCAGCGACCGAATGACCCGCCATCTGCAAGCCGCGGAGGCAGCCCAAGCCATCGAAATTCTCTCCGTGCCAGCGTCCGTCGCGCCCGCAGCGGATGGCATTGATTGACCCCACCAGCCGCGCCTCGGCGCCAATGCTGTCGACAAGGCCGACGGCGGCTATCTTGTGAGGCGTCGTCAGCACTAGACCGCGCAAATTGCCGATTCCGCGGAGTCCCCGTAGCGTCATCGCCAGATCAGCTGCCTTCACCTGCATTGGCACCAGCACTGCCGGCCAGCCGCGACGCCTGAAAGCGGTATTGAACAAAGCTGGTGATCCGGCCTGTGCGATGGGATCACCAAGAATGGCAAAGAACGATGTACGCCCCGTCAGTGGCAGCGGCAAACCCGGCAGATCAACCTCAGGATTGTGTGTCACGGCGTCGGCGGAAAGCATCGATGCCCTCCATATGCTGACCAGTGAAACACAATGACGATAGCTCGTTCTCGTAAGCCACGCCTGCTTCCATCGGCGACGATAGAGCCGCGCGCACTGCCGCCTTTGTGGCCTGCACCGCCAGCGGCTTGAGAGCGGCCAACCGCCCGCAGACCTCCTGGGCCCGCGCCTGCGCGCCACCAGCTGCTGTCACTTCCTCCACGAGACCCAACCGCAGGGCCTCAGAAGCAGAAACGTGATCACCCGTGAGAAACATGCGCATCGCTTGCCCGTATCCGATCAGCCGCGGCAGAAGTTGGGTTCCACCGCCACCCGGCACCCAGCCGTTCTTCACTTCGGGAAAGCCGAACATCGCAGTTTCGTCGGCGATGCGAAGATCAGCCGACAGTGCCAACTCAGCACCACCGCCGAGTACCCAGCCGAAAAGCGCCACGACCACCGGCTTGCGTATGGCGCGAACGGCAGCTGAATATTCTACGCGGTTACGGTAGTCCCAGGAGGTCTCGAACCCCGCGAGTCCGTTGAGATCGGTTCCGGCGCAAAAGCTCTTGCTGCCTGTCCCCGACAACAGCACCACGCGGACTGTAGCATCAGCATCAAGCTCACGGCATATCCGCGCAAGATCGGACGCCATGACAGGCGTCACGGCGTTAAGCTTGTCGGGCCGGTCGAGCGTAACAGCGGCGATGCCGTCAGCGATGTCGAGTTTCACTCGTCCTGAATTCACACGATTTCCCTTCAAGAATGCGAAAACAGTAAAGGAGGCCCACGGTCGAGTCAACGAAACCCCCACGTTGACCCAACACGGGACATATGAAACACTTCACAGAATTTGTAGGTATCCCTGACATGCAGATTATGAATGCTACGCAAGCTGCAGCTCTGCTGGAGGATGGCGATACGATCCTCGTCGGCGGGTCCGGCAACGGCCACGCTGTCCCCGAGAAGATCATGGCAGCGATCGAGCAGCGGTTCCTTGCCGACGGCCACCCGCGCAATATCACGTCCATCCATCCCGTGGGCCTCGGCGACAAAGCGGGGAAGGGCGCCTCACACTTCGCCCATGAAGGCCTTCTCAAGCGCATCGTGTGTGGAACCTATGTCGATAGCCCTTCGGTAGCCGATATGGCAGCGCGCAATGAGATCGAGGCCTACACACTGCCCCAGGGTGCCATCTCGCTGCTAATTAGGGAGATCGCCGGCGGTCGGCCCGGCCTGATTACTCACACCGGCCTTCACACCTTTGTCGATCCGCGGCAGGCCGGAGGCAGGCAGAGTGCGAAGGCAACCGAGGACTTGATCGAAGTGGTAACACTGGCCGGGCGCGAATGGCTGTTTTACAAGCCATTCCCTATCGAAGTGGCGCTGCTGCGCGGCACCACCGCAGACGAAGATGGCAATATTACCATGGAGCATGAGGCCGTCTATGGTGAGATGCTGTCGATGGCCCAAGCGGCACGGCGCTGCGGCGGGCTGGTGATTGCCCAGGTGAAGCGCTTAGCCCGTCGTGGGACTCTGGCACCCAAGGCAGTGAAGGTTCCCGGCATGTTAGTCGACGTGGTAGTGGTCGATCCCGATCAGTGGCAGACCTTCAGCACGAAGCACGACGCCGCCTATGCAGGAGAGCTGCGCGTGCCCCTCGCCGACATGCCGGTACTTTCTTTTGACGAGCGCAAGATCGTCGCCCGCCGTGCCGCCCTCGAACTCTATCCCGGCGCCATCTGCAACATCGGGTCGGGGATTTCGACCGGACTGCCCACTGTTGCCGCCGAGGAAAACGTCCTCGACCGCATCGTCCTCACCAACGAGCAGGGCCTGATTGGCGGCGCACCGTCCTCGGATGCAGGTGCCGCACGCAACTACGCGGCCATCGTCGATCAGCCTTATCAGTTCGACTTCTACGACGGCGGCGGTGTCGAACTTGCCTTCCTTTCGGCAGCCGAGATCGATGGCGAGGGCAATGTCAATGTCAGCCGCTTCGCTGACAAGATTGTTGGTATCGGCGGTTTTGTGAACATCAGCCAGAACGCCAAGAAGGTCATCTTCTCGGGAACGTTTACGGCGGGTGGGCTCAAGGTGGCGACCGAAGGCGGCAAGCTCCGCATCTTACAGGAAGGAAAGCACCGCAAGTTTGTGAAGGCCGTCCAGCAGATTTGCTTCAACGGCAAGGTCGGCGCGGCGCGCGGCCAGCAGGTCATCTATGTGACCGAGCGCGCTGTCTTCCGGCTCGATGTTGGCGGACCGGTACTGATTGAGATCGCCCCAGGCCTCGATCTTGCGTCTGACATTGTCGCCCACATGGATTTCAAGCCAAAGGTCAGTCCATCGCTCAATACGATGGACGCGCGCATATTCGATCCGCGGCCGATGGGCCTCGCCGCCGGCCTTGCCGGCGCGCCGCGTCGTCATTCCCGGCTGACGCGGCGCGGCGATTGAACCTCAAGTGCTCTGGCGCGGCAGCCATTTCATCAAGTGGGTCGCTGCGGCGACGACTTCGCCCCTGTCGTTGCTCACCTCGACCTTCGCCAGGCTACGGTTCTTGGCGGCATCGATGCTCTCTACCAGATAGCGGACGGTGATGGTATCGCCGATGAACACGGGCTTCAGAAAGCGCACGCGGTCATAACCCAGCGAAACCGGAAAGATGTCCGGCACGCGCTCGGCCA
The DNA here is from genome assembly GCA_009885825.1 of Rhodobiaceae bacterium. Classification (GTDB taxonomy): domain Bacteria; phylum Pseudomonadota; class Alphaproteobacteria; order Rhizobiales; family Aestuariivirgaceae; genus Aestuariivirga. The sequence goes on along the minus strand of VFJY01000103.1, from coordinate 726 downwards.
TCAGGGCGTTGACCATTGTCGAGGTGGTCGACATGTAGCCCACCAGCAATGCGCCATGGGCGATGCGCCGCCCGTATTGTGTACCTCGCATGAACTGCTCGTTGACATGATTGGGGGCAAAATCGCCTGTGATCCCGGCAAAAAGATAGACGTCGCTCTCGCTGACGGTCTTGCTGAATGAGGTGAAGGCGCCGAGGGCGGGTGTTAGGTCCATGGTTGTTCCGGAAATCTAGGGGGAAGCTCGATGGAGCATCGCGTGAATTGGCGTAAAGGTAAAGTCCCGGAGTTGAGATCTGCCGGACCGAGAAGGCGCTCGGTCAGCGCTATGGCCCGCTGCTAACCTGACAGGTTTTTTTGAACCAGGCGAATTGAGAGAAGATAGCCTGGAAAGGAAAAGGAAGATGCCGAGGTAGAGGTTGCGAGTAGAGCAGATCGCGACCAAATAATCGCCGGAGTGATCGGCCGATTCACACAATCTACCCTCGCGACGCTATCTGACTCCTCAAGCTCGCACGTTCATGGAGTTTGTGGTCGCGTGTCAGGTGGTCAAGGCTATATCCCAAAAGAGCCCTTAATCTGAATTAGGCAGCCAAGTCCCCTTTGGGTCAACATGAGACCAAGTGCAGTCGTCAACGCATGTCAGCTGCGCCTTCATTTGCAGACCAAATTTCCGAAAAAACGGCAATTACTGACTAAAGGTCAGCTTTGCGGGGATAAGCGGGCATC
>VFJY01000192.1 GCA_009885825.1 Rhodobiaceae bacterium | reverse complement strand
GTCCACACATAGCTACCCTGCTGTACCGCTGGCGCGATAACAGGTCCCCGGAGGTGTGTTCATCCCGGTCCTCTCGTGACTTCGGACAAATCCTCTCAATTCTCCTACAATCACGGCAGATAGGGACCAAACTGTCTCACGACGTTTTGAACCCAGCTCACGTACGGACGGTTTGTCGCCTCATTCGAACGCCTTCTGCCAGTGCGTAAATCGCAGGAATGACGACCAACGTGAGCAGTGTGGACGACACCATGCCGCCGATCATCGGAACGGCGATGCGCTGCATCACTTCCGATCCCGTACCAGTACTCCACAGGATCGGCAGCAACCCCGCCATGATGGCGGCAACCGTCATCATCTTGGGGCGCACGCGGTCCACGGCACCTTCCATGATGGCACCATAAAGATCGGCTCTGTCAAACGTCCGGCCCTCATCATGGGCGCGGTGCCGCCATTCCTTCAGGGAGTTTTCGAGATAGATCAACATTATAACGCCGGTTTCGGCGGCAACACCGGCAAGGGCGATAAAGCCCACGGCAACGGCGACAGAGAAATTGAAATTCATGTACCACATCAGCCACAACCCGCCGACCAGCGAGAACGGCAGTGACAGCATGACGATGAGGGTTTCGGTCAGTTTCCGGAAGTTGAGAAACAGGAGAAAGAAGATGATCAGCAGTGTTACAGGCACCACGATGAGCAGCCGCGCCTTGGCCCGTTCAAGATATTCAAACTGCCCGCTCCATGTCACATAATAGCCCGGCGGAAACTTGACTTGCTCCGCCACAACACGTTTGGCCTCAGCCACATAACCGCCAATGTCACTGTCGCGCGTGTCAACAAAGATATAGGCGGCAAGCTGGGCGTTTTCGGTGCGGATTGTTGAAGGACCCGTGGTCAGTTTGATGCTGGCAATGTCGCCCAGTGGAACCGACACGCCTTCGCCATTCGTCACGCGCACATTGCGCTTGATGGCTTCCGGGTCACTTCTGAAATCCCGTGGCAATCGCAAGTTCACGGCATAGCGTTCTCGTCCTTCGACCGCGATTGTGATGGGTTCGGCCCCCAGCGCCATTGCAATGGTGTCCTGCACATCGGATATCATTAGGCCATAACGCGCCAATTGTTGGCGGTCCGGGATGATCTCAAGGTAGTAGCCACCAATCACACGTTCGGAAAATGCGCTTGATGTTGCGGGCATGGTGCGCAAGGCCCGTTCTATTTCACGGCCAAGCCTTTCAATCACCTCGAGATCGGTTCCGAAAACCTTGACACCGATTGGTGTGCGTATGCCTGTTGACAACATGTCGATGCGGGCCTTGATCGGCATGGTCCAGGCATTGGAAACACCCGGAAACTGCAAGGCTTGGTCCATCTCGGAGATCAGGGCGTCAACTGTCAATCCGGGCCGCCATTCTTCCTTGGGCTTGAGATTGACCACCGTTTCGATCATCTCAGTTGGCGCGGGATCAGTGGCGGTGGACGCCCGTCCCGCCTTACCGAAGACCGTCTCCACTTCCGGAAACGACTTGATAATCTTGTTTTGTGATTGCAGCAGTTCCGCCGCTTTGGTGACAGAGAGTCCCGGCAACGTCGTAGGCATATAAAACAGTACACCCTCGTTGAGAGTTGGCATGAATTCCGACCCCAGCTGCTTCGCAGGCCAATAACTTGCACTCAGCACGGCAATGGCAATCACCACAGTGAAAATCTTCGCCCGCAACACGCCAGCGATCACCGGACGGTAAATCCAGATCAAAAAACGGTTCAGTGGATTGCGCCGTTCGGCAATGATGCGTCCACGCACAAATATCAGCATAAGGGCGGGCACCAGCGTGATCGAAAGAAACGCTGCAGCCGCCATTGAAAATGTTTTGGTGTAAGCCAGGGGCTTGAACAGCCGCCCTTCCTGCGCCTCCAAGGTGAAGATCGGCAGGAACGAAACGGTGATCACAAGTAGGCCAAAGAACAGGGCTGGCCCCACTTCCTTTGACGACTCAATCAGCACTTCAAGCCGGGACTTGCTTGGGTCGGCCCGTTCCAGATGCTTGTGGGCATTCTCGATCATCACAATGGCCGCATCCACCATGGCACCAATGGCAATGGCAATGCCGCCAAGACTCATGATGTTGGATGACAATCCAAGCATACGCATCAGCAGGAAGGCGATCAAAATGCCGACAGGCAACATCAGAATGGCGACGAGAGCGCTGCGAATGTGCAGCAGGAATACAAAGCATACGATGGCGACAATGATGCTTTCTTCCAGCAATGTGCCTTTGAGTGTTTCAATGGCACGGTGGATCAGGGTGGAACGGTCATAGACTGTGACCACTTCTGTTCCTGCGGGAAGGCTGGCTTTGACATCGTCTATGCTTTTCTTGACGCCATCGATGACCGATAGTGCATTCTCGCCATAGCGCTGGATGGCAATGCCGCCCACGACTTCGCCTTCGCCATTGAGTTCGGTAATGCCGCGCCGTTCATCGGGCACAAATTCAACGCGTGAAACATCTTTCATCAGAACCGGCGTGCCGGCATTGGCCTTGAGCACTATGCTCTCAATGTCGCTGACATTGCGGAACAACCCGCGTCCGCGCACCGCATATTCGGTTTCGGCAATTTCGATCGAGCGTCCGCCCACATCCATGTTGCTGTCGCGGATGGCATCGCGCACGGTTTCAAGCGAAATGCCAAAGCTCTGCAAGCGTCGCGGATCAACTACAATGCTGTATTGTTTGACGAAGCCGCCAACACTGGCCACTTCCGCAACACCATCGGCCTTGGCCAGGGAATAGCGCAACTGCCAGTCTTGCGTGGTGCGCAAGTCAGCAAGGTCGAGGCCCTTGCCTGTCAGCGCATACTGATAGACCCAGCCCACGCCCGTGGCGTCGGGCCCGAGGGTTGGCGTGACGCCTTGTGGCAGGCGCCGCCCCGCCGCATTCAGGTATTCCAGAACCCGTGATCGCGCCCAATAGGGGTCCGTGCCGTCATCAAAGATGATGTAGATGAAGGAAACGCCGAAAAACGAAAACCCGCGCACCACTTTCGATTTGGGAACGCTCAGCAGCGAAGTCGTGAGTGGATAAGTAACCTGATCCTCAACCACCTGCGGTGCCTGGCCGGAAAATTCCGTGTAGACGATGACTTGCGTGTCGGATAGATCGGGAATTGCATCGAGCGGTGTTGTCCACACTGCATAGAGCCCGGCCAATGTCAAAAACGCCGTGCCAATCAGGACGAAAGCGACATTCCGTGCTGACCATTCAATAATCTTCGCAATCATTTTGCAACACCTTCACTGGCAACGAACGCGGTGAATGCGGCTTGCAAATTACTTTCGGCATCAATCAAAAAGTTTGCGCGGGTGACAATCCTGTCGCCCACCGCAAGGCCTTCCAGAATTTCCACCTGGCCTGCGCCACGGCGGCCCAGTTTCACGGCTTGCGGCTTGAAGCGGCCTTCACCCACTTCAATGATGGCAACCTGCTTGTTGCCACTGTCGATGACTGCTGATTCCGGCACGGCGACAACAGGCGCATTGCTGCCGGTATCGATGGTCACGTCAGCATACATGCCGTGCAGAAGCCTGTGCTTTGGATTTGGCAGCTCGATACGCACTTGCGCCGTGCGGGTTTCCTGTTTCAACTCCGGCAATAGAAAAGCCACTTTGCCAGCGAATGTTTCACCTGGAAACGCGCGCACAGAAATGCTGACGGGATTGCCGATCGCAACACGACCGACATCCTGCTCGGGCACATCGGCGATGACCCAGACTTTGCTCACATCGGCCAGGCGATAAAGCTCATCGCCCGGCATGACGCGGGCACCCACTACGATGTTCTTGCTCATCAGCACGCCATCAACAGGTGACGGCCAGTCAAGTGACAACGGCACCTCACCGCTCAATGGAATGCTTTTGATGTAAGACTCCGGCGCGCCGTAATTGTGCAGTTTTTTGGCCCCAATGGCTTTCTGACCACCCGCCGCTGCAATGCGATATTCAACAGCTGCCTGGACAATTTGCGGACTGTAAATGCGAAACAGTGGTTCTCCCGCTTTCACATGCTGGCCAGTCGCTCCAGCATAGACCTTCTCGATAAAGCCTTCAGTGCGGATGGTGATGGACCGTTCCAGCCGCTCATCCAGCGCCACAGTTCCGGGGACGCGCAAGGGTTCAGACAACACGCGCATTTCAACAGCTTCGGTACGCACGCCTGCGCGCTGTACCTTCTCGACACTGATCTTTACGATTGATGGATCAGCGGGACCAATGTCTTCGTCTTCATAAACGGCAATATAGTCCATCCCCATTGAGTCGAGCTTAGGCACAGGCGATGTATCCGGCAGGCCCATGGGATTGCGGTAGTAGAGAATCTTCTTCCCTCCTTCCGCAGCTATGGCTTTCGTTGGCTCTTCTGGCTTGGGCAATAGCGATCCGGGCTGCCCGGGGATTTCATCCTCGTAAACCGGGATGTAATCCATATCCATCGAGTCCTTCTTGGGAACCGCAGAAACATCCGGCTCGCCCATTGGGTTGCGGTAGAAGACAATCTTCCGCCCATCCGGGCCGACGGCACCACCCGGAGGCATCTCATCGGAATAGACCGGCAGATAATCCATCCCCACGGAATCCTTCTTGGGCGCGGCGGAAATATCCGGTTCACCCATTGGGTTCTTATAGTAGATAATTTTTCGGCCCGGTGTTTCGCTCGTGGCAACATCCACGACTTGGGACGCCACGGCCTCCAGTTGTGAACGATACTTTGTGGCGGCAAAAAAACCACCCACACTGCCTATGGCAATGAGAAACAAACTCAAAATGAGTTTCAGGAAAATACGCATGATAAATCCTCTGAATAATTGGAGAAAAGCGGCCAACGCAAAGCGCTGCCCGATTGGTCAGTTTCAGGGGATTAAACGCGTGGAGGTCGTCGCAGTGGTGATGAAGCCATGGAATCAGGCTCATCAACAACAAGTGCTGTCATAACTGCAGGGCCAAATTCCACAGACTCCGTCTCAGCCAAATTCACAGGCGTGAAATTGCCGTTACATGGCGCGACACATGATTGCATCGATGGGCAATCAGATTTTTGTTTGTCGCAACAGCTTTGTTTTTGTGGGCAATTAGATGATGGCATTTCTTCCATGCTTGCCATCGCCATCCCGTCTGAACCCGCGAATGAAACAGTGGGCAGCATCAAAGCAAGCATACCTACGCCAAACAAAAAGCGCCGAACAGCCACGATGATGTAATGATCAAGCATTACAAATGTTGTAGCGGTTCCGCGCTCTTAACGTCAAGTCACGTGATCGTTGACTCATTTGATTGGGCTACCCACAACACAAAACCCGCCGTCCATTGCCGGATCGGCGGGTTTTTTGAATTGAAATTGTAAAGAAGGGGGTTTTCATGGCCCCTCGGATCAAGTCCGAGGGCATGCTCTGTTTTTCGCAGGCCTGGCAGCGACCTACTCTTCCGCGTCTTAAGACGAAGTACCATTGGCGCTGGAGCGATTTACGGCCGAGTTCGAGATGGGATCGGGTATAGACACTCCG
>VFJY01000051.1 GCA_009885825.1 Rhodobiaceae bacterium | reverse complement strand
GATCGGCCTCCGCCTCAGCCCGGAAAACGAGCCGCTTGCCTTTCAAGACGCGGCTTTCAAATTCTTTTCGTGCATTTTCTTGAGGCGGTCAAAAACGTCTTCGGCAGGAACGCTGGGCTTGGGGTCATTCATGGATCTCTCAATCCGCGCGCGAACCGAGGCCAGACGCTCCTCGTGCTCGTCCTGCTGCCGCTGCCAGGTTCGAAACGCTTCGCGCATCAATTCGCTGGCGGAGGCAAACTGCCCCGAAGCCACGCGCTCCTCCAAAACCCGCTTCATGGCGGGGGTGACGGTAATGCTGATCTTCTCGGCGGGTGCGGACATAACGAACTCCTTGGTAGGATAATATCCTACCGTTTGAAGAAAGTCCACTGGTAATCCTCCCATTTTTAACGGGACCTGATTGTAGAATTCACGCGGCCATCGTCGTCATGGCGCCATTCGTTTCTATTGTAGCCGGGAATTTCTCTGCCTTTATTCCAGACAGATTGGATCCTGAATTCGTCGGGGCTCTTGCCGTAAAAAAGTTCCGCTTATGTTCCGTAATGGTTTTGCCGATTTGATCCTGTTGGCAAGCGCTACTACTTAGGGAGGCCCCTCACCCTCCCATCCGTCTTCGCTGCGCTACGCCGGATGGCCCCCAACCCTCTCCCCGATAAATGTTTAGCTCGGGGGCATAGCTGACACATGTTCGGGGACATGGTCGACGCATGTTCGTGCTTTCATGATGTGAGGTCAATTGTTTTGATAGGGTGGCCAAGTCAGGCTCGGAATATTTCCTCGCCTATTCGCAAACCCGCCGCAACACACCCAAGATCCGCGCCATCCGCGAGTGGATATTGGGTGAGGTGGGACGGACGCCCACCACTATTCCGGCAGCCCTGCCTTTCGCAGTCCCTCCGTCCAGCGGGCGAAATCCTCATCGCGCTTGATTGGAAAACGTTCCCTGAGATTGGCGCAGCACAAAGCTGGGTCCGCTGCGAGAAGCTGGGAAACTGTCCGCCGCGCTTCTTCCATGCGTCCGAGGTGGGTCGCACTTGCAGTCGCGGCCGCCATTGCAATGAATGCATTCTGGGGCGAATTAAACGTCACACTGGCCGTAGCTATCGACCCTTCGTAACGACCGGCAATGAAATGGGCAAAGACAATCCCTCTGCTCATGCTGAGCAGGCTTGGATCCTGCGGACTGAGATTCATAACGCGGGTAATGCGGACAATGGCGTCGTCGGGTTCACCAAGCCAAGCCTTTACCCAGCCGCTGAACAGCCATGCCCAAGCTAGATTTGGATTGAGTGCCACACCCTTTTCAATCAAGGCATCGCCAGCCTCCAATTCTCCCGCCACGAAGGCCAGCGCAATGCCTGCAGTACTGAGCGCCACTGCGTCATCAGGGCCAAGCTCTACAGCCCGGCGCGCAAGCCGCTGCGCCTCGATGATCTCAAACGGCCGGTCAACAACCCAGCCACCGGCCTTGCGTTGCGAATAGCATCGGGCTGCCATTCCGTAAGCGGATGCAAATTCAGGATCAAGTTCAATCGCCCGATAGAAATGCGTCAACGCCTTTTCATTGGCTTCGCACGTCCATTTGTGCACCTCTGGCAATCCACGAAGGTAGTAGTCATAAGCATCGAGGCTGCCGGTCGGTTTGCGCTTCGAGCGCTCTATCTCTGCCCGTTCAAGTTTCGGCGCAATGGCTCCGACGACCTTGGCCGTCACCTTGTCCTGCAGATCAAAAATATCCTGCAGCTCGCCCTCGATCCGGTCTGCCCAGATCGCTGCGCCAGTCTCCGTATCTATAAGTTGCCCACCAATGCGAACCCGACTGCCCGCCTTGCGCACGCTGCCCTCAAGCACATAACGTACATCAAGGTCGCGCCCCACTTGCTTCACATCTACAGCGCGGCCCTTGTAGGTGAAGCTCGAATTGCGTGCGATGACAAAAAGCCAATGGATACGCGACAGTGCAGTGATAATTTCATCAACCATGCCATCGGCAAAGTAGTCTTGTTCTGGATCATTGCTGAGATTGGCGAATGGCAGAACGGCAATCGATGGTTTACGGTTCGACGCAATGGGATGCGAGTCATTGGCAAAACCTTCATTTACTCGTGCGTTCTCATATGCTTGCACCGTTGCGGCTTCCGGTGCCGTGTTGAGGTCCTGTTTCAGCAGTTCAGTAAGACCCTGAAAATGCTTCAAAGCCTCAGCGCGGCGACCCAGAGCAACATAAGCCTGAATGGCCAGCCGGTGCGCGTCCTCGCGGAACATGTCGCGTTGGATGCAATCCTCGGCGTGAGCAAGCCCATCCGCCGCACACCCCTGTGCCAAGTCGATTCCGCCCAGCGCCACCAGCGTATCGCAAGCCAGCTTGCCGAAGCGGTGCCGTTCACCGCTAAGCCAGTCCTCCCACGCAGGTTCCTTCACATCGATGCCCGCAAGAAGCTCGCCGTCAAGCAGGCTAACCGCCTGTCGCAGGTCAGCCTCTGAAGCGGAGCGCAGTAGGCTTTCAAACTGGCGCACATCGCTTGTCACGGCGGCAGGGGAAAGCTGCACGGTTTGATCATCTGAAATCAGCACATCAGTCCCGATCAGCTTCCGCAGGCGAACCAGCGCCTGCCGAAAATTCTGCCGTGCCTGATCGTCGAAATACGACCCCCACAGAAGTGTTGTCAGGTGTTCGCGCGACACTGGTTTTGCCGCCAGCGCAAGATAGGCCATGAAGGCGCTGAGCTTGGTGCTGGATAGGGCAATCTGGCCGGCGGGGCCAGTGAGCTCGAATTTTCCTAACAGTTTGAGGTGAAGCGTAATCTCCCCATGGAACACGATTTAACACCATGTCACAGACTTTTCACACAACTTTCATGCAATTTCTCCACCTCAAGTCACAGGCCGGGTCTTTGATCCTCCCATCGCAACATGGGAGACAAGACAATGAACTGGATGATTGATGGACTCTACGGCGACCTATACCGGACGGCCATGGGCTACCGCGCCTTGACGCCCCATGACGAATGGGAGATCGAATGGGAGATCGAACGGCGCATGTCGAAAAGGCCCAGCCTGCTTCGGCGCGCGCAGGCCGCCATGCGGAAGCTCTGGGTAACGGAACGGGCTGCTCTTCACTTGGCCAGCACTCAGGTGTCTACAAAGGAAAGGATCGCGTCCTGAGAGATCTGTCATTGGAAAACCTTCGCTTCCGGCGGTCTCAGTTCTAATTTGAGTTACCTTGCGAACTGCTTGTACTTGATCCGCTTCGGCATCACGCTATCCTCGCCCAGTCTCCGTTTCTTGTCTTCCTCGTAGTCCTGGAAATTGCCTTCGAACCATTCCACATGGCTGTCGCCTTCGAAGGCCAGGATATGGGTGGCGAGGCGGTCGAGGAACATGCGGTCGTGGCTGATGATGACGGCGCAGCCGGCGAAATCTTCCAGCGCCTCTTCAAGGGCTGCCAGTGTTTCCGTGTCGAGGTCGTTGGTGGGTTCGTCGAGCAGCAGCACATTGGCGCCGGATTTCAGCATCTTGGCCAGATGCACCCGGTTGCGCTGGCCGCCTGAAAGCGTTCCCACCTTCTGCTGCTGGTCGGCGCCCTTGAAATTGAAGGCCCCTGTATAGGCGCGGGAATTCATTTCGCGCTTGCCCAGATACAGCACGTCATTGCCGCCGGAGATTTCCTGCCACACGGTTTTCTCCGGATTGAGCGTGTCGCGGCTCTGGTCGACATAGCCCATTTGCACGCTTTCGCCGATTTCGATTTTGCCGGCGTCCGGTTTTTCCTGGCCCGTCAGCATGCGGAACAATGTGGTCTTGCCCGCGCCGTTGGGACCGATGATGCCAACAATGCCGCCTGGCGGCAATTTGAACGAAAGATCGTCAATCAGCAGCCGGTCGCCATAGGCTTTGCTGAGGCCCTCAATGGTGATGACATTGTCGCCCAGCCGCTCGCCCGGCGGAATGATGATCTGGGCGGTGGTGGATTTCATCCGTTCATCATTGGCCTTGATCAACTCATCATAGGCCTTGAAGCGGGCCTTGGATTTGGCCTGCCGCGCTTTGGGCGATGACGATATCCATTCCTGCTCGCGCTCAATGACCTTCTGGCGCGCCGCGTCCTCGCTCTTTTCCTGGGCAAAGCGCTTCGCCTTCTGGCCGAGATAGGCCGAATAATTGCCTTCATACGGAATGCCGCGGCCCCGGTCCAATTCAAGAATCCAGCCCGTCACATTGTCGAGGAAATAGCGGTCATGGGTGACGATCAGGATGGAGCCGGGATAATCGCGCAAGTGATGCTCAAGCCAGTTCACCGATTCAGCGTCGAGATGGTTGGTGGGTTCGTCGAGCAGCAACAGATCAGGCTTGCGCAAAAGCAGTTGCGTGAGCGCCACCCGGCGCTTTTCACCGCCGGAGAGATTGTCGATCGTGGCATCGCCCGGCGGGCAGCGCATGGCGTCCATCGCCTGCTCCACCTGCGCTTCCAGATCCCACAGGTTCTGCGCATCAATAACGTCCTGAAGCTTGCCGGCCTTCTCGGCGTTCTCATCATTATAGTCGGCCATCAGGGCATTGTATTGGTCAAGGATGGCCTTCTTGGCGGCCACCCCCTCCATCACATTGCCCATGACATTAAGCGCCGGATCAAGCTCCGGCTCCTGCATGAGATAGCCGCGCGTGGCTCCGTCGGCGATCCAGGCCTCGCCGTTCCATTCCGTGTCGAGCCCAGCCATGATGCGCAGCAGCGTCGACTTGCCCGAGCCATTGGGGCCGAGCACGCCGATTTTGGCATCGGGATAGAAAGACAGGTGGATATTTTCAAGAACCTTCTTGCCCCCCGCGTAGGCCTTCGAAAGACCCTGCATATGATAGATGAATTGCCGCGCCATGGTTGAGCCTGCCTGAACTGAAGGGGAAAATTGTTGAGCGGGGTTTAGCGGAGCGGCCTCAAAAGAGCAATGCTACTTGCCCTTTTGCTCCTCGATGCTGATCTTTTTCTGATAGCGCCCCTGGATGATGTCGACAATGACAAGCGCGGCAACCACGAAATAGAACGTGCTCTTGGCCAGCGGTTCAACCGGGTAGCCAAAGAAGGCCAGATGCGCGATGTGGCCGCCCTCGGCCAGCAGCATGACGCCCACCAGCAGCAGCACAAACAGCCCCAGCACTTCATACATCCGGTTGCGCTGCAAGAAGTTGGCGACGTGTTCCGCCAGCAGCACCATCAAGGCGCCGGAGATAACAATCGCCGTCGCCATCACGATGAAGTTGTCAGTCAGCGCCACGGCGGAAAGCACCGTGTCGAATGAAAACACGATATTCATGACGACAATCCAGAACAGCGCCGACCGCACGCTGCGGTGCTTCGGCCCCTCGCCCTCCTCATGCTCGAGATCATCCACCACCAGCATGTGGGATATCTCCTTGAGCGCCGTGTGGATGAGGAACGCGCCACCCGCCATGACAATCAGGCTGTGGCCATTGATCGAGCCTGCAAGAATTGTGTTTTGAAAACCGAAAAACGGATTCTGGAACAGGCTGATGAGCTGCAGAACGACAAACAGCAAGACGATGCGGAGCGCGATAGCGAGCACCGTTCCGATTTGGCGGACGTATTTCTGCCGCTCCGGCGCAACCCGCTTTGCCTCAATCGAGATATAAAGCAGGTTGTCAAAACCCAGCACAGTTTCAAGCGCCGTGAGCACCACCAGAGTGAACAGGTTTTCAATCGTGAAAAGCTCAATCATGGCAGGCCCCGGGAAGACTCATTTCCACAGGCTCATAAAGCTTTCAAATCGCTTTGACGAGACATTGATTGGTTCGAGTTGCAGGCGCCGGAGATGGCGGCGCAAGGCCCGCGCCCTAGCCGTTTTCTTCAAAGGCTTCGCTGATGATCTTTTGCAGCTCGTCCCGGCGATAGGGTTTCATGATGACGAAGCCCTGCTTGAAGCGCGGCTCGTCCTGATGCGCAATGGCGCCCTTGGGGTAACCCGATGTGTGAACAACCTTGAGGCTGGGCCGGATTCCGATCGCGGCCTGCGCCAAATCAAATCCGTTCATGCCGCCGGGCATGACAATATCCGAGAACATCAAGTCAATCCCGGGGTCTTCCTGCAGCTTCGCAAGAGCCTGAAATCCATCGCCGGCTTCGACCAGTTCATAGCCAAAATCTTCCAGGAAACTGCAGGCCACCGCCCGCACCGCTGCCTGGTCTTCAACCACAAGAATTTTGCGTTTGCGGTCGGCCGCTGCTGCAACTGGCGCATCAGGCATCGGGGCGGCCGCGACATCGGCTTTCGGTGCAATCGAGTTCGCCGAATGTCTGACGGGCAAATACATCTTGACGGACGTGCCATGGCCAATTTCGCTATAGATGTTGATATGGCCGCCGGATTGCTTGATAAAACCATAGGCCATCGACAGTCCAAGCCCGGAACACTGGCCAGAGTCCCTGGTCGTGAAGAATGGATGAAAGGCTTTTTCAAGAACATCCGGCGTCATGCCGGAGCCGCTATCTGAAACAGCAATCATCACATGCCGGCCCGGCGCAACTTCAGGGTGTTTCTCCGCATATTCCTGGTCAAGATAGGCAAGCTCGGTCTCGAGTGTCAGCACACCGCCATCAGGCATGGCATCCCTGGCATTTATCGCCAGGTTGAGAATGGAGGTTTCGAATTGGGCGCGGTCGACAAGCACATTTGGCGATTCGGCGCTCACATGCACTTTAAGCTCAAAACTCTCGCCGAGCGTTCGGGCAATAAGCGGCTCCATGCCCATGACAACCTCGTTAATGTTGGTGTCTTGCGGTTCAAGCTGCTGTTGCCGGGCAAAGGCCAGCAATTGCTTTGTCAGGACTGAGCCCTTGCGCGCCGCTTCAATCGCGTCATTTATGCGCGTGGAGATTTTTCCATCTTCAGCATCTTCCGTTTCAGCCAGTTGAAGGCTGCCAATGATGACGGTCAGCAGGTTGTTGAAATCATGGGCAAGACCGCCTGTGAGCTGGCCGATGGCTTCCATTTTCTGGGCCTGATAGAGCCGTTGCGAAATCAGTTTGCGATCGGTCACATCGACCACATGGACCACCAGCTGCTCAACGTCGCCGCTTGCGCTTTTCACCATGGAAACGGTTGTGGCGCCGTGGACAACGCCGCCGGGCCCCGTCACATAGCGCAGCTCCTGCTTCAGCAAGGCGGTCTCGCCAGACAACAACTGGCGCATGCCGCTCAAAAAAGTTCCCCGGTCATCGATGTGGAGAATTTCATCGAACGGAACGCTGAGCTTTTCGCTGTCGCCGCGGCCCAGCAAATGATTGAGCGCGGCGTTGGCCAGTTCAATTTGCCCGGTGGGCGAAACCAGCGCCACGCCATGCGCCGCCGCCGCAAACGCGCCCCGAAATCTCTGGTCGCTCCGCGTCGAGGCAATCTCGGCGACTTTGCGATCGGTCACATCCTGCAGCAGGCAAATGGTGCGCTCCACCCTGCCCTTGTCGTTGCGATGGGCATTCATCGATAGCGCCACAGTGGCAAGCGTTCCATCCTTGCGGCGAACGAACAGTTCCTCATCCCTGCACGAGCCGCTCTGCAGATACTGCGGATATATTTTGGTGACCAGCCGCGAGCGCGACTCGACAGTCAGGAATTCATTGAATGATTTTCCTATGACTTCACCGGCCTCATAGCCCAGCGTGCTGCACCAATGCTTGTTGACGGAATACACCCGGCCGGAACCATCCATGGCGTGCATCATCACCGGCAGGTTGGCCAGAAGCTTCTCGTGCGCCGCGCCCGTCCTTTCGGGAAAAAACGGAACCGCCACGTCGCCCGGTGGCTTTTCCCGTTCAATCTTCCAGGATGGAGCGCTTGGTCCCAGTTCGTCCCAGCCGGATAGCACGGGCGCAGTGTTGGCAGAGCCAATGGCGGCGGTCATTTGTCGAGTTTCCTCTGAATATGCATCGGACCTTAGCAAGATTGTAGTTAACAGTGTCTTTCCGGGTCCACATGAATTGCCTTGACAAGTGCAACTCTTCGACAACCCGCCGATTAGGGTGAATGAAGTGTTCACCGGCGAGTAATCAATTGAAAGTATTGGCTATGCCAGAGATGGCCGCCCGATTGCCTCCGCCACTATTTCAGCTTTCAACAAGCCGTTCTCATCCGTGGCATCGGGCAAATAAAACGTCTTGGTATCGATGCTGATTCGGGGCGCGATAGCTCCAGCACTGAGCGCCAGACTCTCAACCAGGGATTGCGCCGAGGCGGTTGCGAAACGCAAGGCGTCTTTCCCTGTTCCAAAAATTTGCGTGCCCTGCCCGGTGTGAACACGAAACAGGCCATTGCCATCCCCTTCAACTGTGACCGCGACTCGATGCGCCACGAGACTTGCGGCAGCGCCTATGGCATTCGCAACTTCACAATGCTCGGAAAAAACCACTTCGCATTGAAGACGCCGCGCAACCTCACCATAAAATATGCGGGCAGGCCCGCCAACGGCAACAAGGGGAACCGTTGGTGAAACGCCGACATTCGCCAAGCCTATTATCGGCCGGCCACGGCAGACCGCATCAATCAGGGCGTTGTTTTCAATGGATCCGTCAACCGCCGCGCTCACAATCGCCCGGGCCGAAAGACTGACCGTCTCACTCCAAATCTCATGGCAAAAATCTTTTATCTGCTCCGGCGCGCCGAGCTTCATATTTCGGAATCGAAAGGCCAGCTGCGCCGCCAACCGGGCTGCCAGTTGCGACCAGTTGGCCTGCAGCCCAAGCACATGCGAGGCATCAGATGGCGTGAAGCCGCAGAATTGAACCAGTCCTTTTTTGCGCAGCGACAACAGGGCCCGCTGCGCGCCCGAGGACACCGTGATTTTCCGCAACGGCTTCGGCCTCTCGCCAACCAGCGAAAGCATTTCAATTTCCCGTTGAGAGAGCCCGCTCAATTCTGCTGGCGTCGATTTGCCGAACGGCAGGACAACAAAGCGCCCGTGCTGCGAGCCGCCTTCAGTTTCGGCGAGGTCTGCCTCGAGCATGGCAATAACTTCAGGATAGCGCTGACCCAGCAGGGAGATGGGCACAACGCGTTGCGGTCCAAGCCTGACAGAGCCATCAAGAGCCAGACTCACTTCGCTGTCGCCGCCCAGCCCTATTGTCCTGACATCAATAGCCTGCACCATGGTGCGCCAGCCTGCCACTTCGGCCCCCTGCTCCGCAATCTTCGGCCGGCCATCTATGAGAATGCCAACATCGGTCGTTGTGCCGCCAATATCCGACATGATGAAACTGTCGAGGTTTGAAAGCCACTTTGCGCCAACAAGGCTGGCTGCCGGACCGGACAATACCGTTTCGATCGGGCGTAGCGCCACGCTCTCGGCGCGCGCCAATGTCCCGTCCCCTTTCACCACCATGAGAGGACACGAAATTCGCAGCTCGCTCATTGTCAATCGAACCGCCTCGATCAGCAAAGATATCCGCGAAATCAGCCGCGCGTTCAAAACAGCCGTAAGCGCCCGGCGCGGCGCATCGAGTGAGGCTGTGAGTTCGGTCGAGAGCGTTACGGGCTTGGCCGTTACCCGCGTGATAATTTCCCGCGCCTGCTGCTCGTGGGCAGGATTCCTCACCGCAAAGGCCGAGGCAACAGCAAAAGCCGAAACGTCTGCGTCCATCGCTGCCGCCTCGCGCTCAAGGCTTGCGAAATCGAGAGGCCGCGTGGCATCGCCATTGTGATCGTGCCCGCCATCTATAATTTTGATCGGCAGCCCCGGGAAAGCCCTGGCAATTCCCGTGCGTACCGCCATTGACCCGTCAAACCCGATGAGAAAAACCCCAACCGGGCTTCCATGGCCTTCCACCACCGCATTTGTGGCAAGCGTCGTGGAAACGGAAATCAGCGCAATGTCGGAAGCCCCGGTGCCCGCCGGAAGCTTCAGCACAACCGCCGCAAGCGCCTCTTTGACGCCAATGGACAAATCGCCCTTGGTGGTCAGCGCTTTGGCCGACGCCAGTATCTTGTGACTGCCATGCTCGACAATAACGGCGTCGGTATAGGTGCCGCCCGTGTCAATGCCGACAAAAAAACTCTTCCCAGCCTGCATGGTCAGTCGTCCACCCCTCGTTCCACCGACTTCTTCTAGTACGATAAAATGACGGAAACCACGGATTAATATGTGACTGTGACGACGACAGTGTCCGTGTAGACAAGCGGTGTGGGCGTTAACTGGGGCGGAATGTATCCGTATCCCGTATAAGCCTGCGCAGCGCCCGTGCCGGTGCCGGTTTGTGTGTTGCTCCCCGCAATATTTCCCCAAGGGCTTGTGCGCGCTGGGTCGCGGTAAATGCCGTAAGTGATGGCTTGAGGGGTGCCGGCGTTCGTCATGAGCCGGGCAGCCGGATCCGTTCCGCCTGACGACCCGTTGTTCATTCCCACCTCGAATTGTGTGCCCGCCGTGCAGGTCACCGATACGGAATTGGTGGCCGCCGTTCCGGATGCCAGGCTTGTTTGCGTGCCGAAATCGAGCGCAGATGTCGTGACAGAGCAACTGCTTACGGCGTTCGCTATGACGGTGAACGGAACGCTTTGAGTCAAGCCGCCTGGCGAAGAATTGCAGCTCGTCGAGTTTGAGTTCGTGTAAGCATACTGGACCAGCGCGTCGTTGCCGGCGAACGTCGACAGATACGTTCCCGGCGGTTGCGCTCCCTGGCCAGCGGTTATCCGCCCGTAGATTGTCTTGGCGACAGGGCTGGCGGTCCCGGCATTATTCAGGTTGATGACAAGTCCTGTGACATTGGGCCTCGGAGCCCACAGGTTCGAACCCCATATGTTCGTGTAGTTGCTGGCCTCGTAGAGGTTGTAGTTCAATCGCGTCGCGCCCTGCAGCATGTAGCGGGGATTGCCCGAACCGGCCGACCCGCCGCTGCCTGCCCCGAAATTTGGGCAAACCAGTATTCTTCGATTTCTCGTTCCAGAGCAACTTGCCGTGATGGTGCCGCTGGCGGTGTAGGCCACGTTCGCCGCCAGGCTGATGCTCCCGAAGTTCACCCCTGTGTTCGAGAATGTGCAAGACTGCGCGCTTGCCGCCGCGCTTTGCAGCAGAAGGAAGCAGAAGGCGGCGAGAATCCGGACTATAGGCATTTCAGGGGGCCGATCATTGCTTGGGTTTCGCTGTCAGGCGTGTAGGAGAAATTGGCCTTGCATTCGCCGCCGCCGGCTTTGACGCTCAAGGCATTTTCGGAGGCCACGCCCGTCACGTAGACTTGTCCGTCGTAGCCCATGACGAAAGCTTCCTCCCTGCCGGCGAGGAATACTTCCGAGCCCGCCGCGATGAACTCGCCATTCGCGTCGGTCAGAGTGACAAGCGCGCCCGCCTCGGCGGCCTTGACGCCGAAATCAATCACGACGCCGCTCATTTCGCCCGGCACCACGACCGCCTCGGATTCCCCGACCATGGCATTCAGAGGCAGGTTGGTGACATCGATCGCCACCTTGTTTTTCTGGAATGAGCGCAAATGGGGCAGCAGCATCTTGCCGTTGCCGCCGGTCTTGCCCGCGAAGCGGTTTTCATATTCCACGGCGACGTCCTTGGCTCCGGCGTCCACGATGGCGAAACTGTCGAGTATTTCATTGCCGAAGAACAATCCGCCGCCGGCGAGGACCGCCGAACCGCTGGCCAGCATATTGCCGCTCACATTGCCGTCTTGCTCAGTGGCGCTGGCGGTCACTTTCCCCTTCGTTCCCAGATAGGTTCCGCTGGCGGCGGTGAAACGCTGATCGCCTTCCCCATGGGAAACGCGCCAGCCATAGGAGCCGGGCGCGTCATCGCTTTGGCGCGTCGCCTCAGCCACGGCGGTCCAGCCCCTCCTGCTTATGTTCATGCTTGTCGATGTCGAGATAGTTTTGCCAAAGGGCATCGCGAAGCCAACATACGCGCCGTATTCCCGGGCATCGCCGAAATCCGCGAACGCGCTGGCAAACGCCGATATGTTGTATTTGAAGTTCTGTGAATAGCTTCCACTCACGATCAATGACCGTTCGCCCTCCCTGTCCAGCTGGTGGATGAAGCTTGCGCCGATGCCCGCGTGCAGTTCGCGGAAGGCGTAATTGGCCGAAGCGAAATCCAAGGCTCTGGGCACGGAAGACGCAGGCGGCAGCGCGCCGACTGGAATTGCCGTCGCCGCCGCCAGGTCATAATACTCGCCGACCGTCCTGCTGGTTGCGAAATTCAACCCCAGATCGCCAAACCGGCCCTCCCAGGCGGCATGCAGGAACACGCCCCTTTCGCCTTCAAACAAGCTGCCCGCGACTGCGGCGCTGAAAGTGCCAAGCCTGCCCGCTGAAAGCACGCCGCCCACGCCCAGGTCGATCAGGTCGGCGCTCGCTTCCGCGTGGGCCTCGCCGGTCAAGATGTCGGTGATGCCGTAGCGCAAGCTGGCGAGCGCCACGGGCGCGGTGTCATAGCCGAAGGACTCCACGCCAAAGTCGCGCCGCACCACGCCGGCCTCAAGCGAAAAATCATAGAGTCCTCGGCTCAGAAGGTCCGGAGAAGTGGAAAAGTCCTGCTCACTCTCAACTTCACGGCCACTTGAATCCGTCAGCACAATGCGCGCGGTTCCGGAATTGGTGTAGACTGGCAGGCGATTGACCTTGAATGGACCAGGCTGCACCTCGCTCGAATAGGCCTGCGCGCCACCTACAAAAACTTTCAATGTTGACGGAACTTCAGCGGTGCCTTCGAAGCTTGGCAGCGGCATTGTGATCAGATCTGGGCGGAGCCCGAAATTGCGTTGAACTTGCGCGCCGCCAAGCCTGACCGGGCGCGTCCAGGAAAGCCCGCCGCTGATGATGTCGCCAAGCCGATAGCTCAGCATGGACTCCTGTTCCGAATGGGTAATAGTTGTATCGAGGCGAAGCACCGTGAATTCAGAAAACGTCGTCGTTCCAATGATCCCGGTTTGGCGAATTGTTCCAAGTTTCGAGAAGCCTCGCGCATCGATCGAAAGCGAAGCGCCGTCAAAACTGTCAATTCCATTTGGAATGTCATAATTCGCCGCGCCATAGCCGGTGTAATTCACGACAAGGCCAGTGCCGCTCTGCGCTTCAATGAATTCGCCCTCGCCGCCAGCCTCAAGTTTGCGCGCAAGCCGCATCGTGGATGGAAGCTCAAGCTCGATGCTTTGCGTTGCATCGTCATAGACATACGAAACGCCGGGAAGGGCATCAAGCCCGATGACTTCCTCGGGAGCGCCATCGCCTGGCACAACCACGCCAAGCTCGGTGAGCTCAGACCGCGTTGAGGCAATCCTGCCATCCGGCGTCTGCACAAATGCCGCGATGAGATTGAGCGAATATCCGTTCACACGGACATCCAGCTGAAGCTGTGCCTGATCGGAATCCGTCGTTTCCGCCTCTGCTGAAATCATGAAAGCGAGGACAGTCAGCGGCAGGACGAGTCCGGCTTTACTTGGACGCGGCCACATTTGCCGTCGCTTCGATCGGTCCATTGTCACTGAGCGCGACGATCCTGATTGTTCCACCCTTGATGACCGACTTGGCGCCGCCCTTGATCAACCACTGCTTCGAAGACTGCCCGAGCACATAGCCCGCCAGGCCTTCCGCGATGGTGAAAGTCTTGCCGGCGCCATTGACGACTCTCAACCCCGCAATCCGAACCCGGCGGCCACCCGTGTTGTCTGCTTTGAGGAAGTATTTTCCGCCAGACGCGACAACCTTCCATGAAACTTCAATATCAGCGCCCGGCTTGGAGAAGAAAACTGGAATTGAATAGCGCACCGCGAACGCAACGCCTGCCTGGCCGGGTTTGGGCGGCTTCGGAACTTCATCCACGACAAGGCGATAGGTCTCCTCAACCGCCGCCGGGGTCTTGCTCAAGCGCACAATGCGAATGACGCTTTTTCTGCCCGGCTGCATTTTGAGGGCGGGCGGGCTTGCCACAACATCCTTTGTTGGCACAAGCTCGTCCTGACCGTTGACTTGCACCCACTTGAAGATGCGTATCTGGGCATTGACACTTTCAAAGCCCGAGTTTGTTATCGAAACAGTCGATACGGCTCCTGGAGCCGGAACTTCAATATTAACGGGCATCACCTGCAGCGAAGACGCCAAGGCGGTGACCGGCGCCACAGCGATGAAGCTGGTGGCGAAGAGGCCGAAAATCCAGGAGCGCATCTTGACCACTCAATATGTGATGTAGACTGTTCTGTTGTCGGTATAGAGCGCCGGAGGTGGCGTCACCTGGGCGGGAAGCGCGGCGTTGATGCTCACCGAACCTGGGCCTGTGCCGCTGGTGCCAGAAAGGGCGGCGCTATAGGCGACATCTTCAGCGCCGTTCACCATGGTCCCGGTGTAGGCGGTGACAGTGCCGAGTGTGTCAAATGACAGCGTCCATGGTACACCGCCTGAGCAGTTGATGGCGACTGTGCTTGAGGCTGTTTCAGTGCCGGAGATCACGCCGACGTTGCCGAAGTCGACATCGGCAGCGGTTACGACGCAGCTCGATTGAATGTTGATACGTGACTGGAACGCATCGCTGGTTTGAGCTGCATAGGCCGCAGCCGAACCAGCCAAAACCGCTCCTGCGGCGAGAAGAATGATATTTTTACGCATGACACTTCCTGTTTGTTAGCTTGCACAAAATGGGCAACAACAGGTGTCAATGAAGCAGTATACTATAAACCCCTATCGCCGTTCCCGGTGATACTGTTACTGGAAGTTGTTTAAGTCGATGTTCACATCTATCGTTAATTTACACCTAATTTCCGTTGAAAATCGGGTGTTGGAGTTTCGCTAGAATTTACCGACGGCATTCAGGAAAACCCCGTGATCGTCATAAGTTAGATCACGCAGATCATCGGAAAAGCGGCCCCAATTGTAGCCCACGCCGATCTTGAAATTTTCATTCACGTCCCGGTAAATCGCCGCAAGAAATCCAGTATCTGTGGCGTTGTTATGAGAATCCCAGAGCGCGCGGGCCTCCAGCAGGGCGTCCCATCTCTCAACAATGTGGAAGTCGGTCCGGACAATCCCAAGATGCGCAGAGGCTTGCTCCCAGCCGCCCACGCCGGACCGATCCTTCGTTTCGCCAATTCTGAATCCGTATTTTGCGCCGATGGTGAGAATGCGGTTCAGGTCATAGGAAATATCCGCCGACAGAATGTTGTTGAGCTGCGCGGGCCCGTTTTTGGTGCCGTTTACCGTGATCTGTTCCGCGCCCGGATAGTCATAGAGCAATGTGTATTTGAACAAGGCGTTCAGACGGTCATGGTCAACCGGCCGGTAGGCATAGCCAACTGAACCTTCAGCGTAATTGCCATCCAGCAGATCGGTTGCTGAATTTGAAACCACGGCGTCAAGGTTGGTGATCAGCCGCCAGTTTTCCGATGTCTTGAAACTGGCGCCTGCGGCCACCAGGTAGCTGTCGCGGTCCCGCGTGCCATCATCGGAATTCTCAAAGCGCGCTTCGCCCTTGATGCGGCCTTCAACGCCATCTTCGCCATGGTAGGCCGCCGACAGCGACGCTGCGACGCGATCAAAATCGCTGTTCTTCAACCCCGATGCGGAATTGATCGTGTCATCCCCAATCCGGCCGATTTCCAGACCACCGCCAAAATTCCATGCGGCGGTCGGCGTGTAATTCACCCCATAGGTTTGCGTCAATGAGCGGCGGTCGCCATAAATATCATAACTGTCTTCGGCAAACACCGAAACCTCTTCGCTGAACCGGTGCCGGCTTCCCACCACGATCACGCCAAGATCATCGCCTGCCAGCGCGCTCGAAATTTCGCCGGAAGATGCGCGGTCAGGATCAAGCCGGTAGCCGAGGTAGGAGTGATCGTCGGCGGTTGGGTGATAGTCGATGCCCGCCTTCGCCCCAAAGCCTGAGGTGCCGGTGGAAACTTCACCCGAAGCGCCGATTTTTTCGGTCAATGGCATGGTGCCACCGGCGCCAATGCGGTCATTATCCTTGCGGCTGCCCGTGTTGGCGACAGTGGCCTGGGCCACAACATAAGCCGACGTCGCCTCGTCCCATCTGTAGGTCAATACAGCGCCGGCATCAGTGCGCTTGCCTTGATCGGTCCCAACACCACCCACGGCGGATTTGCTTGAATGCTTGACGGCAGGCGTGAACGTCAATTTGTCGGTGACAGCGACCGACACATCCGCATTGAGTTCCACCGAGGCCTTGCCATCATTAGATTGCAAATCTTCAAACTTGACATGAGCCTGGCTGTTTTTATTCACCGCGACGCGGCCCTCGGCGCCCCATACGCGTTTGCTGGCAGAAACCTGCTCATCCAGCGATGAAAATCCTGCCTGCTTCTTTTCGAAATAAGCGCCAACTTCGCCATCGAGCCGGTCACCCGTGATATCGCTCAAACCAACTTGCCCGTGCAGGCGGTAGGCCGTCGCGTTGTTTCCGGGCATGCCTGAGGTGGCCGTGTCAGAAATTGTAAGCCCGCCATCAGATGAAGCCGAATTGCCAAATCCGGGGCCCCTGGATACGGCGACTTCCGCATCAGCAAACGTCTGCTCGGATTTCCGCAGCAAAACATCGGCGCCATAGAGTTTTTGATCGGCAGCGCCGGTTTTTTCTACCGCACCCGTCACGCCAACACGAAGCGTGTCGCCAATCCACTGTTGCGCCCGCCCGCCCGTCGCATAGCCATCCGCGTCCGTGGCCGCAGGCGAGAACTCATAGCTGGCCACCAGGTATTGGTAAGCTCCGCCCAAGGTGTCGTCGCGTATAACGTCATCCATCGAAGATGTTGAAGCAAGTGGAGCCTTGAGAATGATCAAACCCTGGAGATAATCAATTTCATAATCAAAACCCGCCCGAAGAACGCGGCGGCTGATGAATTGACCGGTCGCGCCATCGCGCAGTTCGACGGAAACCGTTTCTGACCCAATGGTGACATCCTGGTGTTTGAGGAAATAGGCCGAACCGCCTGTGCCCCTGAAAACGTCACGCTGCGGCAAGGTGCCGGGCTGGGCCGCATAGACTTTCAACTGGGTTTTTCGCTCGCCGAATTCCGTGGTCTCTTCCGAGCGATAGACGCCATTGGCGCCATAGAGCGCCCGCTCGTTTCGAAGGAAGCGGGTGCCTGTGATGTTCGTCTTGAAATTGCCCCATAGCACACGGCTGTCGCCGCGCTCAAACCGCACATAGAATTTTCCCCGCGTCGGCGCGTCTTCAACCGCAGTCGAGTCGTCGCCATAGACCGGATAATAGTCATCGGGGTCGATCCGGCTGAGGAACTGCCGTGGATCCTTTTTGTCGAGGCCTTGGAAAATATCCTGCAGCCTGCCCTCGCCCGTATCGGCGGCGGCGGTCAGCAGATAGCGGCCTTGAATTTTTCCCTTCACATAGAACGCCAGCCTGCCCTTGGAATAGATATTGTCAAACTCGCCGGGCTTCACGTCCATGATATTGTCAGAGCCGAAACGCGTGCCGACGGTCAAATCCGCCAGCGCCACATAGAACCATTCATTGGTGGGAATGTTGACGCTTCTGGTGAATTCAAGGCCCTTGCCGGCGCCCGCTTTGTCAAGAACGGAAACATCAATGCTGTGATCTCCCGGCGGCAGGATGCGCTGCACGACAAAGGCGCTCGCTGCGTCAACCGGGATGCTGTCTCCCAGCACGCGCACGCCATGCCCGGCGGGAACATTGCGGCCGCTCACGGTGATGGCGCCGCCATAGACCGGAATATTCCTGAACGCCGTCCGGTCCTCGCCATAGCCAGGCGCAATCGCGGCATCTTCCGGCGCATGCTGGGCGAAGTCCTGCGATGCCTGCGCCAGCGACAGGGGCTTGGTCTCGTCAAATCGGCCCCTGTCGTCGCTCACCCGCAAAATGTAAACCAGGTCCGACGGCCCATCGCCGGGCATGGCCCAGGTGGCGCTGCCGTCCCGGCCGACCGGGAACCGGTACAGCGGTTCGCCTCCGAGGCTTGCGCCCTTCTCAAACACCCGGATTTCGGTGCTGGCAATCCACGCCGGATAGTTGGAACTCGCCAGGAAATTGATGCTTTCGCCCGCCGCATAACTCCGCCGCGCCGGCCAGGTTGACACGTTGAGCACGGGGACAGCGCCCAGGCCATCAAACTTCACCTGAATGTCAACATCATCAACCACCACCTTCGGCGCGCTGCCATAAACCGGCTCGCCATCCACACTGATGGACACCGGAGATTGTTCTTCCGCCACGGACGGGTATGTGGCGGTCAACAGACCTGCCGCCAGCATCATGACGCCAAGCAGGAAGCGCCGCATGTCACCTGATGTCATCAGTCCAGCTTTCATTTCGGACCTGCCACGCGGGTTTCGATTGAGAGCCGGTAGCGCCCGCCAATTTCCGCCCATCTTTCAGTGATCAGTTTTTCAACCGCCGCCGCGCGGTCCATCGCCAGATTGCTTCCGCTCGTTTTCGCGATGTATGTAAGCCGCAGCGTCGCATTGCCCTGCTCCAGCACCGCCATCAGTTTATCGATGGATTTCAGCCATTGGGGCTTGAGCGCGGTTGATCCCGAAACGAAGGCGTCGTTCGTCATGTCGAAGCGCACCAGGCGCGCGCCTGCCGCGCCGAAATTGAGCTTCGTCATCTTGCCGCTGGTCAGCCGCACAATGCGTGGATTTTCAGTCGTCACATTGTAGCCTTCCGGCAGCGTGCGAATATCGAGTTTCAGGATGAAGTTGGAGCCGATATCGGCATCGGGCACATCAGCGCAAGCCACATGGAACAGGCCGTTCTTGTCGGTGGTGATCAGGACGCCCTTGACGGTGACCAGGCGGACACCAGCAAGCCCGCGCTCGCGCTCGTCCTGATAGCCATTGCGGTTCTTGTCATCGAACACGCGGCCGATGATGTCGCCGCAATCGAACACATGCTCGGCGGTGATCGTCACGGTGGCGCGCGCCGTGGACACCAGCGCGTTGGTCAACGGATTGATCAGCTGGGCCGTATTCACATGGGGGCCCGTGGCAACGGCGATGCTGGCGACCAGCACCAGCTCAAGCCGGATCGCGCCAAGCCCGTCAGGAACCAGGCCATCAAACGTCAAATTGCGCCCGGCAATTGTGGGAACAACCGGCGCCGCGTTGGAGGTGGCCGATCCCGCGACAAAGTCAAAGCCCGGCGGAATAATGTCGACAATGCGCGCCGGACTGAAGCCCACGCCCATGGCCTCAATCACATAGGGCACCCGCTCGCCCCGCCGCGCTTCCGTGACCAGGGCCCGCTTGGTGAAACCCGCCGCGGTGGAGATGATGGGATCAATCGGAATGTGGTTGTTCACCACATGCGGATCGCCATTCTCCAGCAGGAAGCTGAGGTAATATGTGGCGCCGCCAGGTGCAGGTGGTGGCGCGGCACTCCCTGAAATCTGGCAAGCGGCGGGAACAATCGAACAACCAGTAACCTGCAACGGCCCGGCCGTTGGTGGCAGCGTTACGGAAACACCCGGAGCATATCCAACCGGGTTCACAAAAGTGATGAGGAATTCAGTTTCGCCAGCGAGGCAGGCAGGAACAATATCAAACCGGTAAGCGCCGTCCGCCAAAGTCGTCTGGTTCTGCTGGCTTGCATCAATCAGGCAGGCCGCCGGCAATGCGATGCCGCCCGCATCCGTGATGGTGACGGTCACGCCCGCCATGGGAAGGCGCGTGAGGGAATTATAGACGATGCCCGATGGGTCAATGGGCTGGTTCTGGTCGGCGACCGTCAGGCCGGAGGGCAGCGTCAAGCCGGTAATTTGACCAACCGCAACGCCGCCTGGGCGTTTGAAAAGCAGCCTGTAGCCAACGCCCGGCACTGTCGCAATGGAATAGAACCCGCTTGCATTGGTCGTGTCGCTGCCGAGAAGCAAGCCAGAACTGTCGTAAAGCTCGACAAGGTAGCCAGTGCCCGCGTCCGTGTCCCCGCCGCCGAACAGGCCATTGCCGTCGAGATCGTAAAAGACAGTGCCTTCGATGGCGGCCACATCGGCAACCACCACGATGGCATCGGCGGTATCGCAATTTGCGGGATTGAGGACCTCGCAAATCTGATAGGTGACGGTGTAGGCATTGCCCGGAGTCCCGGCAGGAATTGTCAGCGTGCCATTGGCGTTGATGGAAACGCCAGCGAGGCCGCCATTCGCGGCAATCGAAGCTGTCACCGTTGCTGGCGCGAACGCAACGCCATTCAGGGTGTCGTTGGTGAACACTGTCGCCGTAGCGCCGCCAGCAAGGCCATCCACGGGCACAGCCGAGAAGTCATCATCATTGGCGACTAGCGCAGGTGGGGCCACGACGATGGTCACGTTTGCGGTGTCGCAGTTCGCCCCATTCAACACGTCGCAAATCCGGTAGGTGACGACATAGGTGTTGGCAATCGTGTTTGGCGGAACGGAGAGCAGGCCGTTGCCGTCGATGGCGACACCCGTGAGACCGCCATCGGCGGTGATCGTCGCCATAACGGCGGCAGGCGCAAAGGCAGCCCCGTTGAGCAAGTCATTGGTGAACGCCGTGGCCGTGAAGCCGCCGGCAAGGCCATTCACCGGTGACGCCGAGAAGTCATCGTCACTGGCGACCATCGTTGCGGCATTGACCGCCACGATCACATCAGCCGTATCGCAGTTGGCGGGATTTAACACTTCGCAGATGCGGTAGGTGACCGTGTAGGTATTGACCGCCGTGCCTGCTGGAATTGACAACGTGCCAGAAGCGTTGATCGTGACGCCCGTGAGCCCGCCGTCGGCAGTTATCGAACCCGTAACGGCAGCGGGCAAAAAGGCAGCCCCATTGAGTGTGTCGTTGCCATAGACAGTGGCCGTGGTGCCGCCCGTGACGCCGCCAATCGGAGACGCCAGGAAGTTGTCGTCGTTGGCGACAATCGCTGCCGCGCCCACCGCCACGATCACATCAGCCGCATCACAGTTGGCCGGGTTCAGAACTTCGCAAATCTGATAGGTCACCGTGTAACTGCCTGCGGGCGTTGCCGCCGGGACATTGATGGTGCCGCTGGGGTTCATTGTCACGCCAACAAGGCCACCATTCGCGGCAATCGCAGCGCCAACCGATGCAGGCAGGAATGGGCCGCCGTTCAAACTATCATTGGTGAACACCGTGGCCGTAATGCCACCCGTCAGGCCGATCACCGGCGTGGCGGAGAAATCATCATCGGTGGCGGCAATTGCAGCGGCGCCAACCACCACGATCACGTCGGCTGTATCGCAGTTCGCGGGGATTGCAACTTCGCAGATGCGGTATGTGACAGTGTGTGTGTTGGCAGACGTGCCCGCAGGAATGATCAGCGTTCCGGCGGCGCTGATCGCAACGCCTGCCAACCCGCCGTTAGCCGTTATCGAGGGCGTCACTGCGGCTGGCACGAATGGCAATCCATTCAATGTATCATTGCCATAGACAGTCGCCGTGCTGCCGCCCGCAAGCCCGTTGACGGGAGCGGCGGAGAAGTCGTCGTCGTTCGCCGCCATCGATGCCGTAACCAGGGAAGTAACCGTCGGGTCATTATCAGCGCCCGTGTCGTCGCCCGGATTTTGGCTGTCGGACACATCAGTGATTGCTGGCCCGCTCGGCGGAAAGGCGCTGGCGATGGCGCTGTTGGTCACCGACCCAGCAACAAGATCGCCGGCCACAAGCGTATAGGTCGCCGTGAATGTGGTGGTGTCGACAACCGTCGGCGCCAGCGTCGCTAAGGGGCCGCCAACGACCGCAACGGTCGGATCCGCAATGGTGACATTGGCGAGCGAGACGCTGCCCGTGTTGCGGACGGAGAAACTGTAGGTAATCGTCTCGCCAACCTGGGCAGAGCCATCCGCGACAAGGTCATCATTGAATGTCGATGATTTCAGCAGCTCAAGCGCGGGAGTTGCCAGGGTGACAGGGATTGAAACAAGCGAATTTCCGGAAATGACCGGGGCAGCCTGATAGGTTCCGCTCGCGGTGGCGCCATTCAAAATGTCCGCCACCGCGTTTTGAACCAGCGAAAACGACAAAATAAAGACCAACAGCAGCCGCAGCGGAAAATTCCTTCCCCGCTTTGGCAAGCCTGATGGCCTCCGTTTTCCCAATCTCATTTTCACTATTCGCTAACTCAGCAATGAGGGTTTCAGTGACGCCTTGGGCCTACCCACAAACGATACGCCGCCGCCGCCATTGCCCTGGCGACGGCGACGAACCAATCAATGCAAAGATATGGCTCAACTAACCGCCATCGACTTCAAGCTGCGTGACAATGTGGACGTAGGTGAAGGTGACGACCGCCCCCGGTTGCAGCACACTCCAAGTCCCGTTGTTCCCTGTAACGTCAGTGGACGGCACGCCAGGGGCCAGCGGACCATCGCTTGTAAGCGTTTCGCCAGCAACTACGCCTGCGCCCAGCAGCGATCCTTCGTGCGTATCATTGATCACAACCGTGCTGATGGCGACGTTGCCGGTGTTGGTCACGGTGTAGGTGTATGTGATTGTCTCGCCAACTTCAGCCTGCAGGGCAATTGTGCCATTGGTGTCGTCAAGCACACCCGCTTTGTTGATGCTCAACAACGGCGACCCTGTGATTGTCGTCGTCGCTGCGGAAGCAGGCGCAGTCACGACGGCGAGAGTGGGCGAAAGACCCGTCGCAGTCGCGCTGTTATTGACTGCATTGGCAGGAACAACAATGCCTGCCGAGCGGTAGACGTCCACAGCGGATAGCGTGTAGTCCGCCGTGAACGTCGCGGTTTGACCGGGTGCCAGGGTGGCTGAACCCGCAGTGAGGGTGAAGGCGGACATTGAACCGGTTCCGGCATCTTGTGCTGGCCCAAACAATGGCCCGGTGTCGACAGGGGTTACGCCGGTAATGGTGACATTGCCGTTGTTGAGAACGACGTACTGATAGGTGATGGTGTCATTGCCATCTGTTATGGTGGCATTGGCGCCAGCCGCCACCGTTGCGGGTGTGATGACCGTTTTTGTCACGCTGAGGCTCGGAGCCGCTGCTGCGACCGGGATTGAAATCAACGCTGAATTGCCCGATGTGACGGGCGCGGCGTTGTATGTGCCAGAGGCCGTCGCCTGGTTGGTGATTGCCGCCAATGCCGGCTGCGCTGCGATCGTGAATGAAGCTGTCAGGGCCGGCGCATAAATCAAGGTCCGCGCCAATGTTCTGATAGCCGATTTTTGATGGGTTTGTTTCGTTCTCATATCCGTATTTCCTTCTGTGATGCTTAAAAATTTGCTTGATACTCAGACCAGTGACTCATTCTTTTCGAACCTCCGAAAACTTGTAATTCTTTGAAAGATTTCTCATTGCAGCAAATCCACATCCTGCTGCGTGACCATGTAAGTCGCTGTGAAAGTCACCGCGTCCCCGGGCCCCATCGTGTCCCAGCTGCCATTGGCCGCCGCATCGGTTGAATCGCCAAGCGGCGCCACATCAGCCGACAGCGTCTCGCCGCCAGGCGCGGGCGCCGCGCCATAGCCATTGAAGGTTTCGCTGAGGGAAATTCCGGTGATCGTCGTGTTGCCGGAGTTTGTGACAGTGTAAGTGTAGGTGATGACGTCGTTGAGCGCGACTGGCCCCGCCGTATCCGCCACCTTCACAATGGTCAGCGCCGGGATGAGCTTGCTGTTGGTGAAGACGCAGGTGAAGTCGGCGCCCGCCACCACATTGGCCGCCG
>VFJY01000112.1 GCA_009885825.1 Rhodobiaceae bacterium | reverse complement strand
TGGCGCAAATGGACTATAGGGACGCGAACCCGCCGATTTAGCTCAGTTGGTAGAGCACCTGATTTGTAATCAGGGGGTCACAGGTTCGAGTCCTGTAATCGGCACCAATTTTTTCAATGGGTTAGCCTTTCACCACGCCTTCCATCATTCCCTTGAAAAACAGCTTCTGCGCGAAGGTGAAGGCCACGATGCCCGGAATGACGACGATGACATAGACTGCGGCGAGATTTGGCCATGACCACTGGCCAAGCCCGCCCTGGGCCCCAGCGAGCACGACGGGCATGGTGCGGGCGTTCTGGTCGTTGGTGAGTGTCGTGCACAGCAGGAACTCACCCCATGCGGTGACGAAATTGACGATGAAGATGACAACCAGGCCGTTTCTCGCCATCGGCAGCGCGATTGTCAAAAGGGTCCGCCAAGGACCAGCGCCGTCAACCTTTGCCGCCTCAATCACCTCGTGGGGCACCAATTGGAACACGCTGCGCATGATCAGGATGCTGATCGCCAGGTTCAGGGTGACATAGGGCAGGATCAGCCCGGTCGTGCTGTTGATCAGATCCAGGTAGTTCTGGATCTCATAGATGCTGATAATCGAGACCACACGGGTCGGGAAATACAGGGAAACCAGCAGCGCCGCGACAACGACGCCGCCGCCGCGCGGCCTGAGGTGAACCAGCGCATAGCCGGCGAGCACGGCACAGAGTGTGGTTAAAAGCACGGTGCCTGCGGTCACGTAAATGCTGTTGAACATATTGACGGGCAGCGTTTCGATCTTCTGGAAGACATAGCCGTAGTGGGTGAAGTTGAACTTTCGCGGCCAGAAATTGCCGCGCATCGCATCGGGGAGCGACTTGACCGACATCATCAGAACCCACGCCAGCGGCAAAAGAATGATCACCACGAAGAAATTGATCACCCCGTGACGGATGATGATGCTCCGGTTCCGCTTGAACCAGCCATTGGCCGGTGGCCGCGTGGAATGAACAATCTCATGGGTCATTGTGTGTCCACCGTCAGCCTCTGGGCCGGAAAATGCGAAGCAGGAAGACCATCACAAACATCATCCCAACGGCCCCTATCATGCCGATTGCTGCGGCAAAGCCCTGGCGCCAGAGGCCAAGCTTGAAGGCCTGATCATACATGAAGATGGTCCAGGTGTAGGTGGGCGAGTCGCGATTGAAACCGCCGAATATGAGATACTCGTCAATCACCGCCATGGCTGTGCCAAAGCGCAGAACGACCAGTATCATCATGATCGGCGCCAGCCGGGGCCGCGTCACATGCCAGAACACTTGCCATTCGCTCGCGCCGTCGATGCGGGCGGCCTCAGGCAGATCCTTGGGGATGGCGGCGAGGCCGGCGAGAAAGAATATTGTATGGTAGCCGAGACCCCACCACACTTCCATGATCGCAATTGATGGCAAGGTCAGCGGTGTTCCGCCGAGCCACTGCGGGGCGTTCTGCAAGGTGAACAGGCCGGTCGTGTCGACCAGGAAATGATTTATCGGGCCGCTCTGGAAATTATACATCCACTTCCACAGCACGAACACGAGCGTGCTGGGAATCACCGCAGGTATCAGCAGCACGACGCGGTAGAGCGCCGCCAGACGCTGGTCCGTCACCCGGTCGACGAGAATGGCCAGAAGCAGCGGCAGGATGATCGTTCCGGGCAGGAACATGATCGTGAACAGCGCGGCACGCCACAGGCTGGTCCACATCAGGGGGTCGCTGAGCGCCTCCGCGTAGTTGCCGAACCCGATCCAGCGCGCCGGTTCGTTGGTCAGGAACTCGTAGTCGGTGAAGCTGATCCAGAGCACGCGGAATATGGGGTAAGCTTGGTAGCCGACGAAGAAAATCACCGCAGGCAGCAGGAACAACCACGTGGTCATGCCTTGGCGCAGCAGATTCACGCGGTCGGCGATCCTGTCGTCAAGCCGCATCGCGACCGCACTCATGCCTGGCAATCCTCCTCGTCAATTTACCCACAACTGGTCGAGGACCAGAAGCGGTTGGCCCGCCGCTGGTCCGGCCATCATGCCTGTTTATTTACCGCGCTTCATTTCCGCCTGGACCGCCTCGACGACCTTTTGCATGGCCGCCTTGGGATCGGTCTCTTCGCCCTTGAGATAGGCGTCCCACAGAGGCTTGCCGATGACGAACTGCTGCAGGCCGAAGATGTGGTTGGTGATGGCCTTAGCCCTGTCGAGCTGGCCGCGGACCAGCGAGACGAAATCGGGCATCCAGTCGGGCTTGTTGGCGTCCCATTCCAAATAAATGGATTTGTAGGGTGGCAATTGGCCGGGATGGCCGCTCGCCGTGCCGGCGATCGAGTCCTTCCATATCTGTGCGTCGTAGGTGAGCGCCTTGATGTATTCAGCCGCCTTTTCCTTGTTCTTGCCGTGTTTGAACAGGGCGCTACCCGTTGTCCAGAATGCTGTCGAGCCTTCGCCGTTGGCAAACTTCGGCAGAGGACCCAGGTGCAGGGCCTTGGGATCGTCCCAATACTGGGCCATGCGCAGGGGCGCGTTGAAATACTTGACGAAGTAACCCACAC
Source organism: Rhodobiaceae bacterium (assembly GCA_009885825.1). GTDB lineage: Bacteria > Pseudomonadota > Alphaproteobacteria > Rhizobiales > Aestuariivirgaceae > Aestuariivirga. Next base: position 26,236 of record VFJY01000112.1, on the reverse strand, counting down.
GCTGGGCCGCGAAGGCAACCTCATCGGGTGTTCCGTTAACGCCGCCGTCGGAAGCGCCTTCAAGCAGGATGTCGGGATGCGACACCGCCATGATCTTTTTCATCAGCATCAGCGCCTCAATCGCAGCGTCGCTGGTGAAGTCAAACAGGCCTTCCTTCGTATAGACCTGGCTGCTCATGCTGTGGGCCATGGGCACCAGCGAGCGCCAACCATGGGCATCGAAAGTCGCGCCGAATGGTGCTGCCTTGGAGTCGACAATGGTCTTGGCATTGGCGAGATATTCATCCCAGGTTGCTGGCGCCGCATCGGGCAGGCCCGCCTTGGTCGTAACACCCGAATGCCAGGAATTGCCGATCACATCCAGCAGGAATGGCCAGCCGTAGAGCTTGCCATTGATCGTGCACTCTTCACGGATTGAGGGAATGATATCATCGAGCACGTCCTTCGGAATGTAATCGTCCCACGGTTCGATCACGTCAGCTTCGATCATCGCCGACATTTCCACGAACGGTGTCTGGCCGACATAGACATCCCAAGTGCTCTCCTTGTTCTTGGCCTCGGCTACGAAGCGCTCGATGCCGAAACCTTCGACCGGCGCTATCTGGTAGTTTACGCCCGGGAACTTGGCGTTCACCGCCGGGATGCTGGGATGAAGGTCCTGGATCCACTGATAGAACGTCGGCGTCAGCGGTCGGTCCTGCGCAAAGGCTGTTCCGATGCCGGTCTTCGCCACGGCTCCGACGCCAGCGAGGCCCAGGCCTGTCACCAGGCTCCGCGTGAGGAATTCACGTCTGTCGATGTTGCCCAACAGCAATTGCTCGCGCGCTGCCTGCTGAAGGATGTATTCCTGTTCTTTGCGAATGGTCATTGGTTCCTCCCTGTTTGGTGTTTGTAGTTTTGGCTCAAAGGACAGCCGAATAGTCACACAAAAATTGCACCCCTGCAACGGACATCCTGCAGCGGCAGAACACTGGGCCTCGACAGAGGGGCGGCAGGATACTATCAAATAATGTAATATTCCCAGAGTGCCGCTCATGAATGTGCTCGATCAATTTCGCCTGGACGGCAAGCGCCTGTTTATCACCGGCGGCAGCCGTGGTTTCGGCCGGGTCATCGCACTTGCAGCGGCGGAGGCAGGCGCTGACATCGTGCTGAATGCCCGCGATCCAGATGCGCTTGCGAAGACCGCAGCCGAAGTGCGCGAGCGCGGACGCAAGGCTTGGACCTTCGTCGGCGATGTCGCCGACCCCGCCACCTGCGAGGCCCTGTGCGCCCGCGTGCTGGTGGAGGCCGGGCCCATCGACATCCTAGTCAACAATGTGGGCGGTCGCAATCTCGACGTGGCGGTCGAAAACACTGACCTCAAGACGTGGCAAAGCTTCATTGATCTCAACCTGACGCATGTCTTCCTGTGCACCAGGATCATAGGCGGCGCGATGCTGCCACGAGGGCAGGGGCGCGTCATCAACATCGCCTCGATCAGCGGCCTCATCGCCAATCGCGGCATCGGCGGGCGTCACTACGAAGCCGCCAAGGCGGCGGTCATTCATTTCACCCGCGCCACGGCCGCCGACTGGGCGCCGCGCGGCGTCACTGTAAACGCCATCTGTCCTGGCCTCTTCATGACCGAACCGAACCTCGCTTGGGCGAAGCAGCATCCGGAGGTGATCGAGACATTCGTCAAAGCCGTGCCGATGGGCCGCACAGGCGAGCCCCATGAGATCGGCCCGCTGGCGGTCTATCTGGCCTCGCCCGCCTCCAGTTACGTGACCGGAGCAGCATTCGTGATCGATGGCGGGTACACGCTATGGTGAGAGCGCGTTTCTAAAGCGTGCAGCGCCCATAGGTATTCATCCAGGGCCGCAAGCGTTCGAATTCCGCGCTCGCCGTTATAACGTCGGCATCGGCATAGCGTTTGCCGACGATTTGCATGCCCACTGGCAGGCCGTTCTCTGCGAGTCCGGCAGGGACGGTGGCGGCGGGATAGCCGATGAAGTTGATCAGATATGTCATGCACCAGCCGATGAGGCGGTCGATCTTTTGGCCGTTGATCTCCGCAGGCCCTGTGGTGTTGCCGTCTGTCGCATTGTCAACGGCCATGCATGCGAGTGTCGGTGAGATCAGGAAGTCGTATCGGTCAAGCACGCTGCGAAGAGCGTCGAAGACTTCCGAGCGGATTGCCTGGTCGGCGAGGAACTGCGCCACAGTCATGCTGCGCCCGATCTCGTCCCAATGCCAAAACTCCGGTGGAAAATCGCCGTGGTGATCACGGACCAGATCAATGCCTTCGTGTTTGAAGCTTTCGAGCGCGGCGACCTGTTTGGATGCCACAAAGCGGCACCACACGTCGCTCAGCTCCTGTTGCGCTTGCTTCAAGCCGATGTCGACCTCCTCGACATGGGCTCCAGCCTCCTCAAAGGCTGCGACCGCCCGGTCAACAACGGCTATGACACGAGGATCGACCGGGAAGATGCCATAGTCGCGGGTGTAGGCGATCTTTTTGCCCTTAACCGACGCCCGCAGCGCCGCCATGAAATCGACGCTGCCTTCCACCGCGAAGGGATCGCGTGAATCGTAGCCGGCAAGCACGGACATGGCGAGCGCCGCGTCCTCGACGGTGCGGGTGATGGGGCCTTCGAAAATGAATGGCGTGATGCCGCTGAAGGCGTCAGGCCTTGTCACCAGCGGCACGCGCCCGAAGGAAGGCTTGAAGCCATAGACGCCGCACCATGAGGCCGGGATGCGAATGGACCCGCCGCCATCGGTGCCTTCGCAGAGCGGCAACAACCCGGCGGCCACGGCGCCTGCGCTGCCACCTGAAGATCCACCCGTATTCTTGGTCAAGTTGAAAGGATTCTTCGATGGTCCGTAGAGGTAGTTGTCGCAGGTGCCGCGGAAGCCGAAGGCCGGGCTATTGGTTTTTCCGACAAAGATCGCGCCAGCCTTCTCCATCCGTTCCACGAACATGCAGGAGATGTTGGTGGTGTAATCTTTGAAGGCGCGGATGCCGCCGAAGGTCGTGACCCAGCCGGGCTTGAAATCGAAACAGTCCTTCATGGCCACCGGCACGCCATGCAGTGCTCCTACCGCATCGCCACGCATGATCGCGGCTTCCGCCACTTTCGCAGCTTCTCGCGCCTCATCAAGATGCAAGATGATCAGCGCATTGATCTTGGCGTTATGCGCCTCGATGCGCGCGATGGCGGCATCCATCACCTCGACGGGCGATATCTCCTTGCGGCGGATTTTTGCCGCCAGCGCGGTGGCGGAGTCGGTTTTGGCCAGGTTTTCACTTTTTGGCATTCTTGCCCCCCGGGTTCATTGCCATCACTGATCGAATAGTGTCAGCCGATGTGACAAGACGATCGTACTCCGGAGGGCGCAACTCGCCACCCATGAACACGTGGCTCCGGCGAAATTGCATGTTGCTGGCCGCTGACTCAAGCGCCGCGAAATGGATTTCCCGCGGCTTGGCTGCGGCAAGGATCCGATCGACATTGCGGGCAGTTATGCCTCCACCTGGCATGACGGTGATGCGCTTGTCCGCACCGCTGACAAGCGCGCCAATCAGCGGCAGCCCTTCCAGCGCGGTCGCCTCCTGGCCGGAGGTCAACACACGGTCAACGCCGAGTCCTATGAGTGTCTCCAACGCCTCGAATGGTTCAGGCGTCATGTCGAATGCCCGGTGAAAAGTGACTGATAACGGCCTGGCACGCGCTATCAGTTCGCGAGTCTGCTGAACATCGATGGTACCTTGGGCTGTGAGCAGGCCGATCACGATGCCATCGGCGCCTTCCGCCTTGGCGGTGTCGATGTCGGCTTCCATGATAGCGAGTTCATCGTCGTCGAACAGAAAGTCACCGCCGCGCGGCCTGATCATCACGTGCAGCCCGATCCCCGCGATCTTCCGCGCCTCACGGATCATGCCATGGCTTGGCGTGGTGCCTCCCTCCAGGAGGTCGGCGCACAATTCAACGCGGTGCGATCCAGCAGCCCTAGCCGCCCGGACACCAGCCACCGAATCCACGCATATTTCGAAGATCACTGGAGTCCCCTTTTGTGATAGCAGATTACCAAAGCTCCCTTTCAAATAGCACACAAATTTGCCGGGATTTCAAGCGGGAAGGGCGAGCCGTGAAAGTGCCAGCCGCAAATTTCCTTGGCCTTCCTTGAGCAGCTGCCGCGCCTCCTCAGGCGACTTTGCGCCAGCACAAATAAGAACAGCGGGCTTTATCTCACCCCTGGCCGCCTCGAGCGCGGCAGCGGCATCCCTCTCATTGGCATTCGCAATACGCGAAACAATTTTGCACGCACGGGCCTTCAGTTTGAGATTGCCCGCTCTCACATTGACCATCATGCCATCATGGACGGCGCCCAGCTTGATATGAGTGAGCGTGGAGAGAAGATTGAGTGCTGCCTTCTGCGCCGTGCCGGCACCCATGCGCGTCGACCCCGTGATCACTTCGGGGCCGGAATCCAGAAACACTTCGACGTCGGCCGCAGCGGCCAAAGGAGAGTTGGGGTTATTGACGACGGCAATCACCCGTGCGCCAAGTTCCCTGGCGCGCGTTGCGGCGGCAATCGTGTAGGGTGTTGAGCCTGATGCCGCGATGGCGATCAAGGCGTCTCCTGATTTGCAGACAGAGGCTGCCCGGCGACCTTCATCAGCGTCATCTTCCGCGTCGGCGAATGATTCGAACATTGCCGCACGGCCACCAGCGATGATATACGCCAGTCTGTCTTCTGCCATGCCAAAGGTTGCGGGTAATTCAGAACCATCCTGCACGCCAATGCGAATTGAGGTTCCGGCCCCGGCATAGTAGAGGCGGCCGCCTCCAGCCAGACAGGTTGCAACGATGTTCGCCGCTTCCGAAATCATTGGAATTGCCGCCTTCACAGCAGCAATGGCGCGCTCCTGCCCGGCGATCAATGTGCGCAGAATTTTGGCATCGATCCAGGTGTCGATACCCGATAATTCCGGCAATTCACTTTCAGTTCTTTTCAAATCCGGCCTCATAAAGCAACATCACTGAATTAATACCATTTATCCAGAAGAAAAAGTGAACTATGCAATGATATGAGGATTTGAGGGCGATGGAACAACCTGGACTGTATTTCCTTGGCATTGACGGTGGCGGCAGCCGCTGCCGGGCCCGCGTTCGTGACGCCTCGGGACGCTTGCTGGGCGAGGCGATTGGCGGTTCTTCCAATATTCATCAGAACTTTGATGGCGCCTTGGCCAATATTGTCGCTACCGCAGCAGAGGCAGCGGCCAAGGCGCAATTGAAGACAACTGATCTTCACGCCGGGCTTGGTCTCGCGGGCATCGTGACACCGGGTGGCGCTGAGCGAATTGTGGACGCAAGACTCCCCTTTGCTTCGGTGACCGCCGACAATGATGCCTATGCAGCCTGTGTGGGTGCCTTTGCGGGCGGCGACGGCGGCATCGTTATCGCAGGCACTGGTTCCATCGGGTTTGCGGTCATTAAAGGTGTTCGCCACATGGTCGGCGGCTGGGGCTTTGCCCTCGGCGATCACGGTTCGGGGGCCTGGCTCGGTCATCATGCGGTGCGGCGTGCGGCTCTTGCCATTGATGGCTTGCTGCAGCCCACGCCGCTCATTGTAGAAGTTCTATCGCGGGTGGGGAGCAATCGTTTCGATCTCTCTCGCTGGTCTGAGCGGGCAACGCCGAAGGACTATGCCGAAATGGCGCCGTTGGTTTTTGATTGCGCCGCAAAAGGCGATGTGGTTGGCATGACCATCGTGATTGAAGGAGCCGCCGCAATTTCGAATCTGGGCCGCGCGTTGCGCGCGCGTGGTGCCGGCATGCTCTGCCTGCTCGGCGGCGTATCGAACGTCTATCAGCCCTACCTTGATGCCGATGTGAAGAAAGCGCTCACGTCACCTGGAACCGATGCATTGGACGGCGCAATCATGATGGCGCGGCGCGCCCAAAATCTTTCAATGAGATGGACATTGAAATCATGACCCACATGGCGCAGGAAACCGCCGAAGCACCGGAGGCCGTGGCCCGCTTTCTCCAGCGCAATCAGGAAGCGCTCAGGGAGATCGGCGCTCGCCTGAGGCAGAGGTCGCCGCCCGTCATTATCACTTCGGCGCGCGGAACTTCTGACGCCGCCGCAGGGTACTTCAAGTATCTCAGCGAAATTATGACGGGTGTCCCGTGCTCCTCCGTGGGCGCTTCTGTTGTGTCTATCTATGGTGCAAAGCTTTTCTTGAGAAACGGATTGTGTGTAACTGTTTCACAATCGGGACAGAGCCCGGATATCGTAGCACTGCAGGATGCAGCGCGTCTTGCCGGTGCGTTGACGGTGGCCATTGTCAATGTGGAAGATTCAGCCATAGCCCGTGCAGCTGATATTTGCCTGAATCTCCATGCGGGCCCGGAATTGAGTGTGGCCGCGACAAAATCATTTATTGTGTCGCTGGTTGCGGGTGCCGCCATTGTGGCGCATTGGCAGGATCGCAAGGATCTACTTTCAGCAATTGCTGCCCTGCCGGACCAACTGGCGGCTGCGGCAAGACTAGACTGGCCCGAAGCGATTGATCTCGCCCAGGGCGCAGAGTCTCTTTATGTCGTAGGGCGCGGGCCATCACTGCCTATTGCCACAGAAACTGCGTTGAAGCTGAAGGAAACATGCGCCATTCATGCCGAGGCCCATTCCATCGCGGAGGTTATGCACGGACCGCTCGAACTCCTTGGGGAAGGATTTCCTGTTTTGGCCTATTCACCCGAGGATGAGTCGCGACAGTCAACACGTCGCTCACTCGCAACACTGCGGAATACGGGCGCGCGCGTAATTGTCGCTGAAGAGGGTGGACTTCCATTTATTCGCACTAACAACCCTTTGCTCGATCCCATTTCCATAATTCAGACGGCTTACCGGTTCATTGAGGCGGCAGCCACGGCGCGGGGCCGGGATCCCGACAGACCGCGCTTCCTCAAAAAAGTGACGGAGACCGTCTGATGACATTTGCCCTGACCGGAGCCCGCGTTTTCGATGGTGAGAGCACTCACACCGATCTGGCTGTTGTCATAGACGGAACTCATATTGCCGATGTTGTGCCTGCGGCAAACCTTGCAAAAGATATCAAAACCCGCAATTTGAATGGTGGCCTGTTGGCTCCGGGCTTCATTGACGTACAAGTGAACGGCGGTGGAGGCGCTCTGTTCAATGACAGCCCCACAGTTGAATGTATCAGGCGCATTGCCGAGTCACATCGAAAGTTTGGAACGACGGGGATGCTGCCCTCAGTCATCACCGATACCCCCGATGTTCTCGCGAAGGCAATTGCCGCTGTCAAAACGGCGCGCGCCAAAAATCTTCCCGGCATCCTAGGCATTCACATCGAGGGGCCGTTCCTTGACGTCGAACGCCGAGGCGCCCATGACGCGCGTTATATCCGTGAGATGACTGAAGGCGATGTGGTCCAGATCGCAGGTGCCGACTGCGGCAAAATCATGCTGACCCTGGCTCCAAATAGGGTTCCAGTAACGCTGGTCAAAGCACTTTCCGAGAAAGGCGTGCTTGTCAGTCTGGGTCACTCCGAAGCCAGTGGCGCAGATGCCACGAGGGCTCTTGGCGCGGGCGCTCGCGCCTTCACCCATGTGTATAATGCCATGAGCCAGATGAGCGGTCGCGAACCTGGCATGGTGGGAACTGCCCTCGCCGATTTGGAAAGCTTTTGTGGCTTCATCGCTGATGGTTACCATGTGCACGAGACGGCGCTGCGCGTGGCGTTTGCAGCGAAGCCACTGAGTCGGCTCATGCTGGTCACTGACGCCATGCCAACCGCAGCGGGTGGCCCCGATCATTTTGAATTGCAGGGACGCTCAGTCAAGCGGGTAGGGGGCAAGCTAGTGTTGAATGATGGAACGCTTGCGGGTTCCAATCTTGTCATGGATGAAGCCGTGCGCTACTGTGTGGGGCGGCTCGACGTCAACCTGGAAGATGCGTTGCGCATGGCGTCGCTAAATCCCGCTTCATTCCTCAAACGCGATCACGACTTGGGGCGCATCAGGCCTGGCTATCTCGCAAATCTCGTTCACTTGGATGATGCCTTGCACGTCCTCGCGACGTGGATCGAAGGCAAGTGATGAAGCTCATTGGCGCGGTAACGGAAGGGAGTGGCGCAGTCAACGAGGACGGCTGGGGATACATAGGAACACCAGACGACGTCTCAGCGGCATGGGTGCTGGACGGTGTTACCGGCATCAACGGCAAGAATTACCTGTCCTCAGGAACTGACGCGGCGTGGTTGGTTGAGCGGGCGTACAAACACCTGCTGAAATTGGCGGCACTCGATATATCCCTTCGCGAGATTATGTCCCGGCTCATACAATTCCTGATCATAGATTGGCATGACAGCGCGAAAGGAGTGGACCTGCCCGAGAACTATGATCTGCCAGCCGCCTGTCTCATCCTCGCAAAGCGTTACGGCGATAGCTGGCACACGGCACGTCTTGGTGATTCCTCGCTTCTCGCAAGAGCGGCTGAAGGGGAGCGCACAATTCTTGTGGCTTCCCCCAACAATGCCTTCGATCACCGGCTCGCGGCTGAGGCAGCGAAGCGGCGCGCGGCAGGTGCTCGCGACAGCAAAATCCTGCTTGCCGAATTTCAACCGCAATTGGCCCAGGGCCGCAAGCTGCGCAACAAAGCGGGCGGCTACAGCATTCTTGAGGCCAATATTTCAGCGCTCGAATTTGCGGAGTATCTTGATCTCGGCAAGCCAAGCGAGATTATGCTTTGCACAGACGGCTACTTTCGCGCAGTCGATCATTACGCATTGTATTCGGAAGCGGGCGTGCTTGATGCGTCACTGGTGAAGGGCGGCGTAAACTCTGTATTAGAAGAAATTCGAGCCGTCGAAGCCGCCGATCCGAACTGCGAGAAATACCCGCGCTTCAAACCAGCCGATGATGCAACGGCCGTTGTATTGCGGCAAAGCACTCGAAGTTGATCGTCGGGCTACAAAGCTCCCTGCTGGAACTTGTTTTCGCAATCAGTATACGGGCGTTGAAATGCCTTCCATTCTTGCCTTGAGCTGCAGGGCTACAAAAAGCGAATAATGACGCGACAGGTGCAGGTTTCCGCCGTGGAACCACAGCGCTTCGTGCTTCAGCGGCTTCCACATGTTGCGGAGTTCGCCTTCCCACGGGCCGGGATCGCCTTTCGTGCCTGAACCGTAGCCCCAGTTGGGGCCGATGAGATCAGCGGCTTCACGCGAGATGATGTTGGCTACCCATTCATTCATAGGGCGATAGCCTGTTGCGTAGACGATCAGATCGGCAGGCAGTGCTGACCCGTCTGTCAGGAATACCGCGTCCTCCGTCAGCCGCGCTATCTCGACATTGCTGCGAACTTTGATTTGACCAGTTGCGATCAGTTCGGATGCGCCAACATCGATATAATAGCCTGATCCGGTGCGGAGGGCTTTCATCATCAGGCCGGACCCGTCTGGCCCGTAATCAGTGAGGAAGCCAACCTTGCTCAGGCGCGCGATGAGTTTGGCGTCGCGCCTGGCCATTTCCGCGTAGAGCGGTTTCTGGGCCGCTGCCATCAAGCGGAAGGGGGTTGAAGCGAAAATCATATCGGCCTTTTCGACATTGATACCAGCGCGTACGGCCTCCTCAGAATAGAGACCGGCGAATGCGACAGCCATCAGCGTTTCGGATCTCACCACTATTGTTGGCGTTCGCTGGATCAGTGTTACGTCGGCAGCGCTCTCCTTAAGATCAACGCAGATATCGTGGGCGGAACTGTTTGCTCCGAGAACGATGCATTTTTTCCCGCGATAATTGGCGCCGCTCACATGCTTGCTTGAATGATACTGCTCGCCCTTGAAAATGCCCTGGCCGGGTACTTCAACTTCTCGAGGTGGACCATAGGACCCGGTGGCGAACACCAATTGCTTTGGTTTCAGAATGATTTCCTTGCCGTCGCGATTGACTTCAAGTGTCCATTCTTTAGCGGAAGCGTTGTAAGTCGCTTTGGTGCACTCGGACGAGCCCCAATAGTTGAGCTCCATGATCTTAGCGTACATTTCAAGCCACTCACCCATCTTGTCCTTAGGCGTAAACACAGGCCAATGTTCAGGAAAAGGGATGTAGGGCAGGTGGTCGTACCAGACCGGATCATGCAGCACCAGTGTCTTGTAGCGGTTGCGCCAGGAGTCTCCGGCGCGGGCATTTTTTTCCAGAATGATCGCAGGAACGCCGAGGCGTCGCAAGCGCGCGCCAAGCATGATGCCACCTTGGCCACCACCAATGATGACGCAATAGGGCTGTGTGGTGCGACCCAGTGACTGTTCTTCCTCAGTCCTCTGTTGCAGCCATGTTGAGCGATTGTCAAAACTGCCGTGCACCACACCTTTTTCACGGGTCAGTCCACTGCGTTCTTTATGACCTTTCAGTTCCGCCATGGTCGTTAGGATTGTGAAGCCCTGGCCCTTCTTCAGCCTCAGATGACCCTTGCCGCGGGCGGATTTTGTTTCGAAAGCGAACCAGGCTTCGATCAGGCCATTGACCTTCTCAGCCTCGCCTTCAATCCGGAAATTTCCAGGGGACATGTGCGGGACTGTCGCCTCCAGCATTTTTGCGATTTCGATCCGCCCTTCCGCCGTCTTGATGTTCCAAGTTAACGATACGAGGTCGCGCCAATAGCTTTCTTCCGCGAAAAGTCCAGCGGCACCTTGCGCATTTTTGGCCTTGAGTGCCTTCTCCAATTTGGCGAGCCAAGCCTCTGCATCTTTCGTGAATTTACTGGCCATGACCCCCAGCCCCATTCAATCCTATTTTTGCTTTCCACCGACAAGACGGCCCGAACGCGCCACCACGCCTTTCTGTTTTGTAAACGAAAGCGTGCCATTGACGTAGACACACTCAATCCCGACTGACTGTTGCAGGGGCGCGTCATAGGTTGCGCGGTCTATAAGTTTCTTAGGATCGAACACGACGATATCGGCAAAGCAGCCTGCTTCGAGTTTACCCCGATCCTTGAGGCCAAATACTTGCGCCGTTAGCCCCGTCATTTTGCGAATTGCAGTTTCAATAGGGAAAAGGCCCAACTCGCGGGCGTAGTGTCCGATCACGCGCGGAAACGTACCCCACAATCTTGGATGGGGGTGGGCATCATGGGGCAGGCCGTCCGAGCCGATCATGGCGAGGCGCGAAGACATCACGCGTCGCACGTCGGCTTCATCCATTTGAAAATATATAGCGCCTGCTGGGTCGAGTTTCCGTGCAGCCTCCTTCAAATCACATTTCCATTCCGCTGCGATGACGGAAAGATCACGACCGTTCATTTCGGGGTGGGGCTTGGACCAGGCAATCTGGATGCGGTATTCGTCGGATACCAGGTCGGCGCGGAGATTGGTTGACCCGGCGGCATAGGGATAAACATCAATGTTGAGGCGTTGTAGCAGCGCAATCTGTTCGAGCTTTGGCAGCGTCTCTTTCGTGCGCCCCCAATTGGCGGGGCCGGCACATTTGTGATGGGAAATTATCAGGGGGATTTTTGCGGCTGCGGCTGTTTGTGCGGACTCATCAATGCTTTCCAACACATGATCGAATTCGTTTCGCATATGGGTGGCGTAAACACCGCCGTACTCGGCAAAGCGGGAGGCTATGCTTGCAACCTCGTTGGCGTCAGCGGCCTCGTTGGTGGGGTAGAATAATCCGGTCGAAAAACCAGTTGCACCGTTATCCATGGCTTCATCGGCAAGACGGCGCATGGCTTCCACTTCATTCGTCGAAGCCACCCGCCCGATATCATTCATCACTGCGAGACGCAGTGCCGAGTGGCCGATAAGAGCCACTACATTGACTGCGGGCGCAGACTTCGAAAGCGCCGCCGCATAGGATTTGAAATTTGGAAATGAATAGGCTTCACGTCCGCCCAAAAGGTTCATCGGCGCCGGTGGATCGCCAGAAAACGTCGCGGGTGCCAGGGAAATTCCGCAGTTCCCAACCACCACCGTAGTCACCCCCTGGCTGATTTTTGGCAGCATACCGGGCGCATCAAGAACAATGCGGTCGTCATGGGTGTGGGCGTCGATAAAGCCCGGCGCGATGGCTAGGCCGGCTATGTCGTGTTCCCTCTCCGCGGCGCCCAGGGTCCCCACAGGGCCGATCGCAGAAATGCGCTGGCCGTCCACTGCAACATCGCTGATGTAGGGAGGTTCTCCACTGCCATCGTAAATCAAGCCGCCGCGAAAAACAGCACTGTATTGTGTCATGAGCTCTGAACTCTGTTCGCGGTCCTTGCGTCAAAATCCACCCGAACGCCTTCAATAGAACCATCTCGAAACAAATGTCTATTGCGCCCAGGCCTAATTTGTACGATCATTTAACCTCGCTGCATTTCAATACCAAGACGCCCGGGGAGGCGGTTTCATGAACTTGAAGGTTGAAAAAAAGGCAGTTTCCGCCGCAAAGCCGTGTGCCGTCAAGATGGCAATTCGGGATGCAACGAAATATTACCATACGCGAAGCGGCGCGGTACACGCGCTCGATAGTGTTTCGCTGGATGTGCGCGAGAGCGAGTTTCTTTGCATTCTTGGGCCCTCCGGATGCGGAAAAACCACGCTGCTATGGTCAATGGCTGGGCTACATCCGCTTTCCAGTGGCGAGATCAGGCTAGGTGACGAAGTGATCACCAAACCAAACCCAGAAATCGCGATGATATTCCAGGATGCGAATTTATTGCCGTGGCGAAATCTTGCCAAAAATATTGAACTGCCGTTCGAACTAAAGCGCCAGCCGCCAGATCGGAAAATGATCAATAAGCTACTGGATCGAGTTTCCCTTACCGGGTTTGAAAACAAGTTCCCACGCGAACTCTCGGGTGGCATGCAGCAACGTGCTTCCATTGTGAGGAGCCTGGCTGTTAGCCCCTCAGTTCTCCTTATGGATGAGCCCTTTGGCGCACTGGATGCCTTCACGCGTGATGAAATGAACCTTCTTATTCAAGAAATCTGGATGGAAACCCGCAAGACAATTGCATTCGTTACGCATTCAATTTCGGAAGCAATATTTCTGGCGGATCGTGTGGCGGTCATGTCCGCGCGCCCAGGCCGTATTGCAGAAATCTATGACATCGACATTCCGCGACCGCGGCCAGTCGAAATTCAAACTCAACCGGACTTCATCAAGCGTGTGTTGCAAATCAAGTCGCGCATTGAGCATGGCAAGGGCCCGGCAACGGGGTTGGCAATAACATAGAATACGCAGTGTTCATGGGAGGAGAGAAGCGTGGACAAAGCGCTCGGTGACAAGATACCGGAGTTTAACAAAAAGCCGCAGGCCGGAGGTGTTGGAATTACCAGCGCTTCCCTGGGGCTTGGCGAGCACCGGACCAAGTTCGAGATTCTGGTTATTATTCTTGTGGCCGTTGTCATTGTCGGCGGAACGGAAGCGTCGCTGATAGTTTTCAACGTCCCCCAGTATGTCTTTCCTAAACCGAGCCAGATCATAGTGGCGCTCTTCACCGAGTGGGTTTATATTTGGCCGCATCTGTTGATCACGCTTTACGAGTTGCTGGTGGGCTTTGCCATTGGTGGTTCAATTGGATTTGTGCTGGCGGCCGTCATCACGCAATTTCCATTTGTCGAAAAGGTTGTGACGCCCTACATCCTTTTGTTGGTTACCACGCCCATGCTGGCACTGGTGCCGCTGCTCATACTGCGTTTCGGGTTTGGAAGTGAGCCCCGCATTATCGCTGTTGCGTTGGCCAGCGGCCCCATGGTGATGATCAACTCCGCCACGGGATTCCGGCGTGTCGATCTGGCGAAAATCGCCTTGGCCCGCTCCTTCGGGGCCAGCACAATACAGATCTTCACCAAGATCCGCATTCCGATGGCGATGCCCATGATTATTGTGGGCCTTATGGTTGGCTCAATATTTGGCTTGCTGACAACCATTGGTGCTGAAATGGTCGGCGGCGCTGAAGGGCTGGGCAACCGCCTGACATACTATTCAGCGCTCATTCGGATGCCACAGTTTTTCGCCATTATTCTTATTCTGGCGATATTGGGTATTTCGATTTACGTAATTTTCTTCTGGCTTGGAAAGAGGTGGGCCAGTTGGGAAGCCTAGGCCGGGAAAGCGGTCGGGTTGGTGACCGGGCCAATAATCCGGAACAATAAAACAGGAAACGTAAAAACAGAGGAGAACAAAGGAATGTTAGACAATCTAATGATCGGACGTCGCCGCCTGTTGACCTTAACAGCAGCTGGTGTCTCAACCCTGGCAGCTGGCGGCCTTGCAGGAACCCGTCCGGCCCTTGCGGCAGACAAAATCCGCTGGGTAAGCCCCCGTGGCACCGTAGAGGTGCTTGACGATTATCCCTACTGGGTTGCCGTTAAATTTGGTTATTTTGGCGGCATTGAAACCACTCTGGAGCCCGGTCCATCAGATGCAACCGCAACCGTGAAGCTGGTTGACCAGAACCAGGCCGACGTGGGCTTTCCTTCTCCCGGCGTGTTCTCGCTTGCGCTGACACAGGGCATTCCGCTGGTCTCTGTTTTCCACATGGGTGGGGCCGATGTTTTCGACTTCGCCTTCCGCAAGGGGGAGAAGCCCGCCGACTTGAAGGCGCTTGAGGGCAAGACCATCGTACTTGGCAGCGCCGGGTGGCAGGCCATTTGCGATCCCATGCTCAAGGCCGCCGGTGTCGACATCAGCAAGTTGAAATACGTCGAAGGCGGCTGGCCCGCATGGGGCACGGTGCTCAAGGAAGGCAAGGGCGATACGGCACTCGCCTGGGAGGGCTTACGCGCCCAGTGGAAGGGCCAGGGTCTGGACTTCGACTACATTCTGGGCCGTGATTTCTCCAAGCTGCCCGCCATCAGTTTTGTCATCCGCAAGGCGGATTTTGAGGATAAGGCCAAAACCGATGTCTATGGCCGCTACTTCAAGGCCTGGGCGGCGGGGCTCGAATTCGGCCATCTCAATCCGCGCGCGGCAACCCAGATCGTCATGGAGCAGTTCCCCGGACTTGCCTCGCAAATGACGCCGGATGTGGCGGTTGAATCGATGATGCAACTTGCCAATGTTTTCCGCGGTCGCTGGGAAGAACGCAAGAAGTGGGGTCTGCATCTCATGGATAGCTGGCAATTGTTTTTTGATACAGGCCGCTCCATTGGCCAGATCACCGCGGACTTCAAGACCGAGGATGTAGTGAAGAACGATTGGGTCGATGTCGCCAACAGCTTCGATGCCACCAAGGTCAAGGCCGATGCCGATGGCTTCGCGCTTTCTGAAGCTTACAATGGCGTCAATGTTGACGAAATCGCCAAACGCATTTGATTTGGTGGGCGGCGACGTTTCATGCGTCGCTGCCTGTTTCTTTCTGAATAGAGGGACATCCGATGTATGAGTTCGATCATGTCGGCATTACAACGACGGTCAAGCAACCGAACGAAGACTGGGTGGCGCAGAGCCGGGTGTGGGTGACAAGCCCACGCAATCACCCGGAGCACATCGAATTTCTCCGTTATGAACCGGACAGCACCGTGCCAGAAATCATCAAGGCCAATCCGCACATTGCATTTCGTGTAGAAAATTTGGCGTCACATATAGAGGGTCAGGAGATCATCATTCCACCTTTTGTGGTTGGTGATTTCCTTGAGGTGGCATTCGTCCGAAAGTACAACACGATTTTCGAGTACATGCGCTACCTGAGGGATGGCTGGTTCGGGAACAAGGACGACTGATGGGTTGCCGCGCCATTTATGCCTATGCTTGGGATATCGCGGAAGTGGGCGTGACCGAAGCCGTCCGAGAGTTTCGCGCACTCGGCCTTGATACGATCACCTATGCAGGAAGCTACCACGCGGGAAAATTTCTGCGGCCCCATGGCAAGGCGGGAAAAGTCTATTTCCCTGAGGATGGCACTGTCTATTTTAAATCTAATCCCAGCCTCTATGGAACGATTAAGCCCGTCCCCAATTCAATGCTGGCCGAGCGCGATGTGCTCGGTGAGCTGACGAACCAGAAAGACATGGCGACCAATGTTTGGCTGGTGCTCCTGCACAACACTTTGCTCGGCAGCGCAAATCCCGATTCAACGGTCGCTAACGCATTTGGCGACCGCTATGTTTACAATCTTTGTCCGTCATCACCCGCTGCCCGCGCATATGCTATTGGTCTGGCTCGCGATGTGACCGGGAGCTATCCGGTTTCCGGAATCTCAATGGAATCGCCCGGATATGCGCCTTACGCGCACGGCTTTCACCACGAGTTCGCGCTCAACATGCCGAACCGTTGGCTCGACAGCCAACTGGGCCTGTGCTTCTGTGTCCATTGCATGGCTGGGGCAAAATCGGCTGGCATCAACGCAACGGCGCTGAAAGCAAGAGTGGCTGGCGACATCACGGACTATTTGGCGAGTGATGTTGATTTTCCGGCCGATATGGCGGAAGCCTTTTGGCTTGCGGATACGCGAAGTGATGGAGAGCTCAAAGCATTGCTCGATTGGCGCTGCACGGTTGTGACATCGCTGGTGGCGGAAATTCGCAGCGCTGTTAGGAAAGATGCAAATGTGGCGGTAATTCCGTCCGTGGCGAGACCGACAGCTGGTGCCTGGTATGAGGGCAGCGATCTTGCTGCGCTGGCCGACGCAGCGGGCATCATTGAGGCCTGCTTTTACGAACCTAGCGCGTTGCGGGTGAAGTCCGATTTGTTTGACATCCAGCGGCGTTTGCGCGGCAAGGGAAAGTTGCGGGGCATCTTGCGGCCAGCCTATCCCGACTTCAACAACCGTGCTGAATTCGTTGCGGCTGTTGAGGCATTGAAAGAAGGTGGCGTAAGCGAAATTGCTTTCTACAATTGGGGCCATTTGCGAAAATCAAATCTGGCGTGGATCAAAACATGATCTTCATGGGCAAAGTGGTTGCGATCACGGGTGCCGCAGGCGGCATTGGCCAGGGCCTTTGCAACTATTTTGGGGCCGAGGGTGCCACAATTGCCGCGATCGACAAAAATCCGCGCCTCACTGACTTTCTTTCATCCGCAGATTTCAAATCGGTCCATGCTGTCGTCGATATTGGCGACAAGGACGCCGTCGCGAGAGCTTTCAGAACGTTTGGCCCAATTGATATTCTGGTCAACAATGCAGGTTTTTCCGAGCATCCAACCTTCGCCCGCACCGATCCCGAGAGCTGGGCCCTTGATGTGAATGGCAATCTCAACGGCGCCTATTATTGTGCCCACGCTGTTCTGCCCGGCATGAAAGAAAAGGGCAGCGGCTGCATCATCGCCATTGGTTCGGTGAATGGGGTGTCAGCCCTTGGGGATCCGGCTTACAGTGCCGGCAAGGCCGGCCTGATATCGCTTACCCGTTCGCTTGCGCTTGAATATGGACGCTTCGGCATCCGTTCCAATATTGTATTGCCAGGCACGGTTCGCACACCTTTGTGGGAGCGCCGCGCTGCCAAAGATCCGAGCCTGCTTGAAACACTCAAGCGCTGGTATCCGTTGGGGCGCATTGTTGATCCTATCGATGTAGCAAGGGTGGTGGGCTTCCTAGCATCAGATGCCGCCGCAGCTATTACGGGAGTGGCACTCCCCGTTGATTGCGGGTTGTCTGCGGGCAACATCGTTATGGCCCGCGAACTGACACTCGAAAATTTTTGAGGTGAAGCGATGAACAGCCTTCGAATTGGAGTGATTGGGCTGGGCTGGTTTGGTGAAATTCATTGCGAAACAATCTTGGGTATTCCTAATCTCGAATTGACGGCGCTTTGCACCCGCAGGCCCGAACGTCTAAAGTCACAAGCAGAAAAATTTGGAGTCAAGAAAACCTATCGGGATTACCGCGATATGCTCGCCGATCCGGATATTGATGCTGTCTCAATCGTCACCATGTGGGACCAGCACACAGACCTGGCGATTGCGGCGTTGGAGGCGGGCAAGCATGTGTTCCTGGAAAAGCCTATGGCATCCTCAGTTCCTGACTGCGCCAAGATCATCGCAGCATCGAAGAAAGCCAAGGGCATTTTGCAGATCGGGCATATCTGCCGATTCAATCCGCGTTATCGAATGGCAAAACAAGCCATTGAAGCAGGCAAGATCGGCAAGATTGTCGCTCTCAGTTCGCGCCGCAATATCCCTGCCGCATGGACACCGGAAATTCTGAACAAGATTGGCCCCATCGTGGGGGATGCTATTCACGACACCGATCTCATGTTGTGGTTTACTGGCGACAAAGTGGCAAGTGCCTATGCCCAAACCGTCAGTGTGCGCGGCCTCAGGAATCCTGATATCGGCCAGACCATGTATCGCTTCAAGGGCGGCGCCACCGCCACGCTTGAAACCGTGTGGTGCATGCCGGAGAAAACGCCATTTGATATCGACGAGCGGATGTCAATCATTGGAACAGAGGGAATTATCCATGTGCAAGACACATTTCCCAATATCGGCATTGTATCGGCTGACAAGTTGCATAGCCCGGACACAACCTATTGGCCGATGTTTGATGGCGTCAGGGGTGGCGCTTTGCGTGAAGAATTCGCTTATTTCGCCGATTGTGCGCTAAAGGGAATTGCGCCCGCCATGGGCAGGCCGGAAGATGCCGCGGCCGCCTTGGAGGCAACGCTTGCAGCTGAAGAGTCGGCGCGAACCGGGCAGGTCATAAAAATTGGCGGGTGAGGAGAATTAGCATGGAAAAGAAAAGAGTTTTGGTTGTGGGCCTCGGCAATATGGGGATGAGTCATGCGCTGGCCTACACGCGTATTTCTGAATTTGAAGTGGTCGGCGTTTGCGAGCGCCGTATTGCAAAACGCGAACTGCCGGATGCCTTGAAAAGCGCCCAGAGATTCGATGAGTTTGAAAAGGCGTTGACTTCGCTGAAACCTGATGTTGTTTCGATCAATACGCTGCCAGACACCCATGCCCAATTTGCCATGAAGGCCATGGAGGCGGGTGCTCATGTCTTCGTCGAGAAGCCCCTGGCTGACAACGCGATCAACGCTGAGAAAGTTGTTGAAGTTGCCAAGCGCACCGGCAAGAAGTTGGTGATTGGCTATATTCTGCGCCAACATCCCTCATGGATAAAATTCATCGAGATTGCGCGCCAACTCGGCACACCGCTGGTGTTCCGCATGAACCTCAATCAGCAGTCCAATGGCGAGACTTGGGCCTGGCACAAGCGGCTGATGGATTCATTCCCTCCCATCGTCGATTGCGGCGTGCATTACGTGGATGTCATGTGCCAAATGACGGATGCCAAGCCGATCAGGGTTCATGCGATTGGCGCCAAGCTCACTGATGAAGTGCCGGTTAACAACTATGGCATGCTGCAGGTGATTTTTGACGATGGCTCCGTTGGCTGGTATGAGGCAGGTTGGGGACCGATGATCAGCGAGACGGCGTTTTTCGTGAAAGATGTCTTTGGCCCAAAGGGTTCGGTTTCCATCGTCATGGCTGAAACCGCTGGCAATGTGAAGTCCGACGACATCAATGCTCATACCAAGACAAATCAAATCCTCTGGCACCATGCGGATATGTCAAAACCCGACGAACGCATCGACATGAGCGATGAGCCCGATCACGACGCCCTGTGCGAACGCGAGCAACGTTACCTGTTGAAAGCTATTGTTGAAAATCTGGACCTGACGGATCACATGAATGATGGCGTGAAAAGCCTGAAGATCGTTCTGGCGGCAGACCGGTCAATTCACGAAGGACAGGTGGTGAGTTTGTAACTCGACAACTGCCATCTTGTTCCGGTTTCAACTCATGACCGACTTGAGCTCATGGTTATCCAGCTGCCTGTGCAACACGCTGCGGCGGGCCGAAAAATCTTCCAAGAGATACGCCTAATTGTGGTTCACTTTACTGACAATCACATTGAATTGACGCGAAAAAAGTGCCGTTCGTATTGCCGCCTCCTCAATCGCCCGGGAGCGGATTAGCACGCTCAACGGCTGTATTGAGTCAATTTAGGAGAACGAGGCGTTTGATCGAAAGAGATTTGAACCGGTTACCTCACCGAATTCGCTAGGCTCGGCGGCTATCGGCGCGCGCCAGCGATCCTCCACCGGGCAACAGGATCATGTGGAAAGGACCGTCACGACTGATGGATACAGAACTTGGAGCCGCCACTCAAGCCGTGGGCGGAAATGCGAGTTCGGCGCGGTAGGTCGCGAAGCTCGAGAGTTTTTGCGCGTTGCATTCGGTTTGCCAACGGGAGCCGGGAAGCACTGCTGAAACACAGCGATACTTGCCGCGGTAGGACTTGGTGGCGGCGTTTTCCTCAATTGCGACAGCGGCGATCGCCACCACTGTTCCGCCTTGGCGCTCCACCAGGCGAATCGCGCCGTCCATTGTGCCGCCGGTTTCAACCCATTGATCTGCCAGCATAACTTTGGTGTTTTTGGCGAAAGCCGGAAGCCGCATTTCCATTTCCTGGGTGCGGCCGGAGTAATTGGTGAAGCTCACTTTGTCGGTATCAACGCAAAGTTTGCCCGCCTTTCTGATCGGCAGGAAGCCGATGCCCAATCTGGTGGCCAGTGCTGAGCCAAGGACGAAACCCATGGCGTCCAGGCCGCTCACGACGTCGGCTTTGACGCCTGCCAGGTCCGCCACCAGATCATCAAGCAAATCATGGAAGGCTTCGCCGTTGATATAGATTGACGTCGGGTCGAGCCACGCAAACTTTGGACCCTTGGTGTTGGGGGACATCAGGTTCAGATACCAACGGTCGTCGCGGGAACCTTTATCGCGCATCATGTTTTTGCTCCGTGCTGCTGGGCCAATTTTATCAGGAGGGCGAGCCTTGCGGGGTCAATATTGTAGAAATCGCCCGGCTTGTTGATTCCGGTCGCCACCATGAAGCCATCGACATCGCCCATGTAAGCGCTGGCATTTTCTGGCGTGATTCCGGACGCAACCATCAATGCTGAATCGCCAATGGCGCGGCGGAATGCCTTGATTTTGCTGAGGTTTACGGCCTGTCCCGTAGCGACACCCGACGTGCAGACCGCGTCCATATATCCGGCGGCGATGCGCGCTGCGGCCGCATGCATTTCAGCGGGCACTTCGCGCTGTTTTTTGAAGCAGGTTCCGCCCGTATAGAAACCATGCCAGTTGGAGGCCGCTTTTGCCGCGAGAATTTCCCGCGCTTCAAGTTGATCGGATGCGGTCCGGCTTTCATCAATCCGGGCGTCGTCGGCCCAGTAGGCATCGATTGCTGTTCCTTGGGATCGAAGCTTCCCAAGAACCGGAAAAGCGTCCCTGCCTGTCACAGCCAGAAAATTCACCCCAAGCCAGAGGGCCGGAAATTTATCCCGCACATGGCGGATGATTGGCAGGAACGGTTCAATGCCAAAGTCGTGGTTGATGAGGAAAACGCCCGCCGCCCCTTCGCCTGCGGCAATTCCCGCATTGCGCCCGGCCTGTTCGTTGTCCCGCACATGGATGACCGGCAACACCACCGGCCCCGCGGAATTGAACAACTCATGAAATTTGGCGCGTTTCATGGGTGCAGGCTACACTGAAAGAGCGGCGGCGCGCGATGAGTTTTTGAACATCACTGCATGAATTTTAGTCCAACAGGGCTGCTAGACATTTCTCCCGCATGGGATACTGTGGCCGCGTTATGACGGGCTAAAACAATCACCCGACAGGCCCCGGGTCACAGGGAGAAAGTTCAATGAAGAAGCTTCTGAATGTGTCGCGCCGCGATGCGCTTAAGGCTGGCGCTGCTGCCGTCCTGGCCATGCCGTTTGTGAGCCGCGCCTGGGCGCAAGCAGTCGAAATCAACATGCTTGCCTGGTATGGCCATGGCGAGCCAGACATGGTGGGGGCATTTGAGGCCGCCAATAATGTGAAGTTCAAGCCCAAGTATTATGCTGGCGGAGACAACATGCTGGCGCTGATCGCGCAGTCGCCCCCAGGAACTTATGACATCATACTGTCTGACGCGGAGTTTGTGCAGCAGCTCAATGTGGCAGGCCTCATTGAGGAGATGAACGCAGCGGATTATCCCTTCGATGACATGATTTATGATGACTTCAAGCAGTTTCCCGGACACTGGAAGGATGGAAAGCTCTATTCAATGATGGTGCGTTGCGGCCATCTTGGCGTCTCCTACAACACCACGGCGATTTCCGAAGAGGAAGCCAAGAGCTACAAGTGTTATTGGAAGCCAGAGATCAAGGGCAAGGTTGGCCACTTTGATTGGCATCTGCCAAGCCTTGGCCAGATGAGCCTGTTGAATGGCAACGGCGCCAAGCTTTGGGATGTTGATGAAGCGGGCTGGGGCAAGATCAAGGAAACCACCATGAGCCTGCGCCCGCAAGTGGGTGGCTATTTTGACTATGGCGGAACGTTCAACGGCTTGAAGAATGGCGAGATGATGGCAATGGCCGGCATTGGCGACTGGATTACCGGGGTGCTGGAAAAAGATGGCGCGCCTGTCAAGTCAGTTGTGCCAGTTGAAGGCGGCATACAGTGGACAGAATCCTATTCCATCGGCAAGGGAACGGCGAAGGCGGATATTGTCAAGAAATTCATCCAGTACATGCTGTCGCCTGAGGGGCAGGCAGTTTCGGCCCAGATGGCGGCCTATCCCGGTTTTGCAATAACCAATGGAGGTCGCAAAGCATTGAATGAGACGAACCCCAAGGAAGCCCAGCGCACCGGTCAGATGGATGGCGCTCCCAATGATCCAGTAACCCTGATCAAGGAGGGCCGCATTCACTATCGTGACATTCCCAAGCAGCAGACGCTGGAGGACTGGAATGACTTCTGGCAGGAATACAAGAACGCTTGATGGAGTTCAGGAGTCGGCCCTCTCCGCTTTGGCGGGGAGGGTCGTTCCAATCCAATGAGCGAACACCGCTCCGATAATTCTGCCTATGCGCTCGCGTGGCGCTTGCCGATGATTTTATGGCAGGGTTTGTTTTTTATCGGCCCGCTGATTTTCATGATTGCCATGTCATTCTTCCTGGTGAAGAATTACCGGATGGAGCCCGCGTTGCAGGTGGGGAACTGGACCAAGACACTTAGCCGGGGCTTTTTCTGGGACAGCTATTTTCTGACCTTGTGGCTTGCCGGGCTGGCAGTCATTATCACAACCTGTGTCGCTTTCCCCGCCAGCTGTTTTCTGGCATTCCGCGTTTCGGACTTGGCAAGGCGCTGGGCAATCTTCTTTCTGATCATTCCGTTCTTCACCAGCTATCTGGTGCGGATATTCGCATGGCAGGTGATCCTCGCCCAACAAGGCGTGATCAACGCGGGGTTCTCGCTTTTTGGAATTGGGCCCTACACCATGCTCAATACTAAATTTGGAACCATGATCGGCTATCTCACGCTCTGCCTGCCGCTCGCTGTCATACTGCAGACGTTCTCGCTGGCAAATATCGACAAGCGGCTGGTTGAAGCGGCGCACAATCTTGGTTGCGGCAGGCTTCGCACGATCTTCACTGTGGTTGTTCCACTCGCCAAGACGGGGTTGATCGTTGCGGCGGTTTTTTGCTTTATTCTTTCTTTTGGTGATTTTGTCGCTCCTTACTATTTGGGCGGCTCGAAACCCCCCACTCTGTCAATCATGATTATCGACACGTCGAAATCCGGGCAGCAATGGCCGCGGGCGGCGGTGGTTGCCATCATGATGATTGTCACAATGCTTGTGGTTGCGTTAACTGCGATCGGCTATGCATACCGAAAACGCAGATGAAAGATGATATCACCACGCGTTGGCTTCTGCGCATTTACACTGCCGTGATTTTCATTTTCATTTTTGCGCCAATACTGGCCAGCTTCGTGTTTTCATTCAATTCCGATCGTTTTCCAACTATTCCGCTTGGTTCGTTCACGTGGCATTGGTATGTGACGGCATTTTCCGATTCTGATGTGTGGAGCGCCGCTGAGGTGAGCATTCTTGTGGCGCTGTCTTCAGCATTGCTGGCCACCGCAATTGGTTTCTCGGCGGCCTACACCGACCACAGGTATGATTTTTTTGGCAAAAAGGCGTTTCTTGTGCTGGCGCTGCTGCCGCCGACCATTCCTTTGGTGATATTTGCGCTTGCCACATTGGGTTGGCTTTCAATCTTCGGCGCTTCGGGGAAGGTTGTTTCAATCATCATTGCGCACACGGTGCTGTGCGTGCCGTTCGCGATGGCCGTCATTCGCCTTCGACTCAATCAGATGGATCCCAATCTAGAACCCGCCGCGTGGAACCTGGGAGCTACGGAGTGGATGGCGATGAAGAGTGTTGTCGTGCCATTCACCTTGCCTTCGATTGTTGCCGCTCTATGTCTGACCGCGGCGGTTTCTTTTGATGAATTCGCTGTTGCCTGGTTCGTCTCAGGCTTGAATAAAACCGTGCCGGTCATAATTCTTGAAATTCTCACCGGGAATATTGATCCGCAAATCAATGCCATTGGCTCAGTCGTCTTCGTTGTTTCAATATCACTTGTTGTCATCGCCCAGGTGTTGGTGATGGGGCGCATCAAGAAGCCGGAAACTGTCTAATGACCGAACCGCTTGTCGTATTTGAAAACGTTGTGAAGCGGTTTGGAAATTTTGAAGCGGTAAAGCAGTTAAACCTGAATGTCCATGAAGGCGAGTTTCTGGCCTTGATGGGACCATCGGGCTGCGGAAAAACAACGACGCTGCGCATGTTGGCGGGACTCGAAGAGCCAAGTGAAGGCGATATCCGCTTGGCTGGAAAATCCCTTGTGGGGGTGAAACCTCACGAACGTGACACGCCGATGGTTTGGCAATCGCTGGCTTTGTTTCCCTTTCTCAACGCGCGCGAAAATGTCGAGTTCGGCCTCAAGATGCGCGGGATGGATGGGGTCGAACGGAAACGCAAGGCTTTTGAGTGGCTTGAACGATTGGGGATTGGCGAATTTTCTGAACGCGATGTGAATTCATTGTCCGGCGGTCAGCGGCAACGCGTGGCATTGGCGAGGGCGTTGGTGACGGAACCCGGGATATTGCTGCTGGACGAACCGCTTTCAGCACTCGATGCAAATCTGGTTATCCGGATGCAGGCAGTCCTGACCAAGCTGCAGCGCGAGCTTGGCATCACGTTTGTTTACGTCACCCATTCGCAGTCGGAAGCTTTTGCCATGGCAGATCGCGTGGTCATCATGTCCAAAGGCGAAATTTCACAAATCGGCACCCCGCGCGACATCTACCGGACACCTGCCAACAGGTTCGTGGCGGAGTTTGTTGGCCGCAACAATATCTTTTCGGGCAGGGTCAATAAACGGGGAGCCATTGATACAGAGGCGGGCACTTTGCATGTCGACCGGAAGTTGCCAGTCGGGGACTTTGTAAGCTTCGTCGTGGCCGCCGACCTGGTTGCCATTTCGCTGAGCAAGCCCAAGGAAAGAAATGTTATTGCCGCCCATTTGATTTCCGAGGAATTTGTGGGTTCGATGGTCACATTGTTTTTTGAAGCGACTGGCGGGACTGAGATCAAGGTGCAGGCACAGGAACGGGCGCTGGAAGGAATTCTGCGCACGCCCGGTCAACTGCTCTATCTTTCATTCAATGCCTCCAGTTCCCATGTGCTCAAATATTAAGTTGAAGGGGTGAACGCCATGTTGTCTGCGACTGACCGGAAATTTTTGCGAATAGCCTATGAGGAAGCGAGAGCTGGTTTTGAGGAAGGGGGGTGCCCTATAGGTTCGGTTCTGGCGCGTGGCGAGAAGCTTGTTTCGCAGGGGCGCAACCAGCGGGTCCAGGGTGGTGATCCCATCGCGCATGGTGAAATGGACGCGCTGCGCAGGGCAGGGCGCCAAAAATCTTACCGTGACATGACAATCTACACCTCGCTCAGTCCGTGCATGATGTGCACGGGCACCATCATTCAGTTCGGCATTCCCCGCGTGGTGATCGGCGAGAACAAGAATTTTGGCGGAAACGAGGAATTCCTGCGCTCAAAAGGTGTTGAGGTTATCGTTGCCGACGATCCAGATTGCACGGTCTTGATGGAGAAATTCATCAGGGAAAAGCCAGAGCTATGGCACGAAGACATCGCGGAAGATTGAGTCTCTTCAAATTAATAATCACTGCTTTCCCCGTTGACTTAGCCCTTTAACCCCGGCATACAGCGCGGCACTTAAGGGCTCGGGCGAAACTCGGGCTTCTTGGCGTTTGGCTTGTTCATCAGCGAATCGGGGGAGTGTCCCGAGTGGCAAAGGGGGGGGACTGTAAATCCCCTGGCTTCGCCTTCGTAGGTTCGAGTCCTACCTCCCC
>VFJY01000169.1 GCA_009885825.1 Rhodobiaceae bacterium | reverse complement strand
TCAAAGCTTAGGCCCCACGGGGTAAGGCTTGCGTTGGCGGCAGGGGCGTATTAAGGAAGCGCCACTTCCTGCACTATTGCGCGCCCTTAGCTCAGCTGGATAGAGCACCAGACTACGAATCTGGGGGTCAGGAGTTCGAATCTCTTAGGGCGCGCCAATGATTTCAATAACTTAGAATAGAGATCAATTCTTAACTAAAATTAAAGTAAGCACATAGTAAGCGCATCTCGAAAATCATTTGTTTGCTTTCGCATCCATTCTCACCTGCTTCTTGAGTAGCGCCATCAAACGAGAGGCTTGGATGGCCTGGGCTCTGTTGTAATGATCTTGAATGATCCTCGGATCACGATTGCCGAGGAGATCGCGGGCGGCGGAAGATCCCGCAGGATCCTCAAGCGTCCAGGTGGTGACGGCAATCGCGCGGACGTCATGGAGACGGATATGGTGTCCAGTCAGATTTTTTATCCGACTTGTGAAGGCGGCATACAGTGCATCGCCTCCTGCAGGTTGACCCTTGACTGAGGCCCAGAGACCGTTATGGCGGCTTGAGCCGAAGATCATGGACCGAAAGTATGCGAGGTGTTCGTCGATCCGTTTACCGATCCACGCCGGCAATGTCGCATCAAGAGATTCCTGATTCTTGACAAACGCGCCTGAGATCCGGACTTGCCAAAGGTCACCGACCTTGACCAAGCTTTCGCCGATGACCAGGCTTGCAATGTTGCCGCGGCGTAGCGGGAAGATGGCCAAGATCGCTAGCAATAGTCCGTCCCGGTGATCGATTGCTATTCGCTTGGGTGGAACGGTATTCTTGGCCCTAATCGTTGACTCAAGTTCCGCGACCGCGCCATCCATGAGTTTCAGACCGAGATCAAGAAGCTGTCGGCCGTTGAACGGAATGGGTGGGTTCTTCCGCCTCCCTGCCTGGCCCTCCAATCTGGTACAGACTTTTTTGAGCCACAGCCAGTCCATGGTCGGGCCGACGATCTGGGCCCCATAACAAAGAAAACGCGCCATTGCGGCAATCGAGCGAGTTTGGTTTGTTTTACCCAGGTGAGCGAAGAATGCCGTCATGCGATGCGGCGTAATTCGCAGCGCAGGCGCAACGGCCAGAACGGAGGGATCTTCAGCCAGGAGCCAACCCAGCCAGCGCCGCCAAGCATAGATTATACTTGCGCGGGTTGCAGGGCGAAAGTGCGCACTTCCGCTTTCCTCAGCGAATGGATCAACCTTTGCAGCCAACGCCCGGTTAAACAAGTCGCGATCGCCAACTGGCCAATCGCTGATGGGCAGATGACGCAGCTTCCGCTTTGGCCGGGGATTGTAGCGGGAAGGCATAAACTACTCCCTGTTCGCAGGGGGCTCAGGCTCGCATGTATACGTATCCTCATGCTTTCGCTGCTCAGGTTTTCCCAACGATTGGTCCTCAATTTTGGTAAACTGGCGCGGCAGCTTGAGTTGCCCACGCACCGGGCCTGACGCGCGAGTGATCGGCGCAGACTTCATGGTTT
This sequence comes from Rhodobiaceae bacterium, assembly GCA_009885825.1. GTDB lineage: Bacteria > Pseudomonadota > Alphaproteobacteria > Rhizobiales > Aestuariivirgaceae > Aestuariivirga. The sequence goes on along the minus strand of VFJY01000169.1, from coordinate 2,749 downwards.
CGAGCACTGCCGCATACTCACGGCTCGCCCTGCGAGTATTTACACCCGCATAAGTCTTGACAGTGGTGGAAAGGTTTCGGTGGCCCAGCAGTTGTTGCACGAGGGGATAAGCTTCCGGGTGAGCGTCGAGCAAGACCTTCGCCGCCAAATGGCGGGTCTGATGCAGCGTCATCGAGATTCCCAGCTCGAGCGCAATAATCGCCTTGAACTCGACAGCAATGGTCGTCATCGACTTGCGGTTACCCTGCCTCGTCACGAACAGGTCTTGCGGCACGCTGCCAAGAACCGATGGTGCGAGCTGATCCCGATAGACCAGCAGCCGCCGCGCGAGGTCTGCCGAAAGTTCGGCCTGATAGTCTTCGCCGTTTTTCATTTCGGAGCCAGGGACGAAGAGCAGGGCCGGGCCTTTCGGACCAAGAGGCCACGAGAGATTATTGGCGAAGCTCAAGGAACACAGATTTTTGAGCCGCAGCGGTACGACTGTTACAATGTCAATCAGCAGTGAGAGCTGGGCCGCAACCAGACCTCGCTCGGGCGAGAGCTTCCCGCTCGTGGCCCTCAGCCACAGCTTGTCTGGGATAGCAAGCAGCCGCGCGAAGAGGCGCGGGTCTTCAAATGTATTCAGAAACTTGCGGTTCTTTTCAACCATGCCGGCCCTAAGAGCGGGAAGTTTTGACCGAAGCAGCCGCAGTTGCTTGACTTGTTCATCCGGCGCTTGGCACCAGGTCTTGGCAATGACCAAGAGGACTGTGGCAATGGCCTGGGCTTGGGGACTTGGCTTGTTCTCCGCAACCGAATTGCGGCGACGCAGAATGGTTTTGAAAACTTCCGGCTCTACGAGGTAAGCCAGAGATGTAATGCTGGACACCTCGATGTTTCCTTCAACCGCTGCCGTCACCGCCGCGATCACCTTGTCGCGATAGCCCTTGATGGTAACGCCGCGCAACGGCCTGTCGCGCGCATTTGGGGCAAAGGGGTCCTTCGCCTCCAGCCAATTCAGCCAAGCTCCAAGATCGCGCCGAAAACTCTCTTGCAGCGCCGACAACTGCACTCGCCTTGCAGGGGGTCTGTTTGATTGAACCATGAGGGCCTGACCGATGGCCGATGGGCCCTCTCCCCTGGAGGCATTCCAGCTCCGTGCGGTCTTACGCAGGATATGGCCAGGTTTGCGCACCAGGGAAGCCCCGGATAGGGCCGCTGCGAATTGTTCCAGAATCTGATTCTCAACTTGGGAGGGTTCCACTGCCTGCAGGCTGCAGAAGCGGGCAAAGCGGGAGAGACTGGTGCGGTGGTCGCGGCTCCGAATTTGCCCCAGAAATGCCGACCAGCCATAGGTCAAAACAGCCATCGATGTGGCAAGGGGTTCGGCAAGGCCCGTCAGTCGCAGGGCGCCAACGAAGTCGGAGCGGATCGTGGACCAGCGCTTCGGGGTCATGCCATAGTGGGCCGGCAAGACGGTTTCCAGTTTCTCTCGCATCTCCGCAATGTCCACCGTAATTTCAACTGGGTGCCGACCAAGTATCTTTGCAACCTTACGGCAAGCGGTCTTCAAATCGCCGCGCCGACCCGGGGACAAGCGATCCAGACCATCGACGGCAGCAATGACCTCGGAAATGGTTGGGGATTTGGCGACGCCTTGGGCCAAGCCGAGACGGGGTGTAATTTTCATTATTGCAGTCTCCATTTGGACAGTGGCGGACAAGGCAAGGCGGTAGCGGACAGGATAACATAATCGGGAATACCCTGCATATAGTTATGGGACGTCATCATCTGTTGGGTATTCCCGAGAGTTCTAAAATCCCTTGAAAAATCAAGACTTTCCTGAACATACCATGCATCAGTTCAGCTCGGCCGCGAAGATTGGATGAAGTCGCTTAGATCGGTATCACTAATGCGCACGGCCGCGCCCATGTAGTGCGCTTTGAGATCACCCTTTTTAATCCAGCGCCGCACCGTGCGCTCGTGGACCTCGAGTGCATCGGCGACGGACCGGATCGTATAAAACTTGGGAATTTTGCCGGCGCGGTGTCTGGCCTCAGTCATGGTTCCCCTCCCCACCCGTGTCAGACGTTGAGCAACGCAAGCGGCTCTCGGCGTAAGCCATGAGGTCGATGGGGCGATACAGGATCACCCGTGCTGCAAGTCTCACAAAAACGGGCCCGCCCCCTTCAACCCGGAGCTTTGCGAGATAACCCTTCGAGACACGGAGATATGCTGCCGCTTCTCCCGGAGTGAGGAAAGCAGCAGGACCTGCCCCCTTGGGCAGTGTTCTAGACTGCACTGCGACCGCAGGACCGGGATTTTCCAATCCAGTAAAGTTTGCGGCCCTAGGCTTGAACTGGTGTGACATAACGCGCCTCTCGAACATCATTGATGTTCGACGTTTACCGGTGCGTTATGTGAGGGGTGATGGGATTAACTGGGGGGTTTTGTAGACACGACGTAGTGCACTCATAGCGCCGCGCCGCATTCAGCGTACTTCCGGAACGGGTCAACTGGAGACCAAGTGCAACCGTCAAACCACGTCGGCTTTGCCTCTGCAAGCAGACCAATTCTCCGAAAAAGCGGGCATCGCAGGCTCAATGTCGGCTTTGCCAGAATGAGCGGACGTTTTACAATTCGACCCTGTGTCAATGGCGGAGACAAATTGTGCCAGATGGCGGGGTAAAAGTGTACCAGTCTGGTTAAGAGAAAAGGGCAATGACGCCCTTGGTTCAGTTAGTGTTGGTTGTTGTGCGCTATGAGCCGC
>VFJY01000159.1 GCA_009885825.1 Rhodobiaceae bacterium | reverse complement strand
GATTTCCCCGGAACCGACCTTTTCCTCGCGCAAGGGATAGGCGAGATTTTCGAACACGGTGAGATGGGGATAAAGGGCAAAAGACTGGAACACCATGGATACGCCACGACCGGCGATGGGCTTGTCAGTCATGTCAAGACCATCAATTTCCACACGGCCTGAATCGGGCCGCACCAGGCCTGCGATGGTGCGCAGTGTCGTTGTCTTGCCAACCGAGCTTGGACCAAAAAGAACAAAGAACCTGCCGGCTGCCACATCAAAAGAGAGGTTCTCAAGCGCGCGCACGCTGCCATAGGATTTGGAAATCCTAGACAATCGCAATGCCAGTTTTTCGGCCTTGGCCATTCCTGCTCCCTGATCGCCCTTATTTTTTTGGTCGAGACTACCTTGTCCTTTTCAATTTGCAAGCTCCCATTGGCCGGACCTGGCGGATTTGAGAACCGCATCGGTTACGAGATCGGTTGCCATCGCCTCGCGGAACGTGGGGGCGGCGGCTTTGCCCGCTCCGGTGGCTTCGAGGAAATCGGCGACCTGGTGGATGAACGTGTGTTCGTAACCTATCTGCAGTCCAGGCACCCACCATTTGCCCATATAGGGGTGATCACTGTCGGTAATGTGAAGGTTGCGCCAACCGCGGGTTTTGCCTTCATCGCGGTGGTCGAAATACTGCAACCGGTGCAGGTCATGCAAATCCCACGCGATCGAGGCATTTTCGCCATTGATTTCGAACGTGTAGAGCGCCTTGTGGCCTCGCGCATAGCGTGTAGCCTCGAAACTCGCCAGTGAACCATTGGCGAAGCGGGCGAGGAACAGGCTGGCATCGTCGATGCCAACGGGTTCGGTTTTTCCTGTTATGTTGTGGTGGCGCTCCTTGATGAAGGTTTCCGTCATGCCGGAGACTTTGGCAATGCCGCCGTTCAACCACATGGCGGTATCGATGCAGTGGGCGAGGAGATCGCCGGTGACGCCGCTTCCGGCCACGCCAACATCAAGACGCCAGAGGCCCTGCCCTCCTTGTGGCAAGTCTTTGGAAATTGTCCAATCCTGCAGGAATTTGGCGCGGTAGTGGAAAATCTTGCCAAGCTTGCCTTCGTCGATCAATTGCTTAGCGAGCATGACGGCTGGCACACGGCGGTAATTATACCAGACCATGTTTGGCACTTTGGCTTTTTCAACGGCCTCCACCATCTGAATGGATTCTTTTGCACTGCGGCCCAAGGGTTTTTCGCACATCACCATCTTGCCCGCCTTAGCAGCAGCGACGGCTATCTCAAGATGGGTGTCGTTGGGGCTGGCAATATCGATGATGTCGATGTCTTTGCGTTCAACCAGTTTGCGCCAATCGGTTTCGATGGATTCATAGCCCCACTGTTCGGCGAAAGCCTTGACCTTGCCTGCGTCCCTGGCGCAGACCGCCTTCAAAACGGGCTTGTACGGGATGTCAAAGAAGTGGCCGACTTGTGAAAACGCGTTCGAGTGGGTGCGCCCCATGAAGCCGTAACCGACCATGCCGACGTTGAGGGGGTTCTTCGCCATCTCAGGCCTGCCAACCGTGCTTGTCGCGCACCTTGATCAAGGTGGCCAGAATGTCGTTCCAGGTCTGCTGCTTCAACATCACCTCATTGGGGAACATGCAGCCATCCCAGCAGATATGACGGAAGGCCTTGGTCAAATCGCCATTGCCGTCGCGCAGCCAGTAGCCGGCGTGTTTTGGAATGTCGAGCTTGCCGTTCTTGTCCGTCACCATGCAGTGGCGGCCCGTTTTGTCGTGATAGCCGAGGCCCTTCACCGTGCCGTCGTTCTGGGCCACGTGGAAATCAATGGTCCAGGGTCTCAGCGCATCGGTCATTTTCTTTAGCGCTTCGTCGAGGGTTTTTTTGCTTTTCCAGTCAAATTTAGCAGGCAGCAAACGGGCTTTCGGCGCGTTATAGCCCATGGTGTAGAGAAGCGTGTGGGCCATGTCCGCCTGAAAGCCGATGGTTTGGGGACGGTCTGTTTCTTCCAGTGTGTCGATCATGGCTTTCCAGGAATGCATGCCGCCCCAGCAGATTTCGCCCTCGGCGGCCAGGCGTTCGCCGAAGTCCGCCGCAACATTGCAGGCTTCGCGGAACGTCTTGGCAATTTTTTTGGTGTTGCCTGCGGGGTCTTTCGACCACTCGCCGGGGCTTGAGGCGGAGTCAATCCTGATAACGCCGTAGTTCCGGACACCGAGATCGCGCAGCCTTTTTCCAAGCTTGCAGGACTTCTTGACGTTTTCGACAAATTTCTTGCGATCAGCGGGAGAGCCCATGGCTGAACCGCCGCCAACTGGCGGCCAGACGGGGGCTACGATCGAGCCAATGACGAGGCCGCGCGACTGCACTTTTTCCGCCAGCCGCTGGATCTCGTCGTCAGTGGCATCGATGTTGGTGTGGGGGCCCACGTGAAAAATATCTATGCCGTCAAATTTGACGCCATTGACGTCGGCCTTGGCCGTCAGGTCGATCAGCGTGTCGAGATCAATTCCCGGTTCCGAATCCGCACCCTTGCCCACCAGGCCCGGCCACATGGCATTGTGCAGTTTTGGAAAATTATTCGCGCCGGCCATGGGCTCTCCCTCGATACTATTTTTGTTGACCCATGTTAATCAAAAATTTGGCTTGCTGTCCACAACTGTTATATTAGTATGACAGCATGAGTTTCAATTTTTCCCGGTCGCGGCTTGACCGCTCACGGCCCATGCGCGACCAGATATATCCGCTGGTGCGGCGCATGATTCTGACGGGCGCCATAAAACCCGGCGACGTGATTGATGAGAAGGCGATTGCGGTCCAACTCGAGATTTCACGCACACCAGTGCGCGAGGCTGTGAAGAAGCTCAGCGATGAAAACCTGGTGGAGGTCGTCGCGCAATCGGGCACCCGGGCGGCGCGCATTGACAGAAGCGAAATCGAAGAAGCCTTTCTCATCAGGCGGGCGCTTGAGGCGGAGAGCGCGGCGCAAGCAGCACCCCGCATGACCCAGGCGCACACCGAAAAGCTGGAGGATATTCTCGTGCTCCACGCGCGGGCACTGACGCGCAAAAAATATGTCGAAGCGATTGAACGCGACGATGATTTTCACAGTTACATCGCGGCCATCAGCAATCTCACCAGGCTTTGGCGAACGGTGGAAATTTCCAAGGCGCAGCTTGACCGCTGCCGCCATTTGATGGTGCCGCGCGCTGGCGAAGGCGAGGCAACCCTGGCGCATCACCGCGCAATCATCAAAGCGCTCAACAGCGGCAACCCGGAAAAGGCCCGGCGGGCCATGCGCGAGCATCTTGAGGCCGCCTACAAAAGTACGGTTGCGGTGCTTGACGGGCCCGGATTGATTAAAGCCGCCGGTTAAAACCCGCTGCGGCATCCGAAGTTCAAGAGAAAGCCTGGCGTTTCATCATAATTTGATCGTAGGGGTTACAGCGTAACACGGATGCGCTAAACGCTTTCATTCATTCGCGCGACTGATGTTTTGCTGGATTTGGGTGAGTTGGGGAAGTTTTCACTGGTCATTTTTGATTGCGATGGCGTGCTTGTTGATAGCGAGCACCTGAGCGCGCAGGTTCTGGTCGAGACATTCGCCGGCATTGGCGTAACGATAGACTTGGCATTTGTGTTCGAGAATTTCCTTGGGCACAGTTTTCCGGAAGTGGCCGCGCGGTATGCGAAAGCGCATGGCGCCGGCATTCCGGAGACTTTTGAGGCCGATTACCGCATACGCCTGCTCAATAAGTTCAGCACTGATCTCAAGCCCACGCCATCTATTGAGAATGTCCTGGATGAGCTTTCTGTTCCTTGCTGTCTGGCGACGGGCAGCAGTCTCATTCGTGTCAGGCAATCTCTGGAGGTTACGGCGCTGGCCTGGCGGTTCACGGACCGGGTGTTTGCAACGTCCATGGTTGCGCGCGGAAAGCCTGCGCCGGATATATTTCTGCATACTGCCGAGGCCATGGGTGTCGCCCCGGCGCAATGCCTGGTGATTGAAGACAGCGCCACCGGAATTGCAGCGGCCCATGCGGCGGGAATGACCGTTTGGCAGTTCACCGGCGGCAGCCATTTTCAGCACGGTTATAACCATACGGGATCAAGCCATTTGGTGGATCGCACATTTGATCGTATGGATAGGTTTTTCGAGGCGGCGCCTGAACTCAGGCGCTTGTCATAAACGAGGGACCTGGGGCGCCATCATGGTGCGAAATATCGAACTGGAGAACACCAGGCTGGATGACGCGGCGCGCGCTGGCTGGCTCTATTACATCGCGGGCAACACTCAGGATGAAATCGCCAGAAAGCTGGGCGTTTCGCGGCAAACGGCGCAGCGGCTGGTTTCGCTTTCGATCAGCGCCAAACTGATCAAGGTCAGGCTCGATCATCCCATAGCAAACTGCCTGCAGCTTTCCGAGCGCCTGAAAGAAGCTTTCAAAATAGATTTTTGCGAAGTGGTGCCGAGCGATCCGGAATCGGATTCTGTTTCACATGGCGTGGCGCAAGCGGCGGCGGCGGAGCTGGAGCGCTATCTGGTTTCGCAACACCCGGTGATTGTGGCGATGGGAACGGGCCGGATGCTGCGGGCCATGGCCGATCAACTGACACCGATGGATTGTCCGCAACACAAGATTGTATCGCTGGTTGGCAATATCGCATCGGATGGATCAGCCTCGCTTTATGATGTAGTGAGCCGGGTGGCCGATGTGGTGAAAGCGCCGCACTATCCCATGCCCCTGCCGGTTATTGCGACGACTGTCCAGGACAAGGCCCTGCTACTGGGGCAGAAGCCGGTGCGGAATGTCGTTGAATTGGCGAAGCAGGCAGATGTGAATTTTGTGGGGGTTGGAACTATTGGCGATGACGCGGCGCTGGTGCGCGACGGGTTCGTCAAGCCCGAGGAAATGCGGGCCCTGGTGAAGGCGGGCGCGGCGGGCGAGATTGTGGGCTGGGCCTATGACGACAAGGGCCAGTTGATCGATGGCCTGACCAATGACCGCGTGGTGAGCGTTCCCTTGGACCAGCCCGCCAAGCGCCGCGTTATCGGCGTCGCAATGGCGACGTCAAGGCTGCGCGCCGTGAGAGGCGCTTTGGCTGGCAAGCTGATCAATGGAATTATCACCAATGAAACAATGGCAGGGTTGCTGCTGACGTAATTGTTGCATTGCACAAGCGAATTGCTCTTGACATCCCTCGATTAGAATATGAGTATATGCCCGCTACATTGGCAAAAGCTCAATAATGCATTTGGGAGGAATATAATGAAACGCGTCTACACCGGCGTTCTTGGCGCCATGATGCTTGCTGCACTTGCCTCAACCGCACTTGCAGAAACGAAACTGACGATTGCCACCGTGAACAACGGCGACATGATCCGCATGCAGGGTCTGACCGAAGACTTCACCAAGGATAACCCGGACATCACACTTGAATGGGTCACCCTTGAAGAAAACGTGCTGCGCGAAAAAGTGACGACAGACATCGCTGCAAAAGGCGGCCAGTTCGATGTTCTCACCATCGGCACCTATGAAGTTCCGATCTGGGGCAAAAAGGGCTGGCTGGTTCCATTGACCGGCGTTGATGATCCCGCAGACTTGCTGCCAGCCATGTCGGGCGGTCTTTCCGTCGATGGCAAGCTCATGGCTGCGCCATTTTATGGCGAGAGCTCAATGGTCATGTACCGCACCGACTTGATTGAAAAAGCGGGCCTCAAGATGCCAGACGCTCCGACTTGGGAATTCATCGGCCAGGCCGCCCGCGCCATGACCGACAAGGCCGCTGAAACCTATGGCGTATGCCTGCGCGGCAAGGCAGGCTGGGGTGAAAACATGGCTTTCCTGACCGCCATGTCGAACTCGTTCGGCGCACGCTGGTTTGACGAGAACTGGAAGCCCCAGTTCGACCAGCCAGAATGGAAAGCCACACTGGATTTCTATCTCAGCCTGATGGCTGACGCTGGACCTCCAGGCGCATCGTCTAACGGTTTCAACGAAAATCTGGCGCTGTTCAATTCGGGCAAATGCGGCATGTGGATTGATGCCACGGTTGCGGCTTCCTTCGTAACCAACCCGAAGGATTCCAAGGTTGCTGACAAGGTGGGCTTTGCGCTCGCTCCCGACAACGGCCTCGGCAAGCGTGGCAACTGGCTGTGGGCATGGTCGCTCGCAATTCCGGCTGGCACCCAGAAGAATGACGCTGCCCAGAAGTTCATCGGATGGGCAACATCCAAGCGCTACACCGAACTCGTCGCCTCGAAAGAAGGCTGGGCCAACGTACCTCCGGGCACGCGCACTTCGCTTTACGCGAACCCTGAATATGCCAAGGTTCCATTTGCCAAGATGACACTGGATTCCATCAACTCTGCCGACCCAAGCAATCCGACTGTGAAGCCGGTTCCTTACGTTGGTGTGCAGTTTGTTGCCATCCCCGAGTTCGCAGGCATCGCCACCACAACTGGCCAAATCTTCTCTGCCGCTTTGGCTGGCGAAAAGACCGCAGATGCCGCCCTTGCCGAAGCGCAAGACGCAGTGACCCGCGAAATGACCAAGGCTGGCTATATCAAGTAAGAAACTCCCATAAAACTGGGCTGTCCGGTGCAAACCGGGCAGCCATATCCGGAGATTCAATGTTATAGGATAGTGGGTGTTCATCATGGCCACGCAGCAAACTCGCGCGCTCGGAAAATTAGCCGTTGCCCCGTCTGTGTTCGCCCTCTTCGTGTGGATGATCGTCCCACTGGCGATGACCATCTATTTCTCGTTCCTACGCTACAATCTACTTGATCCTAACATCGCCTGCTCGCTGATGCACCCCGGCCAATTGTTCGATGCTGAAAACCGCTGCCTGGCAGGCTTCAGCAACTACACATATTTTCTGACTGACCCCGCCTTTTTCAAGGCCATGGGCAACTCCCTGATCCTCGTGGGCTGGGTGCTCGGCATCAGCGTCGCCGGTGGAACACTTCTCGCTTTGCTGCTGGACCAGGCCTTTTATGGAAGGGGTTTCGTGCGCATCATGATGATTGCGCCATTTCTCGTCATGCCAACGGTGAGCGCGCTGGTCTGGAAAAACATGATGATGAATCCGGTTTCCGGATTCCTTGCCTACCTCTTCAAGCTCGTGGGTCTTCAACCGATCGATTGGTTCGCCCACGCCCCCATGACAGCGGTTGTCATCATGGTGGCCTGGCAATGGGTGCCATTTGCAACGCTGATATTGCTGACTTCACTGCAGTCTCTGGATGAAGAGCAGAAAGAAGCGGCCGAAATGGATGGCACGCCGCCCCTGTCATATTTCTGGTACATTGTGCTGCCGCACCTGATACGCCCAATGACCGTGGTTATCCTGATTGAAACAATTTTCCTGCTCAACGTTTTTGCCGAAATCTATGTGACCGGCACTGGTGGACGGGCTGGCAACCTGCCGTTCCTTGTTTATCAGTACGGGCTGATTTCGAATGACATCGGCGGCGCTTCCGCCGGCGGCATCATAGCCGTTATCCTCGCCAACATCGTTGCCTTCTTCCTGATGCGGATGATTGGCAAGAACCTGGAGGCTTGAGCCATGGCCCGCGCAGTTTCAAAGCGACGCAAGCTGATTGTAACGGTCTTGGCCTGGTCGATTGGCCTGCTGATCTTCTTTCCCATCCTGTGGACCATCCTCACCAGCTTCAAATCCGAGGGTGAAGCCATTGAATTGCCGCCCAAATTCCTGTTCTTTGCGTGGACAACCGAGAACTATGCTGTTGTGCAGGAGCGCTCCAACTATCTCCTGTTCGCAATGAATTCGATATTGCTGGCGCTGGGATCAACTCTCTTCGCCCTGGTTATTGCCATTCCTTCCGCCTGGGCCATGGCTTTTGCGCCGGGCAAACGAACCAAAGACCTTTTGATGTGGATGCTTTCCACCAAGATGATGCCGCCGGTAGGCGCGCTCATTCCACTCTATCTGATCTTTCGGGATTTCGGCCTTCTGGATACACGCGGCGGCATCATCACAGTCTTGATGTTGCTCAACTTGCCTATCATTATCTGGATGCTCTACACTTATTTCAAGGAAATCCCGGGCGAAATCCTCGAAGCCTCCCGCATGGATGGCGCCTCGCTCGGCAAGGAGCTTCTCTATGTCCTGACACCCATGGCAATTCCGGGCATTGCATCCACCCTGTTGCTCAACATCATTCTCGCCTGGAACGAAGCCTTCTGGACATTGGCGCTCACCACCAAGGATGCGGCCCCCCTCACGCAATTCATTGCTTCCTATTCAAGCCCCGAAGGCCTGTTCTGGGCCAAGCTTTCTGCCGCATCAACCATGGCCATAGCGCCCATTCTGGTGCTCGGCTGGTTTGCGCAAAAACAACTTGTACGCGGTCTCACATTCGGAGCGGTGAAATAGCATGGGCACGATCTCTCTCGTAAAAGCACGCAAGGCGTTTGGCGATGCCATCATCATTCCGGGCGTTGATCTCGACATCAAGGACGGTGAGTTCGTGGTGTTTGTCGGCCCCTCGGGCTGCGGCAAGTCCACGCTTCTGCGCATGATCGCAGGCCTGGAAGACCTGACATCCGGCTCAATTCTCATCGACGGCAAGAACATGACGGAAGAAGCGCCTTCAAAGCGCGGCCTCTCCATGGTGTTCCAGTCCTATGCGCTCTATCCCCATATGAGTGTGCGGGGCAATATTTCCTTCGGTTTGAAAATGGCCGGCATGCCAAAGGACGAGATTGCCGCCAAAGTCGCCAAGGCCGCCGCCACGCTCAATCTCACCGAATATCTTGACCGCAAGCCACGGCAATTGTCCGGCGGCCAACGTCAGCGCGTCGCTATCGGGCGCGCCATCGTGCGCAATCCCGAGGGCTTCCTGTTCGACGAGCCATTGTCGAACCTCGATGCTGCGCTACGCGTCAACATGCGGCTTGAAATCATGCAGATGCACAAGGATCTGGGAGCCACGATGATCTACGTGACCCACGACCAGGTTGAAGCCATGACCATGGCGGATCGCATTGTTGTTCTGAACCGGGGAAACATAGAGCAGGTTGGCACGCCGCTCGAACTCTACAACCATCCGGATTCGCTGTTTGTGGCGGGCTTCATCGGCTCGCCAAAAATGAACCTGATGGATGGAGCGCCAGCGGCACCCTACAAGTGCGCAACAATCGGCATTCGCCCGGAGCATCTCGACATTTCGCGAGAGGCCGGCACATGGCCCGCGACAATCAGGCTGGCCGAGCATCTCGGCGCCGACACATTCCTGCATGTCGACGCCGGCCTTTGTGGCATGATGACGGTGCGCGCCGAAGGTGAATATGAGGTTGCATCGGGTGCCAAGATATTCCTGACGCCGGAACCCAGCCGCATTCATCGCTTTGACAAGGATGGAAAGGCCATTCGCAAATGAGGTTGAAGGGCAAAGTTGCCATCATCACTGGTGCGGCGCGTGGCATTGGTGCAGCCTTTGCCGGGGCCTATGCACGCGAAGGGGCAACCGTTGCCATCGCCGATATTGACATGGCGCGGGCCGAGCAGACAGCTGCAGCCATTGGGCCATCCGCGTTTGCGGTTCGTCTCGACGTGACTGACCAGTCTTCAATCGACAGCGCCATTGCCGAAATGGAAAAGCGCTGCGGCGCTATTGATATTCTGGTGAACAATGCCGCCTTGTTTGATATGGCCCCCATCGTGGAAATTACCCGTGCCAGCTATGATCGCCTGTTCAGCATCAATGTCGCGGGAGCGTTTTTCACCATGCAAGCCGTTGCCCGCTCCATGATCAAACATAAGCGCAAGGGCAAGATCATCAATATGGCAAGCCAGGCCGGGCGCCGCGGCGAGGCATTGGTGGCTGTTTACTGCGCCACCAAAGCCACAGTCATCAGTCTCACCCAATCAGCTGGTCTTGATCTCATCAAGCACGGCATCAATGTCAACGCCATCGCCCCTGGTGTCGTAGATGGTGAGCATTGGGCAGGCGTGGATGCGCTCTTCGCCAAGTACGAAAACTTGCCCATTGGGGAAAAGAAAAGACAGGTGGCCGCCGGCGTTCCCTATGGACGCATGGGCACCGCGGAAGATCTCGTCGGAATGGCGATTTTTCTGGCGTCTGAAGAAAGCAATTATATCGTCGCCCAGACATACAACGTCGACGGCGGACAATGGATGAGTTGAGGGAGTGAAAATGTATTTGGAAAAATTGAGACTGAATGGACAGGTTGCGGTCGTAACGGGCGCGGGACAGGGCATTGGCGCCGCCTGTGCAAGAGCGCTAGGCGAAGCAGGTGCAAAAGTCATCGTTGCCGATTTCATGCCGGAACGCATAGACACTGCCGTTGCCGAATTGCGCAAGCTGAAGATCGACGCCCATGGCGTCACGCTTGATGTCACGAAGTCAAAGGAAGTGGATGCGGTTTGCGCCGACATCATCAAGGCCCATGGCCGTGTGGATATTCTGGTGAACAATGCGGGTGTTGCGCGCAGCGATGTGAGAGCTGAAGACACCAGCGATGATCATTGGCGTCATCATATGGATGTGAATGTTGATGGTCTTTTCTGGTGCTGCCGGGCCTTTGGCGCCGCCATGCTGAAGCAGGGCAAGGGTTCGATTGTGAACATCGGCTCCATGTCTGGTTTCATCGTCAACAAGCCGCAACCGCAATCCTTCTACAACGCGTCCAAGGCCGCCGTTCATCACCTCACACGCTCACTCGCGGCGGAATGGGGCGCGCGAGGTGTGCGCGTCAATGCGGTGGCGCCAACTTACATTGAAACACCACTGACCGCGTTTGGCATGACCCAATCTCCCGACATGTACAAGGTGTGGCTGGAAATGACCCCCATGGGCCGCGTCGGCCAGCCCGACGAGATCGCCTCAGTGGTGCATTTTTTGGCGTCGGATGCGGCAAGCCTGATGACGGGGTCGATTGTGCTGGCCGATGGCGGGTATTGCTGCTGGTGAGCTAAACTTGGGCGCTTGTTTCAAGATGCCGGAACCCTTATTGGGTTTCATGAAATGGACCAGGATGATGCCCTCACCCAATGGCTTGCCGCTTTTCGTGATGCTGTAAGCGCTGGCAAGTTTGTAAAACTTGCGCTTGCCAAACCCACCGCTGCCGCTGGTGATTTGAAGGCAGTCGACGTGCGGCCCATTCTGGTGAAGGAAGCGCTAAAGCTCAGCTTCACCTATCATTACCGCACGCGCGACGTGGTGAAGAATTATGGGCTGGAGGAGAGTGCGGCACTCATCAGTGAACTACTGAATGGCAAGATTAATAGTGGTCGGCTCTATACTTTGGCAGCCGACATATCGCTTGCCAGACGGGAGGCGGGTTTTAAGCTATCGCGCGCGCCTGCCAGTCAAAAACGACTGCCGGAACTATCGCACAATCGAGCCAAGCAAAGATTCATTGAAAGCGCTGGCAGGACCTATCTGAACCGGCTTGGCGTCACCGATGCGCAAGGCAAGGTGCATAAGAATTCGCAGGACAAGTTTCGCCAGATCAACAAGTATGTCGAGGTTCTGGATGGCCTTATCAAGCAGTCCGACAGCGGCAAGAAATTGCGCATTGTCGATATGGGCGCTGGCAAAGGCTACCTCACGTTTGCGCTGTATGACCATTTGGCCAATTCGCTCAAGTTGGATGTGGACGTTGTGGGCGTGGAGCAGCGCGAGGATTTGGTGGCGCTGTGCAACGATATCGCGCGGGCAGAAGATTTCAAGAACCTGCGCTTCGTTCAGGGGTCAATCGCAAAGCATGATTGCGCCGGAGCCGATATCGTTATTGCGTTGCACGCCTGCGACACGGCGACAGACGACGCGATCAACAAGGCCATTCGGGCGAAGGCTTCTCTGATTGTCGTGGCCCCCTGCTGCCACAAGCAAATCCGCCGCGAGATGGAGGGGGGAAGTGGCACCCATTCACTCGATGTTCTCATGAGGCATGGCACCTACGTGGACCGCATGGCCGAGATGGTAACTGATGGACTTCGGGCGGAATTGCTGGAATTGCAGGGTTACAAAACCAAGCTGTTTGAATTCGTCTCGGATGCGCATACCCCAAAAAATGTAATGATTGTGGCCTCTCGACAGGCCAGCGACCGACGGCCTGAGGATGTTGAAAAACTTCGCGAGTCAATAGCTGCGACCAAGGCGCAATTTGGAATCGTGACACATCACCTGGAACGGCTTCTCGATCGCAGTTGACAGCCGGATACCACTGCCGCAATATTGTAATACAATTGGAATTTCTGGCATGGTGGCGACGTGGGTTTGTTTGCTGTAACAGTTGAATTCACGCTGCAACCCGGAGCCATGGCTGCGTTTCGCAAACTTATTGACAACAACGCCAGGGGGTCCTGTGCCGCCGAGCCGGGATGCCAGAGATTTGACGTGCTGGCGCCGGAAAATTCGATCGATCAGGTTTTCCTCTATGAAATCTATGATAACCGCGCGGCGTTTAACGCCCACCTCAAGACGCCGCACTACGATGTCTTCAACCGCGAAAGCGCACCGCTGGTTCTGGTCAAAAAAGCAGCCGTGTATGATTTGGCTTGCGAAGGGTCGCGAGCCGCAAAATGAAAAGGAGAGTCGGTGGCCAGTAATCGCCTGAAAGTCATGACGCGCAGCAAAGAGGCCAAGCTTGGCCACTTCATTGTTGAATTTGCCACGCCCGGCATTGGCCATATCATGAAGGCAGCAGGATGCGATTTCGCGCTCTTCGATCTTGAACATTCGGGCTTTGGCTTTGAAACCGTGAAAAGCGCCATCCGCTATTTCGAGGCGGCTGATGTGGCCCCAATTGTGCGGGTTCCCTCCAAGGAATACCATCATATTGCGCGCGCCTGCGACATGGGCGCTGAGGGCATCATGATCCCGATGGTGGGCAATGCCAAGGAAGCCAAGGCCATCGTGGAGTGCATGAAGTATTTCCCGATGGGCAAGCGCGGTGTGGCCTTGGGCGTTGCACATGACAATTATAGCGGCGGATCAGTGCCAGAGAAACTGGCTGGCGCCAATGAACGCACGACGCTTTTCTGCCAGATTGAAACGGCTGAAGGCGCTGAGAACGCTGATTCCATAGCGGCGGTGGAAGGGGTGGATTGCCTATGGGTTGGCCATTTTGACCTTTCGGTTTCGCTCGGCATTCCCGGTGAGTTTGACAGCCCCAAATTTCTGGATGCGATTGCGAGGACTGCGGCTGCCACCAAGAAGCATGGCAAGTCGCTTGGGCGCTTGGTGCCGACAACTGATCTGGGGATTGCTCTCTACAAGCAGGGGTTTGATTTCTGCTGTTATTCCGGCGATGTTTGGGTTTTACGGGATGCGCTGACGCAGGCCATCGGGAAGCTGCGAGAGGGTTGCAAGGCATGAGCGCCAGGTTCCGCGTAGCGCTTTCCGGCGATTTCAAGAAGGTCGATGGAGCTCCGGTGTTTCCGGACTTTGATTTGGCGCCGTTGGAGAACGCCCCGAATGTGGAAATGGCTTTTCTTGAATCAGCCAATCCATTGCGGACCGATCAGCTTGAGGATTTTGATGCGCTGATATTGCTGGCCCATCGCTTTGCGCCGACCAGCGTCCCGAAGAGTGGCAGGCTTTCGGTGGTTGCCCGGTTTGGCGTGGGCTATGACACGGTTGATGTGCCCGCCTGCACGGCAGCGGATATCGCGCTTTGCATCACGCCTGATGGTGTGCGGCGGCCGGTTGCGGTATCGATCATCACCCTCATGCTGGCACTCACCGGCAAGATGATGGTTAAGGACCGGCTTGCGAGGCTGGGGCCGCCCGGATTTGCCGCGCGGGGGGATCATATGGGTGTTGGCCTTGTTGGCAAAACGCTAGGCTCCGTCGGCATTGGCAATATCGGCGCGGAGCTTTTCCGACTGGCCAGGCCCTTTGACATGAAATTCATTGCGCATGATCCCTATGCCGATGCAAAGGTGGCAAAGGAATTGGGCATTGAGTTGGTGGGCCTCGAGGACGTATTTGCGCGATCTGACATCCTCACCATCAACTGCCCGCTTACGGATGACACCCATCACCTGGTCAATGCCAAGCGTTTGGCGCTCATGAAAAAGACGGCTTACTTCATCAACACGGCCCGCGGGCTAATTGTTGACCAGAAGGCACTGACGGAAGTCCTTGCGGCGGGACGGATCGCCGGTGCGGGGCTTGATGTATTTGAAGTGGAACCGCCGGACCCCAATGACCCGCTTTTGAAGCTCGATACCATTATTGTGGCACCCCACGCGCTGTGCTGGACGGATCAATGCTTTGCAGGAAATGGGGCTGCCGATATTGCAGCCGTATTGGAGATACAGCATGGCAGGATTCCGCGCGGCGTGGTGAACAGGCAGGTGCTTGAAAGTTCGCATTTTAAGGCTAAGCTGGAGGCTTACGGCAAACAGTTTGGTTCATAAGAATTCCCCGCAAACAAGCAGGGATGAACGAGTGGCCGCGTCATGCAGCCGCTCAAACCTTGGGAGGATGTGATGGTTACAAGACGAAAGTTAGGCTGGATTGGCATGGCCGCGACGTTTGCGGTTTCGCTTGCCCAACCAGCATGGGCCGAAAGCGCAGCCGAACGGGCAGTGAAGGAAGCCCAACAGTACAAGGGCCAGACGATTACCATCGTTTGGGAAGCAGGCCTGCAAGCGCTTGATCCTCTGAATTTCTCAGGACCAAAATGGAAAGAGCTGACTGGCATTGACGTAAAGGTGGTTGAAGTTTCAACCGCTGAAATGTTCACCAAGATCATGCAGGATTACAAGTCGGGTGCGGGGGCCTATGATGCGCTGAATGTCATCCCGGCCTGGATGCCTGACCTAGCCAACGCTGGCGCGCTTGAGCCGCTTGACTCATATGTCGACAAGTTTGGCTTCCGCGAAGAACTGCAAAAGATAGCTCCGACCTATCGCGACAACCAGATGATGGTGGACGGCAAGATCTTCGGTTTTCCCGATGATGGCGACGTGTTCCTGATGTATTACCGCAAGGATCTCTTCGAGGATGCGGCTGTGAAGGAAGCCTTTAAGGCGAAGACCGGCAAGGATTTGGCTGTGCCAACGACCTGGGCCGATTTCGACGTGACGGGGGCTGCGCTCACCGAAGTGTTGAAAGACAAGGGTATCTATGGCGCTGCCTTCTTCCGCCAGCCCCCATACACCATGTTCATGTTGCAAGAGCGCTTCCGCAATGAAGGCGGCAAGTTCTTTGACGCTGACACGATGAAGGCCACGATCAACTCCGACACCATGGTGCGGGTGCTCACGGAAATGCGCGAAGAGAACAAGTTCATGCCGCCAGGCGTTGAACAGTTTGGTTTCGTTGAAAACCTTGCAGCCTTCCTGCAGGGCCAAACAGCAATGACAATCTCATGGCCACCCTATGGCCGGTGGGCTGCAGGCTATGGCACCGATCAGGAAGTGATGAGTTGGGTTCCAAAATCGACGATTGCCGGCAAGGTGGGCTACGCCCTGCCGCCGGGCGGTCACCCCCAGCTTGCCGCAGGCTTTGCGCTTTCAGTATCTTCCACTTCCAAGAACAAGGAAGCCGCTTACCTGTTCATCCAATGGCTGAACAGCGAGGATGTGAGCTTGCAGCGCGTGCAGCTGCCTTACGCTCTTCGCGATCCATTCCGCGATTCACACTTCACGAGTCCTGAGTATCTCGCCAAGTGGCCCGATGCTAAGGATTATCTGGCTGCCCTGCAGGCTGGCGCAAATTCCGGCTTGCTGGACCTCTCTCTGCTTCAAACCGACAAATATGAAGAAGTGCTGCGCCAGATGATATCGAAGCTCTGGGCTGGCGAAGATCCAAAAACTATTGCCGATGCGGCAGCTGCTGAATGGGATGCCATTACCGAAAAGATCGGCGTTGACCAGCAGAAGGCAGTTTACGCCGGCTGGGCCTCGAAATCTGGCGCCTATCCGAAATAAGACAAGAGATAAATCTTCCTTCCCCCTCGCGGGGGAAGGAATGCTCTTGAACAGATCGCAGGCCCATGACCGCTATCGCCATTCACCCTGATAGAAATTTCCGATACTGGCTGCTTACGCCTGCGGTATTCCTGTTGCTGCTGATTGGTCTTTTTCCGCTGATTTACTCGCTGGTGGTGAGTTTCATGCGGATTGACATGATGGATACGGATACTTCCTTTGCTGGCCTCCATAACTACGCCCAGCTTTTCAAGGACAAGCGCCTTTGGGAGTCGTTGCTGCACACAGCTTTGATCACATTGATTGCGCTTCCCGTTGAATTGCTGCTTGGGTTGGCGATGGCCTATTTGTTTCTGGAGAAAATGCCAGGCAGGCAGATTTTCATTTCGCTGCTGGTGTTACCGACAATTATTTCGCCCGTTGTCGCAGGCGCCACATGGCGGCTGCTGTTTGACAATCGCTTTGGACCGATCAACCAGGTATTGGGCTGGATTGCAGGCCATCCGGTCCCGGCGCTGTG